>WBXK01000199.1 GCA_008933055.1 Verrucomicrobiota bacterium | reverse complement strand
GAGAACATGTCACGATCCATGAAGTGCTCGACGTTGGCGATATCCCCCAACGGCTGCAAACCGGTCGTCCACTTGTAGGGCGAAGATTGTTCGCGGACAATCTTGACCATGAATCCGGTTTTGCCCGCAACGGCGGCGCGCACGGCGGCTTCTCCGCAAGCGGCGGCTTCGGTCGCGTCTGTCAAACTCGCGAAATGGGCGGCAGCGCGTTGAGCGTAGCCGAGTTTGACTGTGCGAGTCTTGATCTTGAGCTTCTCCGTGATCATGTCGGCCAGATGGTCCGCCGCGCCGGACAGCACAGGATGGCCGAACGCATCCACGCGTGTGGAATCAGCGGCGATCTCTTTACCTGCAGCATCGCAAAGGCCTTCTCCCACAACGACGACGCAATATTTGTTAGCCGCGACGACTTCTTTAACCTTGGCGAGGAATGCGGGCTCATCAAGACGGATTTCAGGAACCAGAATGATGTGCGGGGCGTCACCGGGCAACCGTTTTGCCAACGCTGCACCGGCGGCGATCCACCCTGCGCGGCGGCCCATGACTTCCAGCAGGAAGCACGCGCCATCATCGGTGGCCATAGCGCTGACGTCGCAAGTCACTTCCATGACGGTGGCGCAAATATATTTGATCACCGAGCCGTAACCGGGGCAGTGATCGGTGTGGGGGAGATCGTTATCAATCGTCTTGGGCACGCCATTAACCCGCAACTCGTAGCCTCGTGCGAGGGCTTGTTCGTGAATCTTGTGAGCGGTGTCTTGAGAGTCGTTACCGCCGATATAATGGAAGTAGCGGATGTTGTGCGCGGCAAAAACCTCAAACAGGCGATCCATGTCCTTCGCGGCGGCTTCAGGCTTCTTTTTGAAATCAATCTTGTAGCGGCACGTGCCCAGCGCGGCGCCGGGCGTATATTTCAAACCTTCTATGGCGCGAGACTTCTCGTCGTTGATGTCCACCAACTCTTCGTTCAGGATACCGAGAATACCGTTGAGCCCCCCGTAGATCTCTTCGATGCATTCGTGACGACCCGCTTCTTGAATGACGCCAGCAAGGCTGGCGTTGATGACGGCGGTGGGTCCACCGGATTGAGCGACGAGTAAATTGCCAATAAGTTCAGCCATAAAAAGTGCGCCACGATGCCAACCGCGCCCCTCGGTGTCAAAGAGGAATTGTTTCTGAATTGGAAGACGCAGGCGATCTGAAGCCAAAAAAAACAGGATTTTGAGGCTGAAACCACTTGGAAAGAGGGTGTTTCCTCCTTCCAAAAGGTTGGATTCAATCAGATGGTCCGCTGGGAGGGAGGATACTCTTTGGCCTCTCGCGGCCTCGATCAATGCGCTGCCGTCATGACGAGAACTTGCTCCAGCGTAGAGACGCCATCGCGCGCGCGATCCAATGCCACCATGCGGAGCGTCCTCATGCCCTGATTGATGGCGACCTTGCTCAATTCACGCGTGCTACCACGCGAGATGATGAGTTTGCGGATCTCATCTGATATAGTCATGGCTTCGATGATGGCGAGACGCCCTGAATAACCCGAGTTTTTGCAACGTTCGCAACCGCGTCCACGGTACAAAGTGACCCCGTCGAGCGCGGCCGGATCCATCAACAAGTCTTGGTACATCTTAGCCGGATAGGTGACGGGCTCTTTGCAGTGCGAGCAGATGCGGCGCATGAGGCGTTGCGCGCAGGAAAGGATCACGGATGATGAGATCAAGAACGGCGCGATGCCCATGTCATCCAAACGCGCAATGGCTCCTGCGGCGTCGTTGCAGTGCATCGTGGAGAGCACTTGGTGACCTGTGAGGGCAGCTTCGATAGCGATTTCAGCCGTTTCCTGATCGCGAATTTCCCCGATCATAATGATATCAGGGTCTTGGCGCAGAATGGAGCGGAGCGCATTGGCGAACGACAGTCCGATCTCTTTTTTCACCGGCACCTGATTGACTCCAGGGAGTTGGAATTCTACAGGGTCTTCAACGGTGACAATGTTGAAGATCGGGTTATTGAGTTCATTCAGGGCGGAATAAAGCGTGGTCGTCTTCCCAGAACCCGTAGGGCCGGTCACGAGAATCAATCCGTGTGGCGCATCCACCGCATGTTTGAACTGCTTGAAAGTGTCAGGATCTAGGCCGAGCTTGTCCAGACTCGCGGAGAGATTCGACTTATCGAGAACGCGCAGCACGAT
>WBXK01000198.1 GCA_008933055.1 Verrucomicrobiota bacterium | reverse complement strand
GTTCGGTTTATTCAGCCAACGAAGCGCATGGAGATTTGGTCAAAGGCTTCTATTCCGGCGTGGCCGAACAGTTCACGCACTTCGGCACTATGCAGCAAGATGGCGGGAAAGTTTCCAATGAAGCGGGACAACAGATGAACAGTTCGATCACCCAATTGATGATCGGCTACAACGTCCACGAACGATTCGGTATCCAGTTGAATCTTCCGGTGATTCATCGGTCATTCAAACGTGCGGAGGACTTGGAGATTGATCGCGACACTGTTTCAGGCATTGGCGAAATGTCGTTGCTCGGACGTGCGTGTCTGTATCGCAATGACGACAACAATCTGACCGTGGCGTGGAATTTTTTGGGAGGTGTTAAATTACCCACGGGCGAGTCTGATCGTTTGCAGGAAGAGGTAGATGAAGTGACTGCGCCACCATTGTCGCCCGGAGGAGTTGAAAGCGGCATTCACGGTCACGATCTTGCGCTTGGCAGCGGCTCAGTAGATTACATCGTGGGCACAAGTTTGTTTGCGCGCTACAAGCGAGCGTTTGTGAGCGCAAGCGTGCAGTATGCGATTCGCACTAAAGGTGATTTCGATTATCGCTATGCCAACGATCTCATTTGGTCCGGTGGGCCGGGTGTTTATCTCGTGTTGGAGAGCGAATGGACGTTGTCGATGCAGATGAATGTCTCTGGCGAATACAAACCACGCGATACGTTCCAAGGCGACAAGGCCGAGGACACCGGAATGAAAGCCGTCTATCTGGGGCCTGAGTTGAGCGTGAGTTGGCAGGGTAAACTCAGCGCTGAAATGGGCGTGGATTTCTCGGTGGACATCGAGAACACGGCGTTACAACTCGTGCCAGACTATCGTGCTCACGCCGGTGTAACGTGGCGGTTTTAGAATTTTCCCGAAGTCAGTTCAGATTTGTTGGGTTGATCATTTGCAATGCTTGGCGCGCATGGAGGTTCTGTCTTCCTTCGTGTTAATGCGTCCCGAGCGCCTTTTCGATCAACTTCATTTCGCGAGGCGTATAATTCAGCTTCATTGCTTCAGCACGGGCGGCGGCAGTCATCTTCTTCCATGACTTTTGCAGTGCGTTGATCATCTTCTCGTCCTCTGATTTTGCAGCAAGCGGAGCAAGCTGACGTTCGAGGAAGACAAGGCAAAGCGCATCCTCGAGCACGCGGACTTCAGCGTCATCTGGGAAGTTCTTCTTCAGGTTCAGTTCTTGTACCCTTTGGATTGTCGCTTCGTCGTAACCCACTTCGCCGAGAATTTTGCCGGATTTATCCGCGTGAAACTTTTTCAAGTCGGCGCGCCATCGGAGGTAGCCAGGCTTGTCCATGGGATAGGAACTGCGGGGAATTTCCCAGCGGCAGATGTGTTGGCAGCGAGCAGCTAAACGCAAAGGCTCACTGGCGTGTGGCGAAAGTTTTGTCACCCAATCCGTGACCCAACGCCCGTAGATGAGTTCGTGCGGATGGTCCTGGCCATCGGTCATAACCTTGTTAGGGTCGCGAGCGTTGTCGGCATCGAAGCGGCGGATGGCTTCGGTAAATCGGGCCGAGAGGGTGGAGTTAAATTCCATTTGCACGCGGGGTTATTCCAAACCGGACAAGGTTGAGCAAGCGTGAATCTGAACTTCTACAAAAGTTCTTATCCTTAACCTCCGTGCAATCGCCGCCGAACCATCTGCTAATGTGTCATCAATCCTACAAACGATTCCACTTCGCCAGAATCTCCGGTACATGCCACCAAACGATCGTTCGGTATGGGAGATCTGTCTGAGGCGAGCAATCACCTCGATGGTTGCGAATATTCCGAACCGCTGCCTTTGTATAGTCAAACGGTCATGGAAGCGATCAGGCTGAGCGAGTAAGGCAGTCGGTTTGCGTTTGCGCCCCAGCACGCCCATGGCTATCTTGCAATCGTAGCCCAGCAGTTCGACCCAACGGGCGGGCGATGGACTTCTATACTTCCCACACGGTCGGCGGTACCGCCGCCGCAACTGGAAAAGAACTTCGGATTTGTTTTTTGGCTCATAAAAATGTCCATCCCGAAGTTAAGATAATTTTGTGGTTCAAATGCGCTGTTGTTTCAATTGGCAAAATGTCTTGCTTCGCGCCGTTGCATTTTCTAGGCTAAGAATTCCTTGGGCGCACCCATAGCTCAATTGGATAGAGCGGCTGACTACGGATCAGCAGGTTAAAGGTTCAACTCCTTTTGGGTGCACCAC
>WBXK01000197.1 GCA_008933055.1 Verrucomicrobiota bacterium | reverse complement strand
GGGGTCATTGGGTTGTTCGTTGTGAACGCCCGCTCTCAAAGTCCATTTGATGTGACCCCGCGCGTCGTGGAAAAGGATGGAGTGCGCATGTTGCATGTTGCCTTTGCCATTCCGACTAATCATTTTCTCTACGCCGAGAAAATCGCACTGAAGTTTGGTGGCTCGGACAAATCCGTGGCTGCCACCCTGCCGCCACCTGCGAGTGTTCAGGATAAATTCAGCGGCAAAGAGAAGCTGGTTTTCAAACAATCATTTGAAGCAATCTGTCCGCTCGCGGTAAACACGACGAATCTTTCCATTCACTTCCAAGGCTGCGATGAGGCAAACTGTTACTTCCCTGAAAATCGCACTTTTTCCATCGATGCGAACTGTGTCTTCGCGCGATTGGATGAACTAAACGAGGAAGGAAGTCCAACCGTGGCCTCGGCTAACAACTGGCGGGACGCTGTTGCTGGCATGACCGTGGTCAATCGCGGCAGCGGCTACATGACCGAGAAAGATTTTCTCGGATTTCTCGACAAATCTCAATCTGGTGATGAGACCTCCGGAGCAGGAATGACACGCACTGGTTTCTGGGGTGTCTTGTTAACGATGGGAATCATCTTGGTGGGTGGCGTGGCTTTGAACCTGACACCGTGCATCCTGCCGATGATACCCATCAATCTAGCGATCATCGGTGCAGGAGCACAGGCAGGATCAAAGAAGCGTGGCTTTGCTCTCGGAGCAACTTACGCTGCAGGTATGGCCATCGCCTACGGTGTACTGGGGTTGTTCGTCGTGTTGACCGGATCAAAGTTCGGCACGCTCAACTCATCGCCGTGGTTTAATTTGGGCATTGCCTCCGTGTTTCTCTTTCTCGCACTGGCGATGTTCGATGTTGTGAATGTTGATCTCTCACGCTTCCAGAAAACTCCTTCTGGCGAATCGTCTGGTTCAAAGAGCAAATTCATCGTGGCTTACACGATGGGGACAGTCTCGGCACTACTTGCGGGTGCCTGCGTTGCTCCAGTTGTGATTTCGGTTTTACTTCAAGCCACAACGCTGCACGCCAAAGGCATCACTGTCGGATTGCTCTTTCCATTCTTGTTGGGGTTGGGCATGGGACTTCCGTGGCCTTTCGCTGGTGCGGGGCTTTCCTTCCTTCCTAAGCCGGGCAAATGGATGGTTCGGGTGAAGTATGGTTTCGGCGTCATGATCGTTCTCTTCGGTGCTTACTACGGTCATCTCGCGTATGGATTGTTCCGTTCCAGTTCAAACATTGAAGCACAGGCACATACGAACGGGAGCAAGCAACCTTCGGGAGCGCAGTTCAGCGATGAACTCATCAAAGCGATGGAAGAATCCAAGAAGGACGGTCGCCCAGTGTTTATAGATTTCTATGCGAGCTGGTGCAAAAACTGTTCAGCAATGGAGCACTCCACATTCTCTGCAGAATTGGTGAAGAAAAAGCTCGCCGGTTATCACGAAGTTCGCTTTCAAGCCGAGCATCCCAACGAATCACCCGCGAAGGATGTGCTCGATCATTTCAAAGTAATGGGCTTGCCAACATTCGTCGTGCTCACACCAGAATCGCGTCAGGTCGCCTCAGTCAAAAAGTAGTTCGCTCTGGAGAGAGTGCAGGTTCGTCACAGGAAGTTGTTTTATGAACATTCGTAAGTATGCCTCGCTAGGCCTTGCAGTCGTGTTGCAAGTGTTACCCCTCACCCGTGTCGTTGTAGCCACGACTCCCGCAATGGGATCAAGCTATGCCATCATCGCCACGTGGATTGCTGGCGTCACTGCATTAATGGGTGGCATTGATGCCGTCTCTGGGGCTTCAACTACGATAACCAGCCCAACATCTGCAACTGGCACGAATGGCGTCGCGTTCTCCTATCGAATCTCCACTGGCCCACAAGCAGCAAACACATTTGCTGCTAGTCCCCTGCCTCCCGGATTGATAGTCAGCACGACCACCGGACGGATCACCGGCACGCCAACCACAACCGGTGTTTACCTGATAGGATTAACTGCATCTGACAGCGGCATTGCAAACCGAACTATTACCACGAATCTGACATTAACTATTATTGCCGGAGGCGTTTCAGGTGGCACAGCCCCGAGTTTTACAACTCAACCTACGAGCCAGACAGTTACGGCGGGTGCAAATGTAAACTTCAATGTCACAGCGAGCGGCACAGCTCCGTTGAGTTATCAATGGCGCCTGAACGGTGCGAACATTTCCGGCGCGACGAGTGCGACGCTGGC
>WBXK01000196.1 GCA_008933055.1 Verrucomicrobiota bacterium | reverse complement strand
CGCGTGGGTGAGGACACGATTGGGCCATTGCCGATCTGGTAAATTCACCGGCGGGAACGGACGATATTTTTTGGACGGGTCTTTCAACATAAGATCACGCGATTACGGAATTGAACCATGAATGGGCACGAATCCACACGAATATTTTTTGCACAAAATACAGTGATTGATTCTGTGCTTAACAGTGAAATCCATGTCACGATTTCCCATTCGTGTTTATTTATGCCCAATCGCGGTTAAAACAAAAACCCCACCGCCGGTCTGGCAGTGGGGTTCAAGAAATCTCTACGACGAATCAGAACCCGACTGCCGCGCTGGTCAGCTGCGTCCCGCCTTGCGGGATAAGTAGAAGGTTCAAATCACGATTCACGCCGATAGGTTGTGGCGACTACGAGGGTCGGTCAATTCAAACCTTTAGAACTTGAATGGGAGTTTTCCCGATCCAGGCAAGTTTGAGTTACTTGCCAAACGCGGCGAGGGGCGTAGGGTTCTTTATGAAAACGATACCTATTGCTACTTTCAACGAACTGACGCCAGCGGAATGGTTAGTCGCGCAATTCCGGCGTGGCGGCGTGAACGCGGTCATTCACGATGAATCTAAACTAGAACGGTTTTGGTTCATGTCCGAGCCGTTGGCAGCTATCCATGTGAACATCTCTAAACGAGACTACCTACGGGCGCGGATGATGATGGGTGAATGGGATAAAGCCACGGGTCTTTTGCGTGCGGCAGTGCGCTGTCCAGATTGTCATTCATCTGCTGTCGAGTTCCCGCAGATCACAAGAAAGTTTGTGACGCCTGCCTTATTTCAGATGCTTTTGATGGCACTGCATGTGGTGTCGCGCCAGTATTACTGTCAGGATTGTCATTTCACCTGGCTCAAAGTCCCGAAGGTCGAGCCGAAGTTGGACATTCTTGGCTGGCCGCTGAATTCAAAGTTCTGGCATCCTGAGCGGTTTGCGAAACAACCGAAATGAAACCGGTGGCGCAAGAGGGGGGTGGGGCAGGGCTTCGCCCGTTTTAATTTTTGATGTTCGTGGGCAAGGCTTTCCTCGCAACGGTGAGTCGGGTAGCGTTCTTGCCGTTGCTATGCCGAAGAATTTTGTCCCATCAAAATCGACCATTGCGGAATCAACCCCAGGTTGCGTGGCGTATCTTCCGCCTGCGCCACGCTCGATCCGAAAGGGAAGTACGCTCGGCGACTTGCTGGATGTGACTGCTATAGAATGTCTGGCGCATAACATCACGCTTGTTTATCCAAAGTTTGATGGAGAATCATTCCGACGCGCGGCTCTCGTAGGTTTGAAACCACTGGCAATCCTTCAACGTGGTCAACATCTGGCGCGTGCGCTTCGTGATCATCTGCCCAATCGTTACGAAGACGCAGTAAAAACCCTGCTCCTTTCCCTCACGCCTCCGATGACGCAAACGGCTGATCTCGGCCTCGCCGTGTTCTTTTATCTGCCGCATGTGAGTTTTGTTGCGACTTATGGATTGAATCCCGACCATAACGACGGACGTGATCCGTTCGAGGTTTCCTTGAGGGCACAGTATGAACTCACGCGCCGTTTCAGTGCCGAGTTTTCCATGCGACCGTTTCTCATCAAATGGCCAGAGCGGACGTTAGCGAAGTTACATGAGTGGACGCGCGATCCAGATCCTCATGTGCGTCGTCTTTGTTCTGAGAGTGCGCGTCCGCGTTTGCCGTGGGCGATGCGGATTCCCTCGTTCGTTAAAGACCCTACCCCGGTGTTGCCAATTCTCGAGGCCCTAAAAAGTGATCCTGATCTGTATGTTCGGCGCAGCGTGGCAAATCACATCGGAGACATCGCGAAAGATCATCCGCGAATCGCATTTGAGATATGCGAACGCTGGTTGGTGGGCGCGTCTTCAGAGCGAAAGTGGATGATTCGCCATGCAGTGAGGCATCCTGCAAAGAAAGGGGTTGCGGCGGCAATACGACTCCGAAATCTCGCGGCATAAACCTACTTCCCTGATGCCTAAGCTCCAACCACCCGACACTCATCACTTGAGCGCTGCAGAAGGCTGGCTCGAACTCGGCAATTTCCACGAGGCCCTGAGCGAATTGAATCTTGTCTCTAAGGCAGAGCAGGGGCGTGTGGACTTGTTGGGATTGCGTTGGAGCATCTCTGCTCAATTGAAGCTCTGGGAAGATTGTGTCGGCATTGCCACGAACATCCTCGAGCTAGCTCCGAAAAATGTGTTCGGCTGGATACACCGCTCTTATGCGCTACACGAATTGAAGCGGACTATCGAAGCGCGCGACCTGTTGCAACCCGCGT
>WBXK01000195.1 GCA_008933055.1 Verrucomicrobiota bacterium | reverse complement strand
CCCCGCCGGTGAGCAACACACCATCTGCACGACGCACACACTCTGCAATCTCTTCACGCGACGTCAGCGAGATGATCGGCCATGGCAGCGCCCCCGCCGTCAGCAACGCGCGCTCATACGGCATCGACAGGCTGAGCGATATATCTTCAAACTCCGCGCCTTTGGTCTCGACGCTGGGGGAAACAAGGATCAACGGACGATCGCGCATGGCGTTGAAAGATTATACAATCCGTGACAGGCCGTAAGTGAAAAGTGAGAGATCAATCAAGTCTCTGACGATTCATCGCAGAAACATCTCTGCAGCGTTGTCGGCAAAGCGCAATCCCTGACTCGTCAGGTGAAATCGATCTGGCGAACGTTGCGCCCAACCGCGTTGAACAAGCGAATCCATGTCCTCAGACCATTCACTCCTCAGATCAAATCCCGTGGCGCGATTGAATTCCTCGAATGGCCAGCCCGCGTTCATCCTCAATCCAAACGCTGCTGTCTCCGCCGCTCGTTTGAGTGGGCCGAGATCCTCGCTGGATTCGATGGCGCGCCTTCCCTTCTCCAGTTGTTCGCAGTAGAGTTGCGTGTTAGACCAGTTTTTTGTTCGCAGACCCCGCACGTAGCCCGTGGCGCTCGGCCCCAGCCCGTGATAATCGCCGCCGCGCCAGTAGTTCATGTTGTGGCGGCAGGCGAATGCGGGGATAAGCGGGTCTTGCAGCGGAGAGAGGGTGCTTCCGTTGGAAGCAGATTTTTCAGAGCGCACCGAACGCGCAAAGTTAGCAACCTCGTATTGCTTGAAACCAGCCTTGGCCGAGCGCGTGATCAATTCCTCATACATGTCGCACGCGAGATCTTCATCCACATCGAACTCTCCCGCCTTCAATTGAGCGTAGAGCGGCGTGTCTTCCTCGTAGATCACTTCGTAGCTGGAAAGATGTTCGCTTCCAAGCGCAAGCGCTTCATCCAAAGTCGCCCTCCAGATGTCCATCGTCTGACCTGGAATGGCGAACATGAGATCGATATTCACATTGTCGAATCCCGCCTGACGCAGCGTGTCGAAAGATTTGAAAACCATCTCGCGCGAGTGAACACGACCAAGGCGATCCAGTAGCGTCTCGTCGAGGGATTGTACGCCCATCGAGATGCGGTTCACGCCGAGCGAGCGCAGCAATTTTGCTTTTTCAAGCGATACCGTTGCAGGATTGCATTCTACGGTGAATTCTTCCGCGCCGAGAAGATTGTGCCGCTGCATCGTGCCGAGCAGAGACTCCCACTGGCGCAGATTCAGGATCGAGGGCGTGCCACCGCCGAAGAAAATCGTCTGTGGCCTAAGATCATGCGCCACGAGGGCGATTTCACGTTCTAGAGCCCAGACGTAACGATTGATGAGTTCTCCGCTGGAGGCTTCGGAGAAAAAAGCACAGTACTCGCACTTCTGAGCGCAAAAGGGAACGTGAACATAGAGGTTTTTGATTGTCGCCGCTGGGGCTATAGACATGCCGACGAAATTAGCATTTCGTCGGCATGTGAGCGACGCAATTTTCCACCAGGGGCGGTGGGTGCGGGGAACGGCTGCGATTACTCGCCAGCGCGTTGAACGTTCTGAGCTTTCAAGCCTTTGTCGCTGGGCATGACTTCAAACGAAACCATCTCGCCTTCATTCAATGTCTTGAAGCCCCCACCCATTATGGACGTGTGATGTACAAATACATCGTTTCCCGTGTCCTGGGCGATAAAGCCAAAACCTTTTTTATTGTCGAACCACTTAACTTTACCACTTGCCATATTTATCTCTCCTGATGTCGCCATTTTTACCCACTTGCCCTTCAGGCAACAACGCTTCCGTGCGTGTTTGGAAACTGAAAGTTTTTGGGTGCGGCGACTGTCGCGAGAATAGGATTTGTTTTTATCCGGTCAAGACTTTGTTTGTTCAGGTAAATCCTAACTGCTAGCCTTGTATAATCTCAGTTTGAACAAATCCAGCAGCGCACACTTCGTCCGTCACCGTCACCAATCCTTGAGCTTCTTGTGTTGTCGCTTCGGGTCGGTTTCTGGCTTGAACAATAAAACTTGTTCATCGCCTTTTTGCGCGTCGAGCATCTGCTTGGCTTCTTGCGGCGTCATCGAGTGGGCTTCCATCTGCTTGGGATCTCCGGACTCCTTCTTTTCATCGGGCTTCGATTGTTGCTGGTCTTTCTTTTCCTGCTCTTTTTTGTCTTTGGCGTCCTGCTTTTTCTTTTCTTCGTCTTGTTTGTTCTGCTCGTTCTTGGACTGTTGATCTTTTTTCTCGTCCTGCTTTTTTTCGTCTTTCTTCTGATCCTGCTTCTGCTCGTCCTGCTTGTCTTGCTT
>WBXK01000194.1 GCA_008933055.1 Verrucomicrobiota bacterium | reverse complement strand
ACTACGGATCAGCAGGTTAAAGGTTCAACTCCTTTTGGGTGCACCACTTCCTTGCAACAAAAGGCAAAATCTACGTTTGAAACCTTGGTTGCGAGGCCTGTCTGGAGTGGATTTTGCCCTTTGATATAATGAGTTGAACAGAGCGGCTGCGTCTATGTTTTGCACGGGTTAGCATTAATGTATTAGTCGAAACCCTTTCGAATCCGGTATCTGCGATGCCCCTACAACAATCCCATCTGCTCGTGCCAGCCGGGTGCTATTGCATCCACACCTTGCGCTCTTAAAGCCTGTGCGAACTCCCGTGTGAACCCGTGGACGGTGAATACCTGTTTCGGTTGCACGCACTTTACCAGTTCCAACAGCCCTTCGTAGTCCGCATGGTCGCTCAATGGGAATGCCGCATCCGTTCCGGAGCGGTAGCGGCAACTGGAATCCATCGCCCAGCCGGTGATCGCCGCAGTGCGGATATTCCCAAGCGCAACTTTCTGCATGGTCTTGAGCGAATGCGGCGGGGCGATGATGACTTTGCCTCGCGCGGTTTCAGGATCGAATGCTTCATGCGCGGGGAAGTCCACGCCTAGTTTCTCATAGAGTTTCGTCATCTTGCGGACATCGCGATGCAACTGGATGGGTAATCCCTCATCCGCTAAGACACGCAAAATCTCCTGACTCTTGCCAAGCGCGTATCCGTAAAGCACAGGCGTCGCACCATCGGCCAAAGTGTCGCGACAAAATGTCGCGATGTCGCCGCGTACGGTTTGCTCCAGCGGGAACTTATACCGTGGCAGGCCGAACGTCGTCTCCATGATGAGGAAATCCGCGCTGCGTAATTCAGGAGGTTCGGCGGCGAGGCTAGCACGCAGCTTGAAATCGCCAGTGTAGAGCAGCCTTTCACCTCGCCACTCGATGAAAGCCATCGCGCTGCCGAGGATGTGGCCGGCGGGTATTGCGGTGAGGTGAAACGCCTCGCTCTCGTACTGAAACTGCATCTTTATACTGAAGGCCAAGATGTGTTCGCGTCGTTTGCCTGGCAGTCTTGTTCGCATGAATAACGAGGTCGCCTCCGTCAGAATGACTTCGTCATGCAGCGCGATGTGATCCGCGTGGGCGTGGCTGACAAAGACTCGCTCCTCGCCACGCACTCGTTTGCGCGCATCGAGCCAGAGGCCGATTTGCGGTAAGTGAATCCCGGCGCGGGTGAATTGGATTTTAAACGACACGCGCACAGCGTAGATGGCTGAAAGAATGAGTCAAACCAAGGGGAAAACCTTCGTAGCGCACGACGTGACGAGTGCCTTGTCAGAAAGTTTGGTCAAGCCGTCGGCTGCAAACAGGTGCGAATGGAACAATTGTTCGCCGCCATCATTCTTCTGGCTGCATCAAAAGCGCTTTCCTATAGTTGCGAAGCCATGCAACACACGAAATCAATTTGCCGCGTTCTCGCGTTTGGAATCCTGGGTGGCTTCGCGCCTGTCGCGTTTGCGGCGAGTCAACTTACCTTGACCGCCGTCAACAAACTCCCGCTGGCACGCGCTAGCCAGACGATTGAATTGTCCGCGGCTCAACTCGCGATGCTAGACGCAAAGGAACTCAATGCCATCCACGTCGCCGATTCCGCTGGCAAGAAACTGCTCGCTCAAGCCGTGGATACCGATGGCGACGCGTATCGCAAAGCCGATATCGTGATCTTCCAAGCGGACTTTGCGGCGAATGAAACCAAGACGTTCACCTTGACTGTCGGCCCGAAGCAGACTTTCCATCGCGACCAGTTCAAGGCGTTTGGTCGTTTCAATCGCGAGCGTTTTGATGATTTTGTATGGGAGAATGATCGCATCGCCCACCGCACCTACGGGAAGGGCTTGGAGGCGTGCGCTGGCGAACCGCTCACCAGTAGCACGATAGACATCTGGTCCAAGCGCACCGCGCGTATGGTCGTGAACGACTGGTATCTGGCCGATCATTATCATGCCGACACCGGTGAGGGCGCGGATTTTTATTCTGCGGGCAGAAGTCGGGGTTGCGGCGGAAGTGGGCTCTGGGCGGCGGACCAGCTTTGGACTTCAAAGAATTTCGTAAACTCCCGCGTGCTGGCAAATGGCCCGATTCGCGTCATGTTTGAACTAGATTATGAGGCATTCGGTGTGAACGGCCTAAGGGTGAGCGAGGTGAAACGCATTACCCTCGATGCGGGCAGCCAGTTGGATCACTTCCAGAGCTTTTACAAGTCCGACCAGCTAGGACATCTGTCCGCCGGCATCGGACTCAAAAAAGTTGTCAGCGAACAGATCGAGGCGAACCCTGAGCGTGGTTGGTTGTTGAAGTGGGAAAAGGTTGAGAAGAACGCGGGCAACCAAGGTCTGGCCATCATCATTGACCCTAAAACTTTCGAGAGGCAAACCGAAGATAAGTTGAACCACCTGCTACTCGCCAAAGTTCCAGACAACAACATCTTGTCCTATTGGGCTGGTTTCTGTTGGGACAAAGCTGGACAACTCACTGATGCGGCCGCGTGGAAGAGATACGTGGATGAGTTCGCGCAAGGCGTGAAGTCGCCGATTGAAGTCATCGTGAAATGAGGGGGTGCGCTTTTATTGCTTGGCGATGCGCTTGCCCTCATCATTACGCACATTTATCAGGGGTGATTTTAAGGTTCCTATTGTCAACGGGTTGTGGCATAAGCTGCGGATGCAAGACTCATTGAGCGTGTCCATCGT
>WBXK01000193.1 GCA_008933055.1 Verrucomicrobiota bacterium | reverse complement strand
TAAGAACGAACACATCGCCGTTTATGGTCCGGACAATCATCTGCGCCTCACCGGCCTGCATGAAACTCAGTCCATTGATAAATTTAACTACGGCGTTGCAAACCGTGGCGCCTCTATCCGCGTCCCGCACAGCTTCGTCAACAACAACTACAAAGGTTATCTTGAAGATCGCCGTCCGAACTCTCAGGGCGATCCCTACAAGATCGCTGGTCGCATCTTGCAGACGATCAACACTGTTCCCCTGCCAGTTGTCAAGAAGGGCAAGAAGTAATTCAGCTCCGGCGTAAAGCTGGAAGTTTGAAACAGGCGTGGCCTCGAGGTCGCGCCTGTTTTCTTTGAAGTGATCCGCCGCTCGGAAGCGGCTGAATTGTATGCGAAGTCCTCAAACCGTCTGAAGTCCGTCAGATGCTGTAAGAATTCCTGTGGCTTGCCAAAGAATACAAAAGTCTGTTGCAACCTCATGCAACGCGTTGCCGCGGCGGCCCCGGCCCGAAACGCCTCCGCCTAGACTAGCGCGTGGGATTCAGAACTTGATATCTAGGACTTGATATCTCGCGTCTGAAAAACCATCCAGCCGATGATGAAAACAGTTAGGCTGACCGCCACCAGGATTATCTCTGACTGGATGATTTGAGCCCATGGGGTTGGTGTGCGGAAAACCAGTAGCCAACTTCGAAAGTGATGCGTAATGAACCAGTCATCATAGCGGTCAAAGAACGGGATTCCTTCCATCACCACGTTCACAAAAAGGTATGATAACGCTAGGATTGTCGCCGCTGCCGGCTTCATGTTGAAACAGGAGAACATGAAGGCGATAGAGAGCATGACGCTCGCGTTTAGTGCCAGAAACAAATGCGACATGGCAAACCGCAACCACCCGTCATGAGATGACAACACGCTAAATGTCTGTCCAGGGGCGAAAACAAACATCCCGCCCCAAGGGAACAGCAACCTTGCAAAGCCTAGCGCAGTCAACCCCAGAGCCACGACTAGCACCGCCGCAAAGATGATTCCCGCATTCCACTTCACCAGCAGCAGACGAAACCGCGAGATCGGTCGCGCCAAAATCATCCGCAGCGTCCCGTCTTCCGCCTCCTTCGCTACCAAGTCGCCGCCCACGAGCGTTGTATAGAGTGGCATCAACAGGATGATCTGGGGCATCAACATCACAACAGACACCGTGAGCGCTGAGATGAATTCGGAGGCGAGATAACCGTTGCCGGAGAGCAATCGTTCAAAATCGCTCTGCCACCGTGTGAAACGAAAGGCCAGCAACATGGCCGTCTGCGCCAGCAAAAACGCGCCAAAGCCGATATACGTCCGCTTCTTACCAAACAGTTTCCAGAGTTCGTTTTTGAGCTGGGCGAAATACATGATTCAATTCGAGTCAGGCGCAACCGTGGTAGAGTTTACAAGGCTCATATAAAAATCTTCAACGGTCTGCTCGTGCTGCCAGATGCCGTCAACCGCAATGCCAGAAGATACCAAAGCCTGGGTCACTTCAGCCGTTGTATGTCCGTCACCTAACGAGATAAATTTCCCTTCTGACGTGGCGGTGATCAACCCGAGCCCCAGCAACACCGCGGCGGCGGCGGCAAAATCCGGTGTCTTTAGCGTCACGCGCCCACGCCCCGCTCTCACATCAGCCACGTTTCCCTCGAACACCTTGCGTCCTCGCTGCAACACCGCGATGCGTGTGCACAGCTGCTCCACTTCGTTCAACAGATGCGATGACAGCAAGATCGTCAGCCCCAGTTCGCGATGCAGCCGCTGAATCGTGTTACGCATCTCGTGGATTCCTTCGGGGTCAAGTCCGTCGCTCGGTTCATCCAAAATCAACAGCTCAGGCTTGGGTAAAAGAGCCTGCGCCAATGCTAGGCGCGATCTCATCCCGTGCGAGTAAGTCCTCACCTTCGATTCTACACGCCCCGTCAGTCCGACCCAATCTACTACTTCACGAATCCGCTCGCGCGATGTCGGCGCAGTGTAGCTACTGAGGATTTCCAGATTGCGCCAGCCGCTCAAATAGTCATAAAACACGGGCGCTTCAAAAATCGCCCCGACCTTCTGCAACGCCTTGTTCCGCTGACTCGTCACATCAAAGCCGCACACCCTCACTTCACCGCTCGTAGGCCAGACCTGCCCCAGCATCATGCCGATGGCCGTGCTTTTGCCTGCCCCGTTGTGTCCGAGCAATCCGAAGATTTCCCCGCGTGGAACTGAGAGCGATAAATGATCAACTGCCGTACGCGAACCAAACTTCTTGGTGACTTGAGTGATTGAGATCATTTCTGGATAGTCCCTTCAATGGCTAGCAGGTTCTTGATGTGTCCGTCCGCATAAAGATAATTGACAGCCTTCCCCTGCCCTCGCGCTTTGTGGAAATCTTCCTTGTCAAAAAACACGGGGATCGCATGCGCATCGAAACTCATCCCCAGCACCTTGAGATCATCCGACCGCTGGCCATTGAGCAAGCTGTTCCATGAGTAGCTCGATCCCGTCTGGAGGAACAAGTCCCCCCGATCCGAAGGGCATCGCATGACGTTCGCGCTGCCCAGCTCACCCGCTAGCACTTGGTCAGGACTTGCGAGTGAGTTTGTCGGGGGTGGGTTCGTTCCAGACACCGCGAGCTTATCGCGCATCATCGGCAGTCGCTGGTTGTTTGAATCCGCATAGATCTGCAAGGCTATGCCCACTTGCCGCAGCTGGCTCAAGCATGCTGTCGCGCGTCCCGACTCCTTCGCCCGACCGAGCGT
>WBXK01000192.1 GCA_008933055.1 Verrucomicrobiota bacterium | reverse complement strand
GGATTTGCTGCGGGCTTTCACTGAAACCAAAACCGGCGTGCCAGTGCGAGACCACGTCATCCTTCAAGCCGCCGATGCCACGTATGACATTCGGATGGGCGACTGGAAATTCGTCGAGCGTGCTAATGCACCAACATTTTCCACTGGCCGGACCAAACGGACAAAAGAGGCATCAGAGAAGAAGAAGGCTGACGGCCCAAAGCGCGACGAGTTGTTTAATCTCAATCAAGACCCGTCCGAGACACAGGACTTGCTGGAGGTAAACAAGGGCAGGGCGGAGAAGATGAAAAAGTTTCTGGACGAGTCACGTGACCGCGGCTTCACCCGAGCGGGTGCGGGAGAATAAGTTACGCGCATTAGCTACGGCTTGAGCGGGAAAACTTTCACTTGGTCATATTCGCAACGGACGGTGTGGCCCATTTGCCGCAGAGCGATCCACCCGGAGTTTGTCCACACCGGGCCGAATTTCTTGCCATCGTCGTCGAACGCCACCGCGATGATGTTTTCCACCATCAGTCGTATCTTTCCGCCGCGTTTGTAGAGCCGGACGACGTGGAACTTATCAGCGGGAGCGTCTGCGATGAAGTCCTTGCCGCCAGCCACCATCGTGAATCCTGGGTTCTTGCGTAAGTGAGCCGTTCCGCGATCGCCGGCCCAATACGAGATGTGATAATTGTTCAGATCGCCGCTGTGATACTGCTTGAAATCCCCGTCGCGCGGCTTCAGCGCCGGATCGAAAACGCTCTCGCCACGAATGCCACGCGCGTTGAAGAAAATGATGTTAAGACCTTTCATCCGATCTTGAGGCCGGACAGAAAACTCGAGCAGAAAATCTTCGGGCACTTCCGTCTTCAACCAGCACACGAGATGATTGGTTTCACCATCGCTCTCTAGGATAAACTTTCCGCTCTCGATGCTCATGCGCTTGCCGCCTTCGAGTTTCCAGTTTTTCAACTCAGCTGCATCATCAAACGTGGTCTGGTACACAGCGTTCGTCCAATCCACATCAGTTGGAATGAATCGCTGGCCGACCTCGGGATGCTCCTTGAGTTCGGGCTTGGCAGCTGCAAAACAGGACTGGGAGATCAAGGTCGCTACGACCAAAACAAAAAGAACAGACAGAACACGTCGGGGATTTTGCATGGCATTTGGTTGGTTTGCGATTGGGGCTTTTATCCAATCACGGTTTTTTCTTCGCCCTTTTTTTCGTTTTGATATTGGCGTTCTCGGACTCAGAGGTTGCTTCACCCAAGCCTCTCAGCACGTCTTGTTGCAGGCGGCTGACGTATTCATTAGCGCGAGCCGGCGCGTTTGGGTCTTTCGTTGGCATCGTCTGGACGAATTCCTTAAGGCTTGCCGCTTTATTGCCAAGTCGGTCTATCACATTCATTGCAGCCGCGGCCGCATACGCGCCGGTCTTCGTTGGATTGGCGGTTGTTTTGAGCGCACTCAACGCTTTCTGCAAGTCGGCGTCCGTTCCAAACTGTCCAAGCGCCTCGGCAGCGGCGATGCGGACGCTCGGCGAAGCGTCGTTGAGTGCGGCTAACATCTCTGGGTTTGCCGCATCCACGGCGCTTTGGCCGCGCATGAGGATTCCCATAGCACCCCAGTAACGAACGCCGCTGTCGGCATCCTTCAAATATTTTTTAAGGTCAGGCAACGCCTCGGGTTGCAGCAAGGTCGCCAATTCTGCTGCGGCCATGATCCGAGCGAACGGATACGCTTCATCGCCGCTCAAAGCGTCACGTGGCGACAACTTGCCCGATCGCGCATGAACTTCCGCCTCAGGCAGAAATCCGGTGTCGCGAATCTTCACGGCCAGTGCTTGTTGCGCTTCACGAAGTTTATTCAGAATCGGCTGATGCTCTAGTGAGTTGGCAAGGTTGTGGACTTCGTCGCGGTCGGTTTGCAGATCGTAGAGTTCTTCCGGCGATTTGGGTGTCTTCCAGAAAATGGATTGCGCCTCATTGAGTTTACCTTCATCGAATAGCTTCCGCCAAACGACCGTCGTGGGCGTCACGAACTGGTAGTTCACATGTTGGCCTTGCGAGAGATGCGGCATGTAGTGCCGCAGATAAACGTACCGGCCGTCCGTCACGCTGCGCACCATGTCGTAACGCTCGTCCATGCGACCCCGAAAGCCGTAGATGAACGACTGTGGTGGCTCGATGAACTTGCCGAGAAACGCATGGCCTTGCATCCACTCCGGCGGTTTCACGCCGACGATGCTGCACATCGTCGGTGCAAAATCCACAAAGCTCACGAGCCGTTCGGACTTGCCGCCGGGTCGGTATTCGGGCGGGCGAAGTTCCTTGAACTTTTCCGGGATGTAAACCACGAGCGGCACTTGCAGTCCTGAATTGCACGGCCAACGTTTGTTGCGCGGCATGCCTGAGCCGTGATCGGCCCAATAGAACACAATCGTGTCCTCTGTCAGTCCGGCGTCTTCGAGTTCTTTCAGTCGCTTGCCCGCGAGCGCATCCACTTGGCTGACGATGTCATAATATTGCGCCCAGTCCCGTCGCACTTCAGGCGTGTCGGGATGATATGCGGGGACGCGGACTTTCGCAGGATCATGGATTTGGGTGTGGGGGCGGACGCGGATCTTGCTCTCGTGGCTTTGTTCCTGGTTGAAAACGGAGAAGAATGGTTGACCAGCGGGACGATTCTTCCAATGCGCAGTGCCTGAAGATTCGTCCCAGACCGCGCCGGGTTTTGTGAGGTTGTAATCTTCCTTCGCGTTGTTGCTGCAATAGTAACCGGCTTCACGCAGTAATTGTGGAAACATCTTCGTCCCGACTGGCATCGCCACCATCGAGCGCATGTGCTCGGCGCCGAGACTCGGCCCTAACATCCCTGAGATGAGCGTCGTCCGCGCGGCGGCGCACACCGGAGCGCACGACCAGACATG
>WBXK01000191.1 GCA_008933055.1 Verrucomicrobiota bacterium | reverse complement strand
CTCGATGCGGTGGACGCCTACGAACGCAAGTTGGTGAAGCAGATCGAAATTGCAGAGGCCAAAATCACGGGCGGCCACAACAAGCCCTATGTGAAGCTGCTTTCCGTCAGCAACAAAAAGGGCGTCATTTCGGCCAAGGTGGAGCTGGACGTGCAGACCCGCTCCGGCGTGCAGCGGCAGGAGCTCACCGTGCAGGACGGCGATAATCTGGAAATGACCACCAACCGCGCCGTTTACCATGATTGCCGCGTCGGCGAGATTCGCGTGGAAAAAGGCAACCAATTTCTGGAATTGCGTGTCCCCGGTGGCGAACATTTCCTCAAACTCGGCCAGGCTTACGGCGACCTCGATGCGCTGGCGGTGCAGCGTGAAATGATCAGTCGCACCATCAAAGAGCACCTAACCAAGGAACTGCGTCTCGCACCGCAGGGCATCAAAGTCCTCACCTTGTTCTTTATCGACTCGGTCGAGCGCTATCGCCAATACGACGCCGACGGCAACCAAATCAAGGGCGACTACGCCACAATCTTTGAGGACGAATATCGCCGTCTCTCAAAGTTTCCCGAGTTCCAGAGTCTCTTCAAGGAAGTGGACGTTCGCACCGCCGCCGAAGAGGTTCACAACGGTTATTTCTCCATTGATAAGCGGAAGGTCGGCGGCAAGACCGTTGAAGTGTTCAAAGACACGCGCGGCGATACCAAGGCGGACGATGACACTTACAGCCTGATCATGCGGGATAAGGAGAAGCTGTTGGGCTTCGAGACGCCGCTCAAATTTATCTTTTCCCATTCCGCACTCAAAGAAGGGTGGGATAATCCCAACATCTTCCAGATTTGCGCCCTCCGCGACATGGGCACCGAGCGCCAACGCCGCCAGACCATTGGCCGCGGCCTACGCCTCTGTGTCAACCAACAGGGCGAACGGTTGCGTGGCTTCGAGATCAACACGCTTACCGTTGTCGCCACCGAGAGCTTTGAACAGTTCGCCGAAAACTTGCAGAAGGAAATCGAGGATGACACCGGCATCCGCTTCGGGATCGTGGAGCATCACCAGTTCGCGGGCAGTTCGGTTACGGGTGCAGATGGTCAAACCACGCCCTTGGGCTTCGCTAAATCCAAACAGCTTTGGGAGCATCTGAAAAGTGCCGGGCTTTTGAATGCCCAGGGCAAGGTTCAGGATGCCCTGCGCCAGCAGCTCAAGGCCAACACGCTGACGCTGCCCGAGCCGTTTGCCGCCCAACTTCCACAAGTCAAAGAGGTCTTGCGCAAACTCGCCGGCAAACTAGAGATCAAGAACGCCGACGAACGCAAGCAGGTCAAAACCCGGCAAGCCGTGCTCCAAAGCGCCGAATTCAAGGCGCTCTGGGATCGCATCAAACACAAGACCACCTATCGCGTCCAGTTTGACAACGAGGCGCTCATTCAAAAGTGCATTGAGGCCATCAAGAACGGCCCGCCCATCACCAAAACCCGGCTGGAATGGCGCAAGGCCGACCTCTCCATCGGCAAGGCGGGCGTTGCGGCCACCGCGACCGCCACCTCCGCGCCAGTGGTGCTCGAAGAGCGCGACATCGAGTTGCCGGATGTTCTCACCGATTTGCAGGACAAGACCCAGCTCACGCGCCGGAGCATCCATCGTATTCTTATCGGCAGTGGCCGGTTGAATGACTTCACCCGGAATCCGCAGGAGTTCATCGAGTTGACCGCCGAAGCTGTTAATCGGGCCAAGCGCCTCGCCTTGGTGGACGGCATCAAATATCAGCGGCTCGGCGACGAGCAATATTACGCGCAGGAATTGTTCGAGCAGGAAGAACTCACCGGCTATCTGAAAAACATGATCGCCGGAGGCGAACACTGCGTTCACGAGCACGTGGTTTATCAGTCCGATACCGAGAAATCATTCGCCGAACAGTTGGAGAAGAACGAGGCGATCAAGATTTACGCCAAATTGCCCGGCTGGTTCAGAGTCCCGACACCCTTGGGCAACTACAATCCGGACTGGGCCGTGCTCGTAGAAAAAGATGGCGCGGTGCGCCTTTACTTCGTCGTCGAAACCAAGAGCAGCCTGTTCACCGATGACCTCCGTGACCGCGAGAGTGCCAAAATTAAATGCGGCGAGGCGCATTTCGACGCTCTGGCCGTCGGTGAAAATCCGGCCCGCTTCATCAAAGCCACCAAACTCGATGACGTGATGGCGAAATGCTAAAAATCCATCCAGATAAAAATCTCAACTCAATATTATGAATCACTAGTGTCCGGTTAAGTTTTAGGTGACTGCGATTCTGACTCGATAGAATCAGCATGTCTTCGGTGTCTGTTTATTTTTCGATTTCAATTCGGCGGCGGCTCTTGGAGGGTGGTTTCCCGCATTCCTGCGGTTTTTCACCTTATGAACGAAGGTCGCACCCTCTTCGCCCAACTCCTAGACTTCCTTCCCAAATACGAGTTCGGCAAGTGTGTCGCTCGTTACCACGGCAACTTCCGCTGCCGCAAACTCCCCGCTTACGAACAGTTCCTCATCCTGGCCTTTGCCCAACTCACTGGTCGCGACAGCTTGCGTAACATCGAAACGTGTCTGGAGTCTTTGAGCACCAAACTGTATCACTCAGGCATCCGCCACTCCGTCGCCCGCAGCACTCTGGCCGACGCCAATGAAAACCGCGACTGGCGTATCTTCGCCGACTTCGCTCAGGTACTCATCCAACAGGCCTCGACGCTCTATGCCGATGAACCCTTCCAATCAGAACTCAAGTCCGCATCTTATGCTCTGGATTCCACCACCATTGATTTGTGCCTCTCACTGTTCCCGTGGGCCACGTTCCGCAAAACCAAAGCCGCCATCAAACTCCACACCTTGCTCACGCTTCAAGGCAACTTTCCCACTGTCATCATTGTCTCCGCTGCCAGTGTTCACGACGTGAACATCCTCGACCAACTCGTCTGG
>WBXK01000190.1 GCA_008933055.1 Verrucomicrobiota bacterium | reverse complement strand
TGTCTATTTCACAGGCATCATTCGCGACAAGCAGGGTCGTAAGATGTCCAAGACTCTCGGCAATTCGCCAGACCCGCTGGAACTCATAGCCAAGTATGGCGCGGATGCCCTGCGCTTCGGCACGATGCGAAGTGCGCCTCTCGGTCAGGATGTGTTGTTCGACGAGAAGGATGTCGAGCTCGGACGCAACTTCTGCAACAAGCTCTGGAACGCATGCCGCTTCCGCCAGATGGTCGGCAGTGCCGACTTCCCAATACAAGGGGAGATCAATCCGCAACTGCTGTCCACGGACGACAAGTGGATTCTGCTCAAACTCAATGAAGCGATCCGGGAGATCACCGACGCGTTGAACACCTATAACTTCAGCGTGGCTGCGCAGGCGTTGTACCGCTTCTTCTGGAACGAGTATTGCGATTGGTATGTCGAGGCGAGCAAAGCGGTGTTCTTCGGCACAGACGAGGCGCGCAAAGCCAACACGCTCGCGGTGATTGATTTCGTGTTGAGCCACACTATCCGGTTGTTCCATCCGTTCCTGCCGTTCATCACGGAGGAACTCTGGCACGGGATGGGCTACGCCACGGACATGCCGGACGATCAGGGCGGCAAAACCATCATGACCGCGCCGTGGCCCAAGGCGTTCGATGGCGACTTCCGCGATGCTTACAGCTTGGACGATTGCTATCTGGAATTCGCGGCGCAGAAATACGAAGTGGTCACGCAAGGCCGCAACTTGCGTCGCGTGGGAAACATTCAAGCGGGCAAGAAAGTGACGTTCGTGCTCAAGCCGAATCGCGAGATGCTCCCGCACGATGTTGAAGTCATCAAGATTCTGCTCAACGCCGAAGCGCTGGAGATCAACGCCGACTATGCTGCGAAGAAGGGCACGCCCACGGCGCACACGCCGATGGGAGAATTGTTCCTTCCGCTCGAAGGTCACATCGATCCCGCCGCCGAATCCGCGCGACTCACCAAAGAGTTGGAGAAGATTCAAACCGAAATCGGCAAGGTGGAACAAAAACTGGCGAATCCGGCTTTCACCGGAAAAGTTCCCGCGACGGTCTTACAGGAACATCAGC
Organism: Verrucomicrobiota bacterium; assembly: GCA_008933055.1. Classification (GTDB taxonomy): domain Bacteria; phylum Verrucomicrobiota; class Verrucomicrobiia; order Limisphaerales; family JADLHS01; genus JADLHS01. The sequence goes on along the minus strand of WBXK01000190.1, from coordinate 1,874 downwards.
AACGCCTTGCTGAGTGGCTGGGCAAGCTGGCGCATGTGAAGTCGGCCTTGGAAGCGCTGAGTTGATGAGGCATTGCCTTTCAAACCGCCAGCGGGAGAAATTCCCCTGGCGGATTTTTGTCGTAGGCTAGCTCGTTTTGCGGCACAACTGCCGCACGCATGATTTCAGTTGAACAACTTACCAAACGGTTTGGGACTCAAATCGCTGTTGATACTCTTTCCTTCGAGATTCCCGCCGGGCAGATCGTCGGGTTTCTTGGGCCTAACGGCGCGGGCAAATCGACCACGCTCAAGATGCTCACTGGAATGCTCGACCCGACGAGCGGCACGGCGCGTGTGTGCGGCTTTGATCTGCGCGAGAATCTGATCGAGGTCAAACGTCACGTCGGCTTCGTGCCGGAGTCGGGCGCGGTGTTTGAATCATTGACCGGTCTGGAATATCTCGAAATGGTTGGGGTGTTGTATGGTATTCCGGCGGACGCAGCGCGCGGGCGGATCAAACAATTCATCACGTTCTTCGATCTGAGCTTTGAGACGCTCACAGATAAATTGCTCGGCGCGTACTCCAAAGGCATGAGGCGCAAGGTCGTCATCACCGCCGGGCTGCTGCACAATCCGCAGGTGGTGTTCTTCGACGAACCCCTCGATGGCTTGGATGCAAACGCAGCAGTGGGATTCAAGGCGTTGATCCAAACCCTGACGCGCGAAGGCAAGACGATCGTTTACAGTTCGCACATTCTCGACGTGGTGGAGCGTGTATGTGATCGCGTGATCATCATTGATAAGGGCAAGCTGATGCTTGATGGCAAGCCGGATGAACTCGTGGCGCAGTCGGGCGCGGGGTCGCTGGAGAAATTGTTCACGCAACTCACCGGTGGCACGGAACTCGAACGCCGCGCCGAAGATTTCGCCAAAACGTTCCGCTCATGAATTCGCCCACTGCAGCGCCACCGTATGTTTCGCCGCCACCAGTGCAAGGCAAGGTGCTGCGGAAACTTTACCTCACGCTCTTTTTGCGAGGGCGTTCGGCGCGCGGGTTGCAGAAATCAGGGGTGCCGACGTCCGTGGCGAGGAAACGGGCGTTCTCGCTTTTGTTTTACGGACTGTATGGCGCGTTCGCGTTTTTCTTCCTGCGCCAAAATGTTCTCTCGCTGTCCATTTACCTGCATGGGATGACGTTTTTATTTCTCGGAATGTTTGTGGCGTCATCGGCAGGGGAAGTTCTGTTCAACAAAGAAGAAGCGGACATCTTACTGCATCGTCCTGTGACTGCGAGGGCCATGTTGTGGTCAAAAATCAGCGTGATGATACAGGTGTCGCTGTGGCTGGCGATGGCGTTAAACTTGATCGGGCTATTTGTCGGCGGACGCATCGGTGGTTGGCTGTATCCGGTGGCGCATGTGTTGTCGACGATCTTGGAATCTCTGTTCTGCACAGGACTGATCGTGCTGACGTATCAACTGTGTCTACGCTGGTTCGGACGTGAACGATTGGATGGGTTGATGACCACGGCGCAAGTGTTCGTCTCGATTTTCGTCATCCTCGGCGGGCAAATATTGCCGCGCATGATGGGCGGCGTGACACAAGCAACGACTTCGCATCTGGATTCCTGGTGGCTGGGGTTGTTGCCGCCGATGTGGTTCGCGAGTTTTGACGATGCCCTGACCGGGAGCGGGAAACTTGCATCCTGGATTTTTGCAGTCGTGGGATTGATTGCAACCACCTTGGTGCTGGCGTTTGCCTTTGGCAAACTCGCGCAAAGCTACGAGTCGGGTTTGCAAAAGCTTGGCGAAAACTTGCCGACGAAACCGAAAAAGCTGCGACGCCGCTGGATCAACGCGCTAATCAACCTCCCACCGTTCCGCTGGTGGTTAG
>WBXK01000189.1 GCA_008933055.1 Verrucomicrobiota bacterium | reverse complement strand
TTGGGGGTCACCGCCGGTGTCTTGGAGGTCGGTAGCGGAGAGTGTTCTTCCCGCGAGAAGTTTTTCTCGAGCGGCAAAACGCGCGAGTCGACGCGGCTGCAGCTTCTGGCGGAATTCGGGGCAAGGATCTGGGATGCCATTGCTAACCACGCAAACGCGTTTGGGCAGAAGCTTTTCGGCGTCTGCGATGTTGTATCGAGAGAGAACGATGCTCAGGTCGGCGCCTCCGGCAAAATTGTAAGTCACTGAACGCGCGGTCATCTGGACGGAGGTTTCGAGCCATTTGCCAAGTCCGGCAGCGTGCCAGTGGCAGATGAAGCGTTTGAAAAAGGGGCGGCAAATGAGCAGAACCATCCAATCGCGATAGAGCGCGGAGCTTTTTCCGGGAGCGGGGATGTAATAGAAATTTTCCACGCCGTAACGAAAGCGACACCACACCGCTTCGAGGCAATACGTCAGGAGGCGCAGAAGCTTCATCGGCTGGAAGGATCCGATCTCTTCTAGGCGCTTGGAGAGGCGTGTGTTGACGTGATAACACTCGATGCCATGAATATCTCCGTTGAGCGGCGCGGAGTTTTTATCTCGCTTGCGTCTGTCGCCCCCGAGTCCGTTCAACATCAATTGCACCATGTAGCTCTGGCCATGGTGCGGTGGCGGCGTGTGTGCAAAGAGCAAAAGCTTCATGTTTTACTTGTGATTATGGCACTCAAGATGACACGGAAATCATTTCTCCGCCATCCTGATTCTTGAAATCCGGCTGGCGCAATGTTTATGCCATGGACATGCTAGCGGTAGAACGAATCAGACTCGCCGGGTGTCGTGCAGACAGCCCCGGTGGAAATCAGAAGCGTTATGAACATTCAACGAGTCAATGTGCTGGGCGCAGGCATCAGCGTCCTGAATCTTAAAACAGCACTCGCTGCTGTCGCCGAAGCCGTCGCGCAGCGGCGCAAGGGCTACATCTGTATCACAGGTGTTCACGGTGTGATGGAGGGACAGGATGATCCTGGTTTTAAAAGCATTTTGAACAACGCGTTTCTCTGCACGCCGGATGGAATGCCGATGGTCTGGATGGGAAAGGCGCGCGGCCACAAAGAGATGAGCCGGGTCTATGGGCCGGACTTCATGCTCGAGGTTTGCGAGTGGAGTCAGACGAGTGGGTGCAAACATTTCTTCTTTGGCGGCGCGGAAGGGGTGGCGGAATCGCTGCGTGAAAGCATGACAAAACGGTTTCCAGGTCTGCGGGTGGTTGGTTGCTACACGCCGCCGTTTAGGCCGTTGAATGCGGAGGAGGTTTCCATGTTGCAGACACAGGTGAGCGAAGCGCGCCCGGATATTTTGTGGGTCGGATTGAGCACGCCTAAGCAGGAGAAGTTCATGGCGGAGTTCTTGCCGAAACTACATGTGACGTTGATGGTGGGGGTGGGCGCGGCGTTTGATTTCCACACGGGCCGTGTGCGGCAAGCGCCGCGCTGGATTCAGCGGAGCGGGCTGGAATGGCTCTATCGCATGTGCTCCGAGCCGAGGCGCTTGGCCAAGCGTTATCTGAAGAACAATCCTCGATTTGTTTGGAAGGTGCTCTGTCAGGTCACGGGACTGAAAAAATATCCACTCACCGGGGAGTGACGTTTGTCATCGGGGAATCCCTCGGATTTCTTTCCGGCGATCTCAGGCGTGCGGCTGATTGAATCGTGTTCTTTTCTGGATTAAAGCAGAGGGACTACGGAAGAAAATGATTTTTGACCATAGGAGGATTCACGCGCGGATCAGTTGCATCACGGGAATTTGATTGAGCATTTGTTCTCCGTTTTGTATCCAACGCACTGGCAACAAGCACAGAAATGAAAGATCAAACCCTAAAGCCACGTTATGAAGGTCTCTCGGAGGAGATCAGATTTTTCTGGCGGCAACTGCCCGACAAAACACTGTTCTTCGTGTTGCTAGGCGCCTGGATGGCGTTGTTCCATTTCCTTGGCAACTCCTCATTTGGCTACTCCCCTACACGGTCTTTGTTCCAATGGATGTCTATTGCCTACAACAAAGATAGTCTGGTTGCCGATGACGGCCATGGTAATTTCATCCCGCTAGTGGTGCTCATCATTCTATGGTTGCGGCGCGACGACCTATTCTCGCATCAATTCAAGACATGGTGGCCGGGACTCTTGTTGGTTGCGCTGGGTTTGCTGGCACACGTCGCCGGCTTCATCGTTCAGCAACAGCGCATTTCCATCGTGGGACTGTTCACTGGCATCTACGGCTTGACTGGGCTTGTCTGGGGGCCGCGCTGGTTGAAGGCGAGTTTCTTTCCGTTCTTCCTGTTCGCATTCATGGTGCCGCTCGGCTCGCTGACTGACAAAGTCACCTTTCCCCTCCGGCTTATGGTCACATGGATTGTTGAGCATCTGTTCAACGACCTTCTCGGCATCGGGGTCATCCGCCAAGGCACGCTTTTGTTTAACGGGCTTGGCACATACCAATATGAAGTGGCAGCGGCATGCGGTGGGATGCGTAGTTTGATTTCGATTTTCCTTATCTCTACATCGTATGCCTTCCTCGTGTTCCGCTCGCCGCTGAATCGGCTTCTAATGGTGTTCGCCTCGTTGCCATTGGCGGTGATAGGAAACGTCGTTCGTCTTTCGACCGTTGTGGTTGCGGGTGAAATCTCCGGCCAGAAAGCTGGCAACTTTGTTCACGATAACGGCATCATCAGCATGTTGCCTTATATCCCCGCAATCTTCGGCGTGATGATGATCGGGCAATTTCTTGAGAAGCGTGAGAAGGCTGCGAGCGGCGCGGCCACTTCCACAACCGGAGGTCACACGTTATGAACCGCACGAAATGGATTCTAGCCGTCATCGCTGTATTGCTGATCGGCAGCACCGCCGTGTTGCTCGCCAGATATAAATCCATGCAGCGACTTGGCAATCCTGGCGTGAAGACGCAGCCGATTGCCAACAGCAAGAACCTCGACGTGGTATTGCCGGAAAAAGTTTTAGATTACACATCGGAAGTCATCCCGCAATCTGAGGTCGTCACCAACGT
>WBXK01000188.1 GCA_008933055.1 Verrucomicrobiota bacterium | reverse complement strand
GAAGCCGCGTTTTTATCTATTACCGGGTCAGGGCGGGAGCAACTATCGCCGCAAACAAAGGTTCATCATTAAGTCTTCTCTCGCCGTTGGGGCAATCGTCTCGCTGATTCTCGCCATCGGAATGTATCTGGCTTGTAGGCCGCCACGATGACGGTTGATGCAATTGTTTATGATCTCCTGGCTCAATGTTTCGGCGGGATTTCTGCCGACGCCTTGACCATCTCGTCGAGCAACTTCTTGAAGCCTTCCAAACCGGGCGCAGGAATGATTATGGTGTCGCGACGGCCACCTACATCTTCCGTGATCCGCAAGAAGCGACCGCGCGGATTTTGCTTGAGCGTGAACTGAAAAGATTTGCGCTCGATATGGATCGTCTCAGCGCGAAGTGTGTCCTCGGCGACCGCAGGCTTGGGAGAGCCATAAATTTTGTGATGGCCGTAAGGCGAAGGTCGTTCGTTAGAGATCATAGTTTTACTATTTCAAAGGCACTACTACTGGTTACCATCTCTACTGCTTACAGTGCAAAGTTTGATGCCTAGCCGTGTTTGTCAACCATGGATTTCATGTTCTTTTGACGGTCCATATGCTATAAGTCCGCACTCAGCGCGGTATCCTATCTCAGGCCTGTGCTTGCAATAGAAACATCGACCCGGCAAGTCGCGCAGCTGTAGCCGTCTTGATTTCTCCCCCCCCAGTGCGTTGGAGAGCATACTTCATAGCAGCTTATGCAAGCTGCCCGAAGGTGATTGTGGTGTTTGACCCGCGCAAATGACAATCGTTCATCCGCGAGAAGATTTTTTGACGATTCTACCGTTTTCTGCGTCAATAGATGTTCGAACTATGTCTAACGACGAAAAATCAAGCGGGTTGAAGTGGGTAATCGCTGCGGTGGTGCTGGTATTGGCCATCGGCGGTGGCGTGTGGCTCTTCAAGAACAAGAAGGCCGATGCGCCGGAATTCGTCACTGCCAAGGTTGGGCGGGGCGATGTGATCCAAGCGGTTAGTGCCACGGGCAACGTGAAACCATTGCTGAACGTCGAAGTCGGCAGCCAGATTTCAGGCATCATTCAAAAGCTGTACGCTGATTTCAACTCCGTGGTGAAGTCCAACCAGGTGATCGCTCAACTGGATTCAGCCACCTACCGTGCAAATGTGAGCTCAGCTGAGGGGGAGCTGGCTAATAGTCAGGCCTCGCTGGAACTTGCTCAGGTCAACGCCCGACGCGCGGCAGAATTGTTCAGGGACAAACTTATATCCCAATCCGAGCACGATCAGAGCGTCGCGACACTGCACCAAGCCGAAGCGCAGGTGAAGATCCGCACAGCTTCCCTAGAGCGTGCAAAGGTAGATCTGAGCCGTTGCACGATTTCTGCCCCCGTGGATGGGATTGTCATAGATCGCAAAGTGGACGTGGGTCAAACCGTGGCCGCAAGCTTGAGCGCGCCGGTATTGTTCCAGATTGCGAATGACCTCACCAAAATGCAGATTAACGCTGCGGTATCTGAAGCTGACATCGGCAGTGTGCAGGTCGGACAACTTGTAGAATTCACAGTGGACGCATTTCCATTCCGCAAGTTCCAGGGCAAGGTGACTCAAGTTCGTAATTCGCCTATCATGGTTCAAAACGTAGTCACCTATGACACGATCATTGAAGTGAACAATGATGATTTGATCCTCAAGCCTGGAATGACAGCGACAGTCAACATCATAACTGCGCGACGCGAAGACGTTTTGACCGTGGCGAATTCTGCGCTCCGCTTCAAACCGCCGGAAGGTATCGCCCCCAAGCCAAAAACCTCTAGCACCAACACGGCACCACAAACCGCAGCGGCTGAAGTGCGACCATCAGGCGAACGTCAAGGCGGTGGTGAGCGGCGACGCGGCGGCGGAGAGCGGGGTAATCGGACCCGGGGAGAGGGGCGACCACCTCGATTCCTATACACTCTAGGGGTTGAGCCAGCGCAGGCAGCGGTGAGTGATGTAAAGAGCCACCAAGTGAAGCTCGGCATCAGCGACGGCACGGTGACTGAAGTGATCGAGGGTTTGAGCGAGGGTGACAGGGTCATAATCACCATGATCAATACAGGCAGTTCGAATGCGCCAGTGAACAATCCGTTCGGCAGCGGCTTCCAACGGCGTTGATCACGATGAACGCCGTCATTCAACTCGATGAAGTCCAGAAGACGTATCACACCGGCGAGGTAGACGTACACGCGGTGCGTGGCGTGTCGCTGAGGATCCAACCGGGCGAATTTGTTGCCATCATGGGTGCGAGCGGTTCTGGAAAATCGACGTTGATGAATATCATCGGCTGTCTAGATCGCACCACCGCAGGGTGCTATAAACTCGACGGCGTAGATGTGTCCCGACTGAACCGTGATCAACTGGCAGAGATTCGCAACCAGAAAATCGGTTTCATTTTTCAAGGCTTCAACCTGCTTGCACGCACGGCGGCAGTGGAGAATGTGGAGCTACCCATGCTTTATCGTCAAAAAAACATCTCGTCGCGGGAACGGCGGAACAGCGCCTTGAAGTCGCTGGAGATCGTCGGACTGGCCCAACGCGCTGGTCATTTTCCAAGCCAGCTTTCGGGTGGACAACAGCAACGTGTGGCCATCGCACGCGCCCTTGTGAATCAGCCTGCGTTGCTGCTAGCAGATGAACCCACAGGCAACCTAGACACACAGACGAGCATCGAAATCATGGGAGTGTTCCAAAAGCTCAACGAACAGGGCATCACCATCATGATGGTAACGCACGAACTAGATATTGCCCACTACACGAAACGCACGGTGGTTTTGCGCGACGGCCTCATCGTAAGCGACACGCCCGTCGCGAATCGTCTGAACGCTGAAGTCGAATTGAGCCGTTTGAAAAGCGAACAAAAAGCTGTGCAGCTCGACTGATGAGAATTCTTGCTACACTCCGTCTCGCTTTGCGCGCGCTGCGTCGCAACAAGCTACGCACGGTCTTAACCATGCTCGGCATCATCATCGGCGTCGGCTCGGTGATCACCGCTGTCAGCATCACCACAGGTGCAACCAAACAAGTTGAAGAT
>WBXK01000187.1 GCA_008933055.1 Verrucomicrobiota bacterium | reverse complement strand
AGTCAGCAGACGAACAGCCAATGGCGAAGTTGCTCAAGCAGGGCGGTTACGTCACGGGCGAGGCTGGCAAGTGGCGGCAGGTGGGTGAAACGCCCCGCGATTGGGGATTCGACGAATACATCACCTCCACGACGCCTAGTGGCTATTTCTGGAAAAACTCCTACATAAAAAACGGCGAGACAATTAAAAGCGACAAGGAAGAATACAATCCAGACATCATCCAAAACTTCAGCCTCGATTTCATACGACGGCACAAGGACAAGCCCTTCTTTCTCTACTACTCCATGCATCTCGTGCATGTCCCGATTCTCAAAACTCCTGACTCGCCAAACGGCAAGACGAACAGCGAAGAGCTTTACGACGCCAACATCGCTTACATGGACAAGCAAGTGGGCGAGATTGTCGCCGAGCTGGAAAAGCTTGGTCTGCGGGAGAACACTCTCGTTATTTTCAGCGGTGACAACGGCACGGCGATGGACTTTTCTGCTCCCATCGGCGGTCGGATGATCAACGGCAAGAAAGCCTCGATGCTCGAAGGTGGTTCGCGCGTGCCATTCGTCGCGAGTTGGCCCGGCACGACCCCGGCTGGGAAGGTCAGCAAAGACATCGTGAACTTCACTGACATGCACGCAACCTTTCTTGAGCTCTCTAACGTGAAGCCCCCAACCGGATTCAAATTCGACAGCCGTAGTATCGCGCCCCAACTGCGGGGTGAAAAAGGCAATCCTCGCGAGTGGGCCTTTGTGCAGTTGGGAAACACATGGTACGTGCGTGAGCAAGGTTGGAAGTTGAACGAAAGCGGTGAACTTTTCGACATGAGCGATGCGCCTTTTGTAGAGAAGCCGGTCGCCGCTTCCGCCGACACCGACTTGAGCAAAGCGGCACGCAAGCGTTTGGCAGCCGTTCTTGCCGAACTTAATCCTGCTGCTGGTAAGACCGACATTGACGGTGACCCAAGAACCAAGAACCGAGACGGAAACAAGAAAGTCAAAAAAAACCAACGCAAGTGATTTCTACCCTGATGAAATTCTTTCCCGCATTCGGCTTGATGGTCAGTCTGCATGGTGCTTTATTTAGCCCGCTGGCGAAAGCGGCGGACCAACCCAATTTCATCGTCATCAATATTGATGATCTTGGCTACGCGGACATCGGCCCGTTTGGTTCGACCCGCAATCGTACGCCGAACCTCGACCGCATGGCGAAGGAAGGCCGCAAGCTTACAAGCTTTTACGCCGCGCCGGTCTGCTCACCCTCGCGTGCTTCCTTGATGACGGGTTGTTATCCCAAGCGAGTGCTGCCGATCGGTGGTGTGCTTTTTCCGAGTTCTGCTGTTGGACTCAGCCCCGGCGAACGCACCGTGGCAGAGTTGCTGAAGGCGGCTGGCTATACAACGGCGTGCATCGGTAAGTGGCATCTCGGGGATCAACCTGAGTTCATGCCGCGTCGTCGCGGATTTGATTACTACCTTGGCATTCCGTATTCCAATGACATGGGACCTGCGGAGGAGGGTGCCAGGAGCAGCCTTGGGGCACCTATTTCAAAGCGTGCTGCCAAGTCTGCAGGGGAAGCCAAAGAGACCGGATTACCGCTTGCCAGCGTTACGCCGATGCCACTCGTCGAAAACGAGACGGTCATCGCGCGCGTGAAGAAGGACGAACAGCAAGGTATCGTGGAGCGTTACACGATGGCAGCCGTTAAGTTCATCAAGGCGAGCAAGGACAAATCCTTCTTTCTCTATCTGCCTCACAATGCCGTGCATTTTCCGCTCTACCCCGGAAAGAAGTGGGCAGGCAATTCTCCCAAGGGTTTGTACAGCGACTGGGTAGAGGAAGTGGATTGGAGCGTCGGTCAGGTGCTCGACACATTGCGCGAACTCAAGCTCGATAGCAAAACGCTCGTTATCTTCACCTCCGATAACGGCGGTACACAGCGCGGACTCAACACGCCATTGCGGGGGCACAAGGGTGGCACGCTGGAAGGCGGGATGCGCGAACCGACCCTCGCTTGGTGGCCGGGAAAAATCCCTGCTGGCACTTCGAGCGACGCCATCACTGGGATGATTGATGTTCTCCCGACCTTTGTGAAACTCGCCGGCGGCAAACTGCCGACGGATCGCAAGATTGATGGCGGAGATATCTGGCCGGTGCTGGCTGGCGAGGCAGGTGCGAAGTCACCGCACGAGGTTTTTTATTATTTCAACGGATTAAAACTCCACGCCGTTCGCAGCGGGCCATGGAAATTGCATTTGCCAGGCACAGATCGCTCGATTTCGAGAGCCGCGAAGAAAAGCGGTGATTCCAAGGTGTCTTATGTGGAAGGTCAGCTTTACAACCTCGATAACGACATCGGTGAATCAAAGGACATTGCCGAGGCGAATCCTGACGTTGTGGAGCGACTGCGTACGTTGGCAAACGCGATGAAAGACGATCTCGGTCTCGACGGCATCGGTCCGGGGGTGCGGCCATTGGGGCGCGTGGAAAATCCGCAACCGCTGATAAGCAAGGATGGAAAGATTCGCGCCGGGTTTGAGCCGAAGTGATGGAGTGACCATAGCGAGTCAATTGCTGCGGAAAAAGAATTGCCGAATCAATCAACGGAAACCTAACATTAAAAAATCATGCGCCCGATCAACTGGTTACTGATGAGTCTGTCTATCTCTATGATCTCTGCGAACAACACTAGCTCAGCTGCGGATAACAAAAAAATGCTAACGATTCACTCTCAGCCAAGTTTTGTCATCAGCACGAAACAGGTGGAGCTTGGCGTTACCGAAATTGGCGGCCACATGTCGCCGGTCACATTTTTCCGAGACAGCGACAAACCGGTGCAGCCGTATTACGTGAGCCCCTGGCAGGATGAAGCGCCTTCCAAGATGCCCGTGCCCGTGCTTGCGCCATTGCGCGGTGATTTCTTTTGTCTTCCTTTCGGCGGGAATGGTCAGGCAGTCGCAGGCGAGAAACATCCGCCGCACGGGGAGGTTGCGGGATCGAAATGGAAATTTGTGACCAACAAAAAATCGGGTGATGTCACCACGCTCACGATGGCGATGGACACGGAAGTT
>WBXK01000186.1 GCA_008933055.1 Verrucomicrobiota bacterium | reverse complement strand
GAGGCTGTGGCGAAAGCGTTGCGACGTGCATAAGATTAATAGAATCAACGTTTTCAAGTAGGCATGTCCCCCACGGGTGACATTGTCCCCCCTAATGGGGACTGTTGGCATAACGAACCTGAGGTATGATGACAGTGTTGTTGGACGGGAATTTGCAGAATGTTACCGTGTGTGTTGTAAGGCGTAAAACTGCAGCGCCTCTGAAAGACAACTTTGAATCTTAGCGAGAAACTTGATTTGTTCTCAGGTTAAAAGAGCCAGACGAAAGTCTGGCTCTTTTGCTTTCCAAGGAAGGTTGAGCTGTAGGAAATAGATAACAGCGTGGAAAACTAAGTCAGCCCCGGACGACGTCAACCCCTCCGCATCGCGGACATAAACTTCTCAGCGTACTTGCCCAACAAATCAGCTTCGAGATTTAATGCGTCACCCACCTTGCGCTCGCGAAGCGTCGTGAGCTCGAATGTGTGTGGAATGATCCAAAGCCGGAACCCCCTTTTCGTCACACCCGCAACGGTGAGACTGATGCCATCCACAGCGATGGATCCCTTGAAGACGACGTAACGCATCACCTCCGATGGCGCGATGATATCAAGCATGTGATCCGCGCCGGACTTCTCCCAGCGAACTATTTTGCCTACGCCGTCCACATGACCCGTCACAAAATGACCGCCGAGTTCGCCATCTGCGCGTAGCGGGCGTTCCAGATTTACGATAGAACCGGTCTCGAGGAATTGCAGATTCGTACGCTGCCAGCTTTCTTGGAGCACATCAAACTGAAGCAGCGTGGCTTTGCTGCGTGTGGACATTTTCACTACCGTCAGGCAACAACCGTTCACCGCCACGCTTGCGCCGAGTTTCACGCCGCGCGCAATCCTCTTTGCGCCGATGACGAGCGTGATGGATTTCTTGGTCGGCTTGATCGCCTCGACTGTTCCTGTTTCTTCCACAATGCCTGTGAACATGGTCGCATGTTGCAGCCTGCGAGACGCCGGATGCAAGCGCGCATCGCAACGGTCCTCTGATTGCAGAAAATTATGGCTTAGATTTTTGCGTGTCATCTGGTCGCAAGGCAGCTAAATAATCCAGATGCGAACTCTTTTTATCGGCATAGACAGCGGCACGCAATCCACCAAAGCACTCGTGATGGACGCCAAGGACGGCAAAGTCCTCGGCAGCGGGGCAGCAGGATATGATTTAATTCCTGACCTCGGCCCCGGCGCGAAGGAACAACATCCGCACGCGTGGATCGAAGCGACAGCCTCCGCTATCCGCCAGGCATTGCGTCAGGCCAAAGCGGTCGCGGCGGAAGTCGTCGGCATCGGAGTGAGCGGACAACAACACGGATTCGTGCCGCTCGACAAAGCGGGTGATGTGATCCGCCCTGCAAAACTTTGGTGCGACACCTCCACCGCCGCCGAGTGCGAAGAGATCACAGAGAAACTCGGTGGGCCTAAGAAAACAAACAAAGCTCTCGGCAACGCCGTGCTGCCCGGCTTCACCGCTTCAAAGATTCTCTGGCTAAAGAATCACGAGCCGAAAAACTTTGCGAAGCTCGCGACGGTTCTACTTCCACACGACTACTTGAATTTCTGGCTCACCGGCGAACGCGTCATGGAATATGGCGACGCAAGCGGAACGGCGTTGTTGAATGTTCGCACCCGTCGCTGGTCGAAAGCGGCGTTGGAAGCGATTGATGACGAACTTGCAGACAAACTTCCGCAACTTATTTCCAGCGATAAACCCGCCGGAAAACTTCAAGGCAAGACTGCGCAGGCGTTGGGATTAAACGCTGGCGTCCTAGTGAGCGCGGGCGGCGGCGACAACATGATGGGGGCTATCGGCACTGGTAACACACGCCCAGGAATCATCACCGCCAGCTTCGGCACGAGCGGAACGATCTATGCGTGTTCTGACGAACCTGTGATTGATCCTGATGGCGAGATCGCGGCGTTCTGCGATTCCACGAATCGCTGGCTTCCCCTGCTCTGCACGATGAACGTCACCGTAGCCACGGAAATGATGCGAGCAGACTTCGGTTACACTCACGAACAATTTGAGAACAAGGCAGCGAAGGTTGGCCCTGGCTCAGGCGGCCTGTTGCTGCTGCCGTACCTTGAAGGCGAGCGCACGCCGAACGTGCCGGACGGCACAGGCGCAATGATCGGCATAAACACGAAAACCTTCAGCGCAAGCCACTATTGCCGCGCCGCTATGGAAGGCGTGACGTTGGGAATGAATTACGGATTGCGCCGTCTCGCCACGCTTGGCGTGAAGGCAAAACAGATCCGCGCGACCGGTGGTGGCGCGAAGTCGAAATTGTGGCGACAGATCATGGCGGACGTATTCAATGCAGAAGTGGTGACGCTGAAAGTAGGCGAAGGCGCGGCGTACGGGGCGGCATTGCAGGCTCTCTGGTGCTGGCGATTGCAGCGCGGTGACAAGGTGCGCATCGAAGACATCACGGACGAGTTTGTGACGCTGAACAACGCCGAGACCTCAACTCCCAAGGCTGATGCCGTGGCCGCATATCGAGAGTTGCAAGAGTTGCAGGATGATTTGTCGCATTCGTTGCGCGGCGTGTTCGCAAAGCACCGAAAGTTTTTGAACCGATGAACGATGAGATTTCACAACGGCTTGAAAGACTTGAAGCGAACTCGGCTCATCTCGAACATCAAGTCGAGCAGCTCAACCAAGTCATCATCGAACAAGCCAAGACGATTGAGGTGTTGAAGAAGCAGGCACAGCGGCAATCACAGACGTTGGAATCCATGGAGCTTGACCGCATCCAATCCACGAACGCCAAGCCGCCGCATTATCAGTAGGGTTCAAGGAAAGCCTTACTGCAACGTCACGCTCTTGGCGAGATTGCGCGGCTTGTCCACGTCGCAGCCGCGCGCCGCGGCGATATGATACGCGAAGAGTTGCAGCGGCACACTCATCAGGAGCGGATAGAGCGGCTCGATCGTCTTGGGCACATAGATGACGCCGTCTGCAACTTTCTCGATCACTTCGTCGCCTTCGGTGCCCACGGCGATAATAGGGCCTTTGCGGGCGCGGATCATGGCGAGATTTGCCATCGTCTTCTCACACAT
>WBXK01000185.1 GCA_008933055.1 Verrucomicrobiota bacterium | reverse complement strand
GGAAAGCTGATTCAATACGAGTGGTTCTAACGAGCTGTCGCCCATAGGTCAGCCCAAGGCTGCCGTGACGATGGTCTGCGCTTCAGCTATGATTTTGTCAAGATGCGTCGGGCCTTTGAAACTCTCGGCATAGACTTTATAGATGTTCTCGGTGCCGGACGGTCGCGCTGCGAACCAACCGTTGGCTGTTTCTACTTTCAATCCGCCAATGTCGGCGTTATTGCCTGGTGCACGTGTGAGCTTGGCTGTGATCTCATCGCCAGCCAGCGCCGTCGCAGTGACTGCGGTTGGCGTGAGTTTCTTGAACGCCTTCTTTTGCTCAGGTGTGGCGGCGGCGTCAATGCGTTTGTAGCTCGGCGCGCCAAACCTCGACGTCAGTTGCGCGTAATGTTGGCCGGGATCTTTGCCGGTCGTGGCGCATATCTCCGCCGCAAGTAATCCGAGGATCAAGCCATCCTTGTCAGTGCTCCAGACACTGCTGTCTCGACGCAGGAAACTTGCGCCCGCGCTTTCTTCTCCACCGAAACAGACGCTGCCGTCCGCGAGTCCGGGCGCGAACCATTTGAAACCTACAGGCACTTCTATGAGCTTGCGTCCCAACGCCCCGACCACACGATCAATGATGCTGCTGCTCACTAACGTTTTTCCGATAGCAGCGTCCATATTCCAATCCGGACGATGTGTGAGCAGATAGTTAATCGCGACGGCGAGGTAATGATTGGGATTCAGCAATCCCACCGACGGCGTGACGATGCCGTGACGATCTGCGTCGGGATCACAGCCGAATGCGACGCTGAACTTATCCTTTAATCCTACGAGGCTCGCCATCGCGTAGGGGCTGGAGCAGTCCATGCGGATTTTTCCGTCGTGATCCACGGTCATGAAGCCGAATTGTGGATCGACTTTTGTGTTCACGATAGTGATGTCGAGGCCGTAAAGCTCCTTGATCGGTTGCCAATATTGCAATGACGCGCCGCCAAGTGGATCGATGCCGATGCGGACACCCGCCGACTTGATCGCCGCCATGTCGATCACTTCGCTGAGTGTCCCAACATAGGGTGTGATGAAATCGTGCAAGTGCGTGTTGCTGGCCTTCAACGCGGATGGGTAGGCGACACGTTTCACCTCGCGATTATCCCCGCGCAACAGTTCGTTCGCACGGTTCTGTACCCAGCCCGTGATGTCTGTGTCCGCAGGACCGCCGTTCGTTGGATTATATTTGAACCCGCCGTCTGATGGCGGATTGTGCGACGGCGTGATAACGATACCGTCGCCGAGTCCGTTCTTGCGACGGCGATTATAAGTCAGGATGGCGTGCGAGATCGAGGGCGTAGGGGTGAACCCATCATCGCGCTGGATGAACGTCTCGACGCCATTCGCCGCGAGAACTTCGAGCGCAGTCCGTTGAGCGGGCGCAGATGCCGCGTGAGAATCTCTACCGATGAACAACGGGCCCGTGATCCCCTGCCCTTTTCGATATTCACAGATGGCCTGCGTAGTCGCGAGGATATGGGCCTCGTTGAACGTGCCATTCCCCGGCGACCCTCGATGCCCGCTCGTGCCGAAGCTGATGAGTTGGCTCGCATCAGTGAGATCGGGTTTGCGTTGGTAGTAATCGCATTCCAGTTTCGCGACATCGATCAGCAGACTTGTGGGCGCTGCCTTACCGGCGAGTGGATTCAAAGCCATAGTCGAAGGAGAACAAACCCTGGGCAGTGGTGCAAAGCGAAAAATACCTGCGCGTGAATCGGTTTAACTACCAATTGAGGGAGCGTTACGCAGCATCTTCACTTCGCCAGCTCGACGAAGTTCTTCAACAACTGCAATCCCACCTTCTGGCTTTTCTCTGGATGGAATTGTGTCGCGAACACATTGTCGCGCCAGACTGATGAAGCAAATTGACCGCCGTAATCTGTGCGTGTGGCGACGATTCTCGCATCAGTGGGCTGCGGATAAAAGCTATGGACGAAATACACGTAGCTGCCGTTCTCCACTCCGCGATACAAGGGGCAATCGGTGCGCATGATCTCGATCTGATTCCACGCGATCTGAGGTATCTTGAGCCCGGGATGGTCGGTGAAACGAACAACCTTACCACCGAAAATGCCGAGGCCCGCCGCGCAACTATTGAACTCCTCGCTCTTCTCGAACAACGCCTGGTAGCCCACGCAGATTCCGAGGAACGGTTTGCCGGTCTTGATGAAGTCGCGCGAGGCCTCTAGCAATTCCTGTTTCCGCAGTGAATTGATGCAATCGTCGAACGCGCCGACGCCGGGCAGCACGACAGCACTCGCGTCGCGCATCTCGGATGGATGTTGGGCGATGCGGACATCCGCGCCGACTTTAAGCAACGCCTTGTGGACGCTGCGCAGGTTGCCCGAACCGTAATCAAGCAAAGCAATCACAGGTGAATTAAAAATTAAAAATTAAAAATGTAAAACAAACAGTAAGACGGAAATTACTTCCCTAAACAAAAGGTGCTGAAGATGGAGTCCAGCAAGTCTTCCGTGGTTGTCTTGCCCACCACTTCACCGACAGCATTCGCGCTGATGCGGAGATCCAGTGCGACAAACTCCAGAGATGCCTCGGCTCGCAAAGCATCCAGCGCGAGTTGCCCGGCTTCGCGAGCCCGGCGGAGTGCATCTTGATGGCGGGAGTTGATGGTGACCTGCGCCATCTCGTTGGTGACCGCGCCAGACCAGACGAGGGATTTGATGGCGTCTTTGAGTTGCTGGATGCCGTTTCCAGAAACGCAACAGACATCTACAGGAGAAGCTTTTAATGTAGGCATGACCAGTTTGCGCGGTAAATCGGTTTTGTTTAGCACGAGAATCCGCTTCTTGTCCGAGAATTCGGCAAGAAACATTTCATCCTCCTTCGTCAACGGTTCACTCGCATCCAGCACATGAAGTATGAATTCTGCGCGTGCTAGAGATTCGCGGCTGCGACGGATACCTTCGCTCTCGATTTCGTCCTTCGCCTCGCGCAACCCAGCGGTATCGATAAACACCACCGGAATCCCGCGCACGTTTGCGGTTTCCTCAATCGTATCGCGCGTTGTGCCAGCGATGGGCGATACAATGGCGCGCTCGTGGCCGAGCAGTTGATTGAGCAGG
>WBXK01000184.1 GCA_008933055.1 Verrucomicrobiota bacterium | reverse complement strand
GAAAGTCGAGCATCAACAGTGTGCTGCTATTTCTTCAGCTATTTACGTGGTCTTTTTTTCCATTTTCCTTATGCGTTTGTGTTGTGCTTCTGACGGGAGATGTTTATTACAACCAAAAAGATAGAAATGGAAATTTGAAGCGTTGGGGAATCGCCAACAAGATTGCAGCAGCCGTATTGTCTGTCGTCTGTATCGCCATAATGATTTTTTACCCGTTTCAGCGCGCGAGATAGACCGTAATGCGAAATCAGAAAGGGGTCACTCCATGACGGGGTCAGTCCGGAATGGCGGTTAGTTAAGGACTTGAAATTTGCGTGGTCCGCCGTGCCAGGGGCTGTTGCGATGAGGGAGTTCGACGAATTTTCGGCGTGGACGATTGAGTAAGGGAAAGGGTTTGGGGCGGCGTTTAACAGCGCGCGGCTCGGTGCGTCCGGGACGCAGCGGAACCGTGTCGCGGGCCAGGGTGCGGAGCAAATCCTGCCATGGTTTCCGCTTGCACCGCTTCGTTCGCGCCTGGGCGATCACCGCGCTGTATTGGCGCAGGGCATCCACCGCCCCCTTGAAACTGAGCCGTTCCAGTTCCGCTGCGTGAACCTGAGCCGCCTCCGCCAGCACGCAGCGGATCAGGTTGTGTGCGATCAGTCCCGCCAGCAGTTCCTTGCGCACCATCGCCGGTGACTGGCACCGCAATTGTTCGAGCCCCAGGGTCGTTTTCACATCGCGCAGGCACAGTTCGGAAACGGGTCAGTGCGGGGTAATGACACAAGCTTGGAAGTCTTAGCCGCTTCGTCCCGCACCACGATTCCGTTTACTTTCCTGGTGGCAATCCGCCGGGGCCGCCCATGCCTTTCATCTGTTCCATCATCAAGGCCATGAAGTTGTCGTACTTCTTGAAATCTTTGGGCGGGTCGAACTGGGAACCCTCCGGCTTGGTCAGTTTCACTTCCTTGAAGGTCATCGTTGCAGCTTGTCCATCGTCCGTGGAGACAATCTTCACGGGAAATTTTTTCATCTCGGTCGCCTGCCAGATGGTGAACTCGGTCTTCTTGTCCTTGTCATCGGTCACGGTGACTTTGTTTTTCACGCATGCCTGACCTTCCACGGATTCTTTGGCGAGTTCTTGGGTCTCCACTTTGTATTTGCTGACTGCCTCGGGCGTCTCGGTTTCGGGGTGCGGCATCTCGGCATACGCTTTGAGCCCGGGATAGATCATGTAGACGGCTTTCTTGTCCGGGCGCGAGATGATGACCATCTCCGCCATGCCCATGGCTTTGACTTGAGCGAGCATTTCGGCCGGCAAACCACCTTTGGTCATGTCCATCTCCATGCGCGATTTGCCGTCGTTGTAGGCGATTTTGGTAGGCATTTTGATCGGCGTGCCGGTCGGGCCTGTGGCCTCGATCTCCATTTTGGCAGAGAACGCTTTGTTGTCGCCGAGAATCTTTTTCAGACCGCCGCTGAAGATGTCTGCCTTCGCTCCGCCCATGCCGCCGCCGGGCTGGGCTGGGGCTGAGATCAAGGTGAGGCCAAGGATGGCGGTGAGGAGCGATTGAAGTTTTGTTTTCATAGTGATTGATGCTGGATGTCCGTCACGGATAACAGAAGCCCGGCGTGCGTGCCAATCGAAAAGCCGGTGACGAGCGTGTAAAGGATTCTGCGTGAATCCCGCGTTTGGCTTTGTATCCTTCCGGCGCATGATTCATCCGACGGCGATCATTTCTCCGAAAGCAAAGCTCGATCCTTCCGTGCAGGTCGGGCCATACGCGATCATTGACGACGGCGTAGAACTCGGCGCGGGCTGCGTCGTCGGGCCGCACGTGTATCTGACTGGCTTGTTGAAAGTCGGCGCAGGAAATCGTTTCCACGCGGGCTGCGTCATCGGGGATTCTCCACAGGATTTGAAATACGACGGCACGCCCACGCGCGTCCGCATCGGGGACAACAACGTCTTCCGCGAGCACGTCACCGTGCATCGCGCCACCAAGCCCGATGGCGAAACCATCATCGGCTCGAACAATCTGCTGATGGCGAACGTCCACGTCGGGCACAATTCCCACGTTCACGACCGCGTCATCTTGGCGAACGGCGTTTTGCTCGCGGGTCACGTCACGATCTTTGACGGCGCATTTCTCTCCGGTAACGCGGCAGTGCATCAGTTCGTGCGAGTCGGTACGTTGGCGATGATGCAGGGGTTGTCGGGGGTCACTCAGGATTTGCCGCCGTTCACGGTGTCGCGCGCCATGAATGAGATGTGCGGACTGAACGTCGTCGGGATGCGCCGCGCCGGCATCAACGCGGCAGATCGGCTCGAAGTGAAGAAGCTGTATCGCCAACTGTTTCGCAGCGGAAACAATCTGCGCGCAGCGCTAGCTGAAGCTCAGGGGAAGTTCACCGGCGAACCAGCGAAAGCGATGCTGGCATTCATCGCCGCCGCCAAGCGCGGTGTGGTGGCGGATTGCGGTGGCGTCAGCGACGATGATTCTGAATGACGCGTCCTATCTGCGATCAACTCACGGATTGATCAGAAGTTTGCCCAGAACATTCCTGCTTCGAAGTCGATCAAACGCGACCTGTGTTTCGGCGAGCGGGTAAATGAAATCAATCACGGGCGCGATCTTCCCGGCAGCAGCCCATTCCAGCGTGGCTTGGATATCGGCGCGGTTGCGGCCGTAGCTGCCGATGAGCCGCTGTTGTTTCACGAAGATCGGCCACAGATTCAACGTGACTTCACGCCCAGCCGTCGCGCCGCAGGTCACGATAGTTCCGTTCCTCGCGAGGCAATCAAAGCATTTCACCAGCACATCCCCGCCGACGTGTTCTACGACGAGATCAACTCCGCGTCGGTTGGTGATCTTGCGGATTGCGGTTGGCCAGTTCGCATCTGATGAATCCACGACGTATTCCGCGCCGAGTTGGAACGCGAGTCGTCGCTTTGCTTCAGTTGAACCGGTGCTGATGACATGCGCACCGAGTTGTTTGGCGATCTGGATGGCTGCCGAGCCGACGCCGCTCGCGCCGCCCATCACGAGAACCCAATCGCCCGCCCGAACCTGCGAGCGATTCGTCAGCATGTGCATGGCGGTGCTGCCCGCGAGCGTGAGTGCGGCGGAGGCGTTGAAATCCAGTCCGGTAGGCATCTTCACCAACGCACTGGCTGGCACAGCCACGAGTTCCGCAAATCCGCCATCGCGTGAAACGCCCAGCAGTTCGCCCCGCAGACAAACGGATTCCTCACCGCGTTGACAGAACTCACACACACCACAAGAAAGGTTGGATTGCACGGCTACAGCATCGCCGATGTTCCAACCCGTCACCGCGCTGCCAAGTTGCTCGAT
>WBXK01000183.1 GCA_008933055.1 Verrucomicrobiota bacterium | reverse complement strand
GAGCATGAGAAGGCGATGAGCTTCATGGGTAAGCCGCGCGATCCGCTGGACGCATTGATTCGCAACTTCCGCGTTACCCAACACTCGCATCTTGAGAACGGAGAGGAGCGAGAGGTGATACCCTGGTTGAAGCTGGCGATTGAATTGAACCCGCAGGCGGTCGAGACTTATGCCGTCACAAGTTTTTGGTTGCGGAAGAATCTTAAGCGAGTCGAGGATGCGAGGGACATTTTGCGCGAGGGAATCAGGAACAACCCAAAGAGCTTTGAGCTGCTTTTCGCAATGGGACTGATCTACGAACAGGATGACAAGAACGACGAGAAAGCTCGAAACATCTGGCTCGCGGCAAAACGTTTTTGGGAGGATCAATCTGTCGACGCAAAAGAAGTCAGCCTGGATTCTTACGGAAAAATCACAGTCAATCTTGCCCATCTCGAAACGGAAGCGGGCAACTTGAAGCTTGCGATCCAGTACTACGAACTCACGAAGCTCACGTCGCCTCAGCCTGATTCTATCCAAAAGCAGATTGACTCGATTAAGAGCAGGTTGTCTGGAGTGACTGCGCCAACGGGCGAGTTGACTCCTTGATACGTTGTTGTTCGGCGCGGTGCGTTTCCGATTGGTCTTTCCATCTTCACTTTGTTTAACTGTGTCTATGCAAGTCAGGCAGGCACAACTCAAACGCGACACCAAAGAAACCCGCATCGCGATCAAGCTCAATCTCGATGGCTCTGGGAAATCTTCTATCAAGACAGGCATCCCGTTCTTTGATCACATGCTCACGCTGTTCGCAAAACACGCGGTCATGGATCTGACTCTCGTCTGCAAGGGCGATCTGGAAGTGGACGCACATCACACAGTCGAAGATTGCGGCATTGCACTCGGTCAGGCTTTCTTGCAAGCACTCGGTGATAAGAAAGGAATTCGCCGTTACGGAAACGGGTTTCATCCCAAGAATCCTTTCACGGGTGAAGCCTATGTTCCTATGGATGAATGTCTGGCGCGTTGCGTGATTGATTTCAGCGGACGCTCGTTTCTAGTCTGGCGCGGATTGAACGACAAAGCCTATCGAAAACTTGCCAAGACCGAGCGTGGGCAGGACATGTCCAGCGCCTTCCGGTTTGGTCTGGCGCGCGAGTTTTTTCAAGGATTCGCCAATGAAGCCAGATGCAACCTGCATCTGGAACTGATCTACGGGGACGAGCCGCACCACATTGCCGAGGCTCTGTACAAGGCGTTTGCCAAAGCTGCGGACGCTGCCTGTACGCGTGACCCACGGATTGCTGGGCAACTTCCCAGCACTAAGGGGAAACTTTGATCCTCTCTGAATAAAGCTTGAACCCACCCGTCGAATCGATGGCCGACATGGACTATACCGCCGCACAAGATGCAGAGTTGGTTCAGGCTTCGCGCCAGGGTGACATGGTCGCGTTCGAGCAACTCGTCGCCCGGCATCGGGACAAGATTTACGCGCGAGCCTACATGATGATGCGGAATGAAGAAGAGGCCATTGATCTTTCTCAGGAAGCATGGGTAAAAGGCTGGCAGCGGTTAGTGCAGTTTCAGGGAGAATCCAGTTTCACGACATGGATGACACGTATCGTGATCAATCTTTGTCTGGATCAACTCCGCAAACGAAAACGCCAGCGCGCGGAATCTATTGAAGCCATGGAAGAAGAATCTGGCGGGGTGGAGCGCCAGATGCCTGTGGTGATGGTGAACCCCACGGAGCAAATGGAGCGTGCAGAGTTGCGAGTGCGGATTGATGAGGCGCTGGGGAAGCTTTCTGAGGCGCATCGCACTGTGCTCGTATTGCATGAGTTTGAACACATGGAATACAAAAACATCGCCAAGACGATGAAGTGTTCCATCGGCACGGTGATGTCGCGGTTGTTTTATGCGCGACGCAAGATGGCATCGTTGCTGCAAGATTTGAAAACGTCGGAGTGAAGAGAGGGTTGTTATGAAAGAAGACTTACAAATGAAGTTGCAGGCGTATCTCGACGGCGAACTGTCTGCGGGCGAAGCGAAAGCCGTATTGGGCTGGCTCGCGCAGGACGCCGCCGCGCGAAATCTGCTCGTGGAGCTGACGAATACGCGTGCTGCGCTTCTGTCCCACGAGTCTGAAATGAAAGTTTCTGATTCGCGGGAATTCTATTGGTCGAAAATCCGCCGCCAGATCGAGGGCGAGGATAAGATTGTCATTGCGACTAAGCGCATATCGTTAATGGATCGCATCCATCGTCTGCTTGTTCCTGCGGGTGCTGCAGCCGCCGTTTTTGTTGCTGTCATGCTTGCTCTGCCTAGAACGAATGGTGTCGGGGATGGCTTTGCTGATGCAGGCGATGCGGTTGCGTTCACCTATCACAACTATGATTCCGGGACGACGCTTGTGTGGTTGGATTACCCGGCGGAAAACGACCTTTCCGAAATGGAATTGGACGATACACTGGATTTATAAATGAACTTCAAACCCAAATTTGGCTTGGCTTGGATTTGCGCGGTTGTGATGGTCGGGATTGTTGCCGCTAGCATTAGCTCGACCTTTGCGGGCGAGGCTAAGTTTGAGTCCCAACTCGTGTGGGCGACCAACGATGAGAAACCACCCGATGCCAATTACAAACCGGTAGACCAGGAAACCCAGAAGAAACTCGAAAGTCTCGGCTTGAAGTGGAAGAACTTCTGCGTGGTAAAGCGGGTGGAATTTGAGACCAAGAATGGTGTCTCTGGGAAGGTTGCCATCAGTGATAAATCTTCGATTTCAGTCAAGTTCATGGAGGAAGAAAAAGTAGAAGTGGTGCTTCACGGCCAAAAGGGGGAGGAATGCAGCCGACGCGTCCAACAACTAAAAGTCGGAAAAATGTTGGTTCATGGAGGCAATGTCCCCGAGAATTCCACGGCTTGGTTGGTGACTCTAAAGCGCATCAAGTAAGTCTTCCTGCTGCAGTCTTGTCTCCCACTGCTGGAAAAATCAAATTGTGAATCTTCACAATCCGCGTAACCTCGCAGCCACAATTTATGAGCCAAGTTCCATCCGATCTTAAATATGCCAAGTCTCACGAATGGGTTCGAGTCTCCGGCGACGGTGCCACCGTGGGCATCACCGACCACGCGCAGCACGAACTTACGGACGTTGTCTTCGTCGAGCTTCCCGACGTGGGTCGCAAGGTGAAAGCGGGCGAGGCGTGCGCCGTCGTCGAATCTGTCAAGACTGCGAGCGACATCTATTCTCCCGTGGGCGGCGAGATCATCGAGATCAACAAGGGTGTCGCCAACGATCCTGCTCTCGTAAACCGCGAACCTTTCGCGGCCGGTTGGTTCTTCAAGATCAAGCTCGCCAACGTTGCGGAAGTTTCCGCGATGCTGTCGCCGGAACAATATAAAAAGCAAATCAACGGTTGATCCGCGATCAGGCTTTGTGACCGCCGAAGACTTCGAGAAAATCGAGAAGGAACTTTCCCTTTCTTTGCCCGTTGCGTATCGAGAAG
>WBXK01000182.1 GCA_008933055.1 Verrucomicrobiota bacterium | reverse complement strand
TTGGCTGCCACTTCACAATAAAGTGTTCCTTTCGTTCTGGTGCGTTGCCGCCGCCTTCGGTGCTTACGCGTGCATGTACGCGTTTCGCAAACCGTTTACCGCAGGCACTTACACGACAGAGCCTTTTTCGGCGGGGTTCAAAACGTGGTTAGTGCTGGCTCAAGTGTTGGGCTACACGATTTCAAAGTTCTTCGGTATAAAAATCATTGCCGAGATGAAGCCAGAACGGCGCGTTAAAATGTTTCTCGCGCTCATCGGGATTTCTGAGATCGCACTGGTTTTGTTCGGCCTGATTCCGCCACCGTTCAACGCGGTTTGTCTTTTTCTGAACGGGCTTCCGCTCGGCATCGTGTATGGATTGGTGCTCGGATTTTTGGAAGGCCGCCGCATGACTGAGGCATTTGTGGCGGGATTGTGCGCTAGTTTTATTTTGGCGGACGGCTTCACTAAATCTGTGGGCGCATATCTTTTGAAGGCGGGCGTTCCGGAAGTTTGGATGCCTTGCATGGCCGGCGCGATTTTTCTGCTTCCGCTCGCGGGCTTTGTCTGGATGCTCAACCAGATTCCACCGCCGGACAAAGCGGATATTGCCGAGCGCGTCGAACGCGCGCCGATGAATAAATTGGAGCGTCAGGCGATGTTCCGCCGTTACGCCTTCGGGCTTGTTCCCATCATGCTAGCGTTTCTGCTGGTCACGGTGCTGCGCAGCATGAGAGCGGACTTTGCTCCTGAAATCTGGCTGGGCCTCGGCGCAAGCGTGGATGCCGGCGTGTTTGCCCGCTCAGAAATGTGGGTCGCTCTGGGCGTGTTGTTGGTGAACGGACTTGTCGTTCTGGTGCGCGACAATCAACGCGCATTTTTCTTGAGCCTCGCCATCGCCGCAGGCGGACTGGGCTTAATCCTGATGGTTCTTAGCGCACAGGCGGCTGGAAACATCTCGCCGTTTTTGTTCACGGTGCTGATCGGTTTTGGTCTGTACGTTCCCTACGTCGCCGTTCACACGACAGTTTTTGAACGTCTGATCGCGATGACCCGCGAGCGCGGCAACATCGGCTACCTGATGTACCTGGCGGATGCGTTCGGTTATCTCGGCTATGTGGCGGTGATGGTGATCAAAAACTTCTTCAAACCCAAAGGCCAAGTGCTGGAATTGTTCACGGCTACGGGCTGGATTGTGGCAACTGTCTCATTGGTGGCATTGGTAGTCGCCGCCCTGTTCTTCGCACGCAAACGAAAGTCTTGGCTCGCTCAGTCCGTGGTCGGTGAGGCAACGTCGTGAAACGGATCGCTAAACCGGGCCGCTCCTAACATTCAATCGTCGTCTTCGACCAGCGTGATTGCCCATGCTGGATAGGGCGTCTCTGTTCCCTTCATCGCGTTCCAAAGAATCCGGTTCAACAAATCTTCCGGACAGGCGTCGGGCTTCTTGAAGTTCAAACGCGCAGAGTGCTGTGCATCCTCACGCAGCGTCGCATTCTTGATGTTCTTCGGCTCAGGGTTCATTTGATCGAGCGCAATGTTCGTCGGCAACGCCGTGAACGGCGTGAAGTCCGGCGTGTTCGTGAAGCAATCAAACATCGGCAGCGCGGTGGCGTCGAACTGGTTCATCGGCGGCAGGCCGAGAATTTGTTCCATCGTGCGAAGCAGACTTGTCGTGTTGTATTGCGTGCTGACGACGGCGTTGCGTTTCGCCCACGGGCTGATGACATACGCCGTGGTGCGATAGCCGCTGACGTGATCCCAACCGTTTTGCGGATCGTCTTCGATGCCGAAGATCGCCATGGATTTCCAAAACGAAGAATGGCTCAACGCCTCGACAATCTGGCCGAACGCGAGATCGTTGTCCGCAACGAGCGCGCCGGGCGTGGGTGCGTTTGCGTCCGTGCCGCTGGTGTGATCGTTGGGCAAACAAATGATCACAAGTTGCGGCATTTGACGGCTGCGTTCCCACTCGGCGAGCTGGTTGGTGATGTATCGCGCCCGCCAGACATCGGGCACGGACATTTCCCAACCAACGAAATTGGTGGGTGTGAACAGGCGCATGGCTTCAACACTCGGCTGGCTGGCGATCAAGACTTCACCGCGACCGTGTTGAAACTCGTCCCAATAATCTTTCCACTTGGGAGAACCTTTGCGCTTGGTGTCCTTCCAGCCGCAAGTCGGCATGGCGAATTCGCCGAAGTTCCAGACGGAGACGCCGTGCTTGATGGCGTTGTCCCAGATAAAACCTGTCGGAGCGTATGCGAGCGCGTCATTTTCGTCCTCGCCCATGCCGTCGGGATAACTGCGCGGCCAACTAGCGAATGATTTTTCCAAGTACTCAGTGCCGAAAGCAGTCGTACTCCATTGATGACCGTCAGCGCTGAGGATGCCGCTGCAATAGGTGTTATCGAGCAAAACGAAATCACGCACCATCTTGTGCTGATTGGGCGTGAATTTTTGACCGAAGATACAAAGCGACGCATCGCCGTTTCCTTCCAGCACGTCGCCGAACACTTGATCGTACGTGCGGTTTTCTTTGATGACATAGACGACGTGTTTGATGGGGCTGGGTTCGCCGATGCGTTCAGGAATGGCCCGGGCGGGCTGGTGTGCGCGCGGTTTGGCGAGCGCGAGTTCAATGCGGTCGCGACGATAATTTTCATAAACAGCTGCGGAAAGTTTTGGCAAGTCGCTCTCCTTCGGCACGGGCACGAGCGAAACCGAGCCGAAGTAATGATGCGAATTGAAACCGGTCTGGCCTTTTTTCTCGTCGCGCTTGGGCGCGATGGGATGGCCTTTGATGTTCGCAACGCAAAGTGTTTTGCGCTTCGCATCAAATGTAATTGCTCCAGGAAACCAGCCGACCGGAATCAAGCCCAGCAGTTTTGATTCGCGATCAGCAGGGGAAAAGCGGATGACCGCGATGGCGTTTTGCGTGCCGTTGGCGACGTAAAGAGTTTTGCCATCCGGCGCGAAGCAAAGCGCGTTGGGCGATGCGCCAAAAAGATCGGCAGGATTTTGTTTGGCCCAGATTGTTTCGATGACGGTGTCCGTGCGGGTGTCAATGACACTGAGATTATCCGAGTTGGCGTTCGCGCAAACCACGTAGCGTTGGTTGGGAGAAACGGCGAGCGCAGAAGCGTGAAGCTGAACAATGATCTCCTGTTTCAACGCACGATCCACCGCCGAGGCGTTGAGATCTATCACACTTACCGAACCTTCGTTCGCGATGTTCATAACTGCATCCACTTTGACTTCCGTGCCGCGCCCTGCTGGGCCGGTGAGATCGCCGGACTTGGGCCGTCGCCCGCCCCAATTGCTGACGTATGCTTTGTCGCCAACGACTACGACGTCATACGGCGCGACACCGACCGGGAATGAGCGGATAATTTTCCCGGTGGCGACATCCATTTCGAACAGTTGATTTGAAAGATTTCCGCAAACGAAAAGCTTTTTGCCATCAGTAGAAAGCGCAAGGCCGGCGGGGATTTCTTCCTTGCGGCGGGGAGCTTGAGCGGGTGGCAACGGATACGAATGTGA
>WBXK01000181.1 GCA_008933055.1 Verrucomicrobiota bacterium | reverse complement strand
CTCGCGAAGGTGAACGGCAAAGAGCCGTCCGTACGTCCAGTCCATCGCATACAACGCCTGCTGGTATTTTTTGGGGAAGTTGCTCTTGGTCCCAAACTTCACCCCTGTCGGACAGCCGAGGCCTATGTCCACGGCAGCGGGCAGACTGTCCGCATAATATTCTGGCCAGCGACCCGCGCCTGAGCGCCATCCGTAATCTCCGCCCGTCACATTATGCGAAACGCGTGTCGGGCAATACCACGGCATGCCCCAATCCCATTCCATGTCGCTGTCATAGGTAAACATTTCTCCCTTGGCATTAAAATCGAAGTCATAAGAATTACGAAAACCACCCAGAACCAGTTCCCAATTCTTGCCTTCAGCGTCGGTGCGCAGGACATAGCCACCGGGAGCAAGAATGCCCGTTGCATGCCCATTGCCATCCCATTGGCGGGGAAGCATCAAGTCCTCCTGATAATTTTGAAACGGCGAATTGGTGGAGACCCCCTCTGGTACTTTGGTGTGATTCCCGTTCATCACATAGATCATCCCATCCGGACCCGCTACCACGGCGTGATAACCGTGCTCGCCTTCCCCGTTCTTTGGTCCGTCGGCACTCATCTTTTTCAAGAAGTGAACCTCGTTTGTATCAAACTGATCGTTCTTATTTGAATCAATCAGTCGGTAAAGTCCCGTTCCATTCGGGCCGTGCGAGTTCACGTAAAGACTGTCGTGCGCCCAGCACATCCCCATGGCCTGCTTCACCGGTGCAGGAATCGTTTCCACCTTGTCCACCTTCCCAGCCTTGGTGAGCGTGATGCGCAAGAGAGGTCGTTGGTCCTGTTGCGGCGAGACTATCAAGCGTCCCTTCGAATCAATCGCCATGGAAATCCATGAGCCTTCATTCGTCGCCGCGGAACGCAACAGCTCAACCTTGAATCCAGGAGGCACTGTGAGAGTTTCAGCCGCAGTCGCAGGTGTTCCAGACGTACCAGGCTTACGGGCATTCTTTGCCTTGGGTTTTGCCTCGGCAGCGATGACGCTCACACCGACGACGATCATGCAAGTAATCGAGAAGATGCGGCCAACGGACACCAACAGTTTTGATTTTTTCATAGAAGTGAAACTGACGTGTTTATCGTTTCTGTAATTCATTATGATTGTACGACAAGGTTTTTGATGACCGTCACGAACGCCCGACTACTGCTTCCATTTGTTTCGTATTTTTCAGGAATGACTCAACCATCTTGAACTGAACGCGGGCACGGTCTGCGTTGTGGTTCTCGCGATGAATCTTGAAATATCTATCGCCTTCCAAGTGGTCACATAAGAAGCGAATTCCAATCTCAAAAGTAATCAACGGCGCAGAGAACGAAAGAAAATCCTTCTCGCGCGATGTTAAAACTTCACCGGCAGATTTGAGATATCCAGCCACCAACGCTTCGAACATGTCCATGCGCATCTCAACTTTGGAAAGATCACGCTCATCCTCAAGCGTAGGACGACAGGCGGAACGACAAAAATCCCCAAAATCGTACAGCGCCAGACCCGGCATGACGGTATCGAGATCGATGACACAAACACCTTCACCGGTCTCATCATCGAGCATGACGTTGTTTAGCTTGGTGTCATTGTGCGTCACACGTTCTGGCAGATTGCCAGCCTTATGCTCCTGCAACAACACATCCACCATTGTCTCCTGCACTAAAGCGAACTGTATCTCAGGCTTCACAGTTGCCGCGCGATTCGCTGAGTCCTTCGCAATTGCCGTTCGAAGCGCGTCAAAGCGGGCACGCGTGTTGTGAAAACTGGGAATTGTTTCATGCAAACGCGGTGCAGGAAGATCAGCCAGAAGATTTTGGAACTCACCAAATGCCCGAGCGGCTTGATATGCCTGAGTTGGATTCTCGCATTGATCGTACGTCGCCGCTTTCTCGATGAAATAATAACAACGCCAATGGTTGCCTTTGGCATCTATGTGCCAATTGCGACCGCTCTGATCAGGAACAAGTGTGAGCGTTCGACGATCTATGTCATCCGCGTTCCGAGCATGCAATTTTGACCGAACATGAGCTGTGACGCGTTCCACGTTCTGCATCAACGCCATTGGATTCTTAAAAACATTGTGGTTGATGCGTTGTAAAATGTAACGCACCAGACTGCCCTCGTGCTCGAAAACCGCCGCGAACGTGTCGTTGATGTGACCACTCCCATAGGGCGCGGCGTAAAGGAATCGCCCGGCAATTTGAAATTGCCGGGCGATCGATCCGAGATCGTGCTTGATCTGAGCCTCGCTCACTTGGAAGGCGCGAAGCCCGGAGGCGGTCGGACTGCCGCATGATCAGCGGGCAATTCGTCGGCCTTGAGAGGCGGGATCGTTACCTTACCCGTGGCCGCCCATTCCGCACCAAGAGTCAATGTGTTTTGAAATCCGCGCCCCTGCATCGCATTAGCGCTGTGGCCAAGGGCGGTGTGGAACACGCGACCTTTTCCGAAACTGATCGCCATGAGCAACGGTTCGTTCACTTTGGTTTGAGGCGAAAACGCCGTCGCGATGACCGTGAGATTTTTTGCCGGACCGCGCAAATTAGAATAAAGCTCGTCGCCGGGATGCATCCAGGTCAAAGGCAGCCCCTTCACAATCGGATGCTCCGGGTCACGCGTCTCCATGAGGAAGGGGTTTTGCGGACCATGACTGCCACCAGGTCCGGGGGTGTTGTCGAAAACAACTTTTCCTTCGCGATAACGGATCATCGGGCCAGACTTCTCATTACGCCCCCCCCAACCGCCCACGCCAATCATCTCGTTGTACTCGGGCCATTCGGGAAATGAGTTGTCCGCTGCGTGAACTGAAACATACCCACCCCCACCACGCACGAACTTTACGAAATCTTCGCGCATATTTTCGGGCCAGGCCTGACCGTTGTAATTTCCGATGATCACGTCGCAGCCTTTGAATTTAGCACCCCACTGCTTCCAGCCTGCTGCCGACATCTTTTCAATCTCCGCCGAATCCACTTTCCATTTGGCGACCGCAACTTCATACGCGGCCTTCTGTTCGGGCGATACCGGATCCTTCGGGGGTTTTGGTTCACGAGGCGTCGAGGGAGGCGTCGTGAACACGGACACTGTAAAGCGTCCAGAATCTTCGAGAATCCACTTCAGCACTGGCGTGGTCTTTCTCCAATCATGGTTGTTTTGTCCGTCAATGATCAAGGCGCGCAAAGGTTCGGCTGCATCGATCCCGATCACGCAAATCACCAAGGTGAAGATTCCAACGATCAGTTTGTTAGGTTGTATTTTCATAAAATCAATTCTGTCACTTGCTGGAATATTAGTTGGCTTTGGGATTCAATTTGCGAACCCATACGTTACGAAAGCGGACTGGGTTTCCGTGATCCTGAAGATAGAGAGGCCCTTTCTCCACGATCCCTCGGAGCGGCGAAGCGGCCGTGCCCTCGCCGGTGACCGCCACGTTGTCCTGAATCAAAACGCCGTTGTGGAACACGGTGAACGAGCCGGGCCTCACCGTCCCATCAGTCAGTTTTTTCGGCGGATGGAAAATGATGTCATACATCTGCCATTCGCCCGGTGGTCGGCATGCGTTGACCAGCGG
>WBXK01000180.1 GCA_008933055.1 Verrucomicrobiota bacterium | reverse complement strand
TTGAGGAAAAGAAACAGAGAGAGGATGCGCTGCGACATGGTTTGAAGTTTCATAGGTTGCTGAGTTCCAATTCGTGTTGGTTGCTGATGATTTGAGCGGGAAGACTATCGGCTCAGAATACAGTAAACAACCACGCAGTTGAGGTATGTCCGAGAGAGGCTGTTGTCACCATCGGAAGCGTAAAGGATTCGGACTTTCTGTTGGATTTAGTTTTACATGTCAGTCATTCTCCGACTCCATAACATCAACACCATGCGAACTGTCATCACAAAATTGCTTGCCGCTTCTGCCTACCTAATTGTCCTCTGTGCGACAGCAACGGCCGCCGAAAAGGCACCGATGTTTGAATTGCGCGAAGGCGACCGCGTCGTTTTCCTCGGCGACACCTTCATGGAGCGCGAGCAGCAGTTCGGCTGGATCGAGTTGATGCTTACGACGCGATTCCCGGATCGCAACGTTACCTTCCGCAATCTCGGCTGGAGTGCGGATACGCCCGCCGGAGATTCGCGTTTCGGACTTTCGCTCCTGCAAGCGGGCCACGAACCTGCGGATGAAGGCTGGAATCAACTCGTCAAACAACTTGAGTTCACCAAGCCCACGGTGGTGTTTGTCGGCTACGGCATGGCGAGTTCGCTCTACGGTGAAGCGGGATTGCCCAAGTTCAAGGCTGACTACAATCGGCTGCTCGATACGATTGAGAAAATTTCACCGGGAGTGAGGTTTATTTTACTCGGGCCGCTGCAACATGACACAACGTTCTCAGGGATTCGGAGTGGCGTTACCCGAGAGGATGAGAAGAAGCAAAACAACGTCTTAGCCGCCTTATCGGCCACAGTAGAGGAAATCGCAGGTAAGAGAAACACACGCTTTGTCTCCCTGGACAGGCTGAGCGGTTCATCTAATACTTATCGGACCGAGAACGGAATCCATCTTACCAGCTACGGCTACGAGATTGCTTCTCAAGCAATTCAAGATGCGCTCCGCTTGAAGGGTCCGGCTTGGAATTCAGTCGGCGCTCGGAAGGCTGCCGAACCCCTCCGCCAGGCCATCATCCGCAAGAACGAATGGTTCTTTCATCGTTCGCGCCCCGAGAACATGGCTTACATCTTCGGTTTCAGAAAAGGCGAGCAGGGTCGCAACTCCGTCGAGATTCCCAAGTTCGATCCATTGATCGAGGCCGAAGAGAAGCGAATCGCGCAACTGCGCTCGCTTAAACCTGGCGTTGTTGTTCCTGAAATTCCCCGCCGAGTCGGCAACCTCACCGCCAAGCACACAGACCAGCCATTGCCAATATTCACCGTCGCGGATGGACTCGAAGTCACGCTCTGGGCAGAGAATCCGTTTCTCAACAAACCTATCCAGATGAACTTCGATCCGAAGGGGCGTCTCTGGGTCGCAAGTTCTGAGGTGTATCCACAGATCGAACCCGGCCAGGCCGCCACGGACAAGATTATCGTGCTCGAAGACACCACGGGCGCGGGCCGCGCGGACAAGGCTACGGTGTTTGCGGAAGGATTGTTGATTCCCACCGGCGTTGAGCCGGGCGACGGCGGCTGTTACGTCGCGCAAAGCACCGAGCTGTTGTTTTTCAAGGACACGGACGGTGACGGCAAGGCGGATGTGAAGCGCACGGTTTTGAGTGGCTTCGGCACGGAGGACGCGCATCATAATCTTCACACGCTGCACTGGGGCTTCGACGGTCGCCTCTACATGAATCAATCCATCTACACGCGCACCGACACCGAGACGCCGCATGGCGTGGTGCGCTTGAAAGGCGGCGGCGTGTTTCGTTTCGATCCGCGCGATGAGCGGATGGAAATTCTTTTCAAAGGCTGGGTTAACTCATGGGGACATCAGTTCGACGAGTTCGGTCAATCATTTCTCACGGACGGCGCGGGCGGCGGCGGAATCAACTACGGTTTGCCCGGAGCAAGCTATACCACCGCACCTAAGGCAAGGCGCATCTTAGACAGTGTGAGCCCCGGCAGTTACCCAAAATTCTGCAGTCTTGAAGTCATCCGCAGCCAGCAATTCCCTGCCGACTGGCAGGGAGACATGATCACATGCGACTTCCGTGCGCATCGCATAGTGCGGTTCAAAATCAGCGAACAAGGCTCCGCTTACGTGACGAAGGAAATGCCCGATGTACTCCGCACCACGGCGGACACGTTCCGCCCGATTGATGTGAAGGTCGGCCCGGACGGCGCGCTTTACGTCGCCGACTGGAGCAATCCCATCATCCAGCACGGCGAAGTGGATTTCCGCGATCCGCGCCGAGATAAAGAACATGGCCGAATCTGGCGAATCACGGCGAAGGACCGTCCACTCTTGGCGAAAACTGATTTAACCAAGGTCAAGAATTCTGCGCTGCTGGAAAAACTGAATTCACCAAACATCTACGATCAGGAAAATTCCCGACGCGTTCTCACTGAACGTGGCGCGACGAAAGTGAAGAAAGACCTCGCGATCTGGACGAAGAAACATCAGGACGAATCGTCCCGCTTGCAGTCCCTGTGGATGAATGAGGCTTTGAACGCCGGGCAGATGGACGCGGCAACTCGCTCGCTCGCTACTGCATTACTTGCCGCGAAAGATGGTTGCATCCGCGCCGCTGCAGTTCGTGCCTTGGCGAACGGAATTGAATCTACCCCCAACGCCACCGACCTGCTCGCGACAGTTGTTTGCGATGAACATCCGCGTGTTCGATTGGAAGCGATCCGCGCGCTTGGTCGTATCAAATCCGCCCGCGCTGCCGAACTCGCGCTCACCGTCCTCGACAAGCCGATGGATAAATTCCTCGACTACGGGCTGTGGCTCACGATCAACGAACTCGCCGAGCCGTGGCTTGCCGCCGTGAAATCCGGCTCTTGGAAATCCGACGGACGAGAAAAGCAATTCGAGTTCGCGCTCAAATCCATCGAACCCGCACTCGCTAGCGAATTGTTGAATCAAAAACTCCGAGGTAAAGGCGTGCCGCGTGATGGCTCAGGGCCGTGGATTGAAATCATCGGCGCGTCAGGCGGCGCGAAGGAATTGCGCCAACTGTTTGATCCGCTCGTGAGTAGCCAATTTGGCGAAGCGACCGCACTGCGCGCTTTCACCGCGCTGAACGAAGCCTCGCGCCTTCGCAAGCAGCAACCAGAAGGCGATCTCAGTGCGCTGGGTTCGATGCTGAAATCAGAAAATCACAAACTGCGCGTTTCTGCGTTGCAGCTTGCGGGGGGGTGGAAAATGGCCTCACTCAGTCCACAGCTTCTCCAAACTGCAGGGAATGCCAAATCTTCAACCGCGGAACGAGAGGCAGCTTTCTCGGCACTACGCGCCATCGGTGGGGACGACACTATAAAACAATTACGGAAACTTGTTAGCGAAACGCAATCTCCGGAAGCGCGCCGCTCTGGTGTCGTGACATTAGCGAGCTTGGATTTTTCTGCTGCACTGCCGGATATCGCCACAACAATCAAAGCTACGACTGACGAAGCTGCCGCCGCAGAATTCTGGCGTGAATTGCTGGCCATCAAGAACGCGGGTAAACAACTCACGGAAAACTTGCCAGCCTTGGCCTTGACGCCTGCGGCTGCGCAGATTGGCGCTCGGGTTCTCCGCGAAGCCAACCGCAGTCCTGCGCTGGTTCAAGAATTGGTGCGCATCAGCGGACTCACGATTTCTGACAAACAAATTTCTCCTGCAGAGCTTTTAGCCATAGCACAGGAAGCGGTCGCCAAGGGCG
>WBXK01000179.1 GCA_008933055.1 Verrucomicrobiota bacterium | reverse complement strand
GGGCGATTCGACTACACGCCGCAGCACTGCTTTGATTTCCACGACGCCGTCGCGACCGAAGTCGTTCCCGCCGTGCGCGAATTGCAGGCCCAACGACGCAAACAACTCGGCCTCGACAAACTATGCCCGTGGGACTCAGCCGTTGACCCGTTGAATCGTCCCGCGCTCAAGCCGTTTGAGAAAGTAGAAGATATGGTAACGCGTTCGCAGCGCATCTTCGACAAGCTCGACGCTGAACTCGCAAGCGGCTTCCAGCAGATGCAGGATTTGAAGCTGCTTGATCTGGCGAACCGCAAAGGCAAAGCACCTGGCGGTTATCAATCCACGCTCAATGAAGCGCGCCTGCCGTTCATCTTCATGAACGCCGTTGGGCAGCAGCGCGATGTTGAAACCATCTTGCACGAGGCAGGGCATGCGTTCCACGCGCTCGCCACACGTAACGAAGACCTGCTCGCGTATCGCAGCGCGCCGATCGAGTTTTGCGAGGTCGCCTCGATGAGCATGGAATTGCTCGGCAACGAATTTATCGAGGAGTTTTATGCGCCTGCGGAGGGTAACCGCGCCCGACGCACGCATCTGGAAGGCATCATCGGCGTGCTGGGCTGGATCGCGACGGTGGATGCGTTTCAACACTGGATTTATACGCACCCCGGTCATAGCAGCGCCGAACGTTCAGCCGCGTGGAATCAAATCATGGATCGTTTCGCAGGCGACGTTAACTGGGTTGGCTACGAAGAGGTGCGCACGAATCTGTGGCATCGTCAGCTCCACATCTTTCTGTATCCGTTTTACTACATCGAATACGGCATCGCTCAACTCGGCGCATTACAAGTGTGGGCGAACTCCAAACGCGACAAGGTCAAAGCCCTGAGCGACTACAAGACCGCCCTTGCACTAGGTGGCTCACGCCCGTTGCCAGAATTGTTCGCCGCAGCGGGCTGTCCGTTTGAATTCAGCGCAAAGACAATCCGACCGCTCGTGACTCTGTTGCGTGAGGAATTGGCCGCGTTGAAATGACAGCAGTTGAGCCAATATCTGCCGTGCATCGATGCCCGCTGGCTTGCCCTGTCCTCCCCAGCTTGGCAACATGATCGCACATGCGAGAGCAATTCCGGGTCTGGGTTGAAGCCTTTGAAACGTTCATCCTCGAAGTCATCTTCGATGAACGTCGCGGCAAGCGCGCGGCTATCATCCGTGCTTTGCTGTTTGGAGGATCAAAACTGTTCACTGTCGCGATTAAATTCCGCCGCTTCCTCTACAACTTCCGTATCCTGCGCGACACCACGCTCGGCGTTCAAGTCATCGCCATCGGCAACCTTACAGTCGGCGGCACGGGCAAGACGCCTGTCGTAGAAAAATTCGCGCGCGAACTTCGGGATGCTGGACGCAACGTAGCCATTCTTTCTCGCGGTTATCGATCTAAGCCACCGGCATTGCATAAATCACTCATTGATCGCCTGCTTTTCCGCCGCGAATCCACTCCGCCGCGCGTCGTATCCGATGGCAAATCCTTGCTGCTCGACTCCGAAATGGCAGGCGACGAACCCCACATGCTCGCATCGAATCTCAAAGACGTGGTCGTACTCGTAGACAAAGACCGTGTGAAGAGTGGACGCTACGCCATCGAGAAGTTTGGCTGCGACACATTGTTGCTCGACGATGGATTTCAATATTGGGATCTGCGCGGGCGTCGGCATGACGTGGTGCTTATTGATTGTCAGCAGCCGTTCGGTAACGAACATATGTTGCCGCGCGGCACGTTGCGAGAACCTCCTTCGCACCTCGCTCGCGCCAACACCATCTTCATTACCAAGAGCGATGGCAAAACCGCTGAGCTGCGGAAACGGATCGCGTCTTTGAACCCGCACGCGCCGATCATTGAGTGTATTCACAGCCCGAAGTATCTTGAGGACGTGTTCACTGGTGAACGCGTTTCGCTGGAATTGATCAAGGGAAAGAAGGTCGCGTCACTCAGCGGCATCGCACAGCCGGAAAGTTTTGAACAAAGCCTGGTGAAGCTCGGCGCAGAATTGGTCTATGCGAAACGCTTCGCCGACCATCATAGGTTCACGCAACAGGAAATCTTGAACGCCATCAATCGCGGCAAGAAGCGCCAGGCGGACATCATCCTTACGACGCAGAAGGATGCCGTGCGCTTTCCCAAGCTGGATCGGCGCGATCTGCCGTTTTATTTCATGCGCGTGGAGATTAACATCGTCAACGGTGCGGACGACTTCCGCGATTGCGTGAGGAAGATTTGCTTCAAGTAAACGGGAATAAACAGTCATGTCCGTAAGCTTCCATCCAACTCCACGCCGTATCCTTGTTCGTGGTGTGAATTGGCTCGGCGACGCCGTGATGACGACGCCTGCGCTGATGCGTTTGCGGGAAAAATTTCCCGCCGCCCAAATTACGGTGTTCACGCATGAGAAACTGCGCGATATTTATCTGCATCATCCAGCAATTAACGAAACCCTCACGTTTAGCAAAGGCGAAGGGCTCTTCACGTTGGGTCGAAAGATCCGCGCAGGAAAATTTGATCTCGGACTCGTGCTGCCCAACTCGCCGCGCTCGGCCATGGAAATGTGGCTCGCGCGCATCCCATGGCGCATCGGCGGTGAGTGGCCATGGCGCAATTGGTTTTTGACCGACGCCATTCCAACCCGTGCTGGTGCAGTGAAAATGCACAAGCGAACAGAAGCTGAAGTTCGCAAACTCATTTCAGAAGCCAGCTCGCCTCCCTCCTATCGCCCAGCGCCTCTGTCCCACCACCTCTATCAATACCTTCACCTTGTTGCTGCGCTTGGCGCGAGTGGTTCTGCTCTGCCGCCGATGCTGGTTGTGACCGATGAAGAGATCGCCGCTTCAAAGAAGAAATTTGGATTGGAGAATATTTCTGCGCCCATTT
The DNA here is from genome assembly GCA_008933055.1 of Verrucomicrobiota bacterium. Taxonomy (GTDB): domain Bacteria; phylum Verrucomicrobiota; class Verrucomicrobiia; order Limisphaerales; family JADLHS01; genus JADLHS01. The sequence continues at coordinate 858 of WBXK01000179.1, read as the reverse complement.
TCGCCCTGAACCCTGGCGCTGAATACGGCCTGGCCAAACGCTGGCCTGCGGGGAAGTTCATCGCCGCCGCTCGTGAAATCCAGACGCACACCAATTGTCATTGGCTCATCCTTGGTGGCAAAGCAGATGTTCAGACCTCCGAAACCATCGCGGGTTCAATCAGCAATCAGCAATCAACCATCAGCAACGTGGCAGGCCAGACATCCCTCCGCGAATTGATGGCATTGCTCAAACTCTCCCGCGTCCTGCTGACGAACGACACCGGCCCGATGCACGTCGCCGCTGCGTTGGGCACACCCGTCGTCGTTCCTTTTGGCAGCACATCGCCGGAAATGACCGGGCCGGGAATGCCGGGTAATCCCCGACATCGCTTGTTGAAATCTGATGCATCCTGCGCGCCGTGTTTCTTGCGCGAATGTCCGATCGATTTTCGTTGCATGAACGGCATCAGTGTCGAGCGAATAGTGGACGCTGTATTGGATACGTTGAAAACTCCTGCGCCGCCTTAACCCCTAGGAACGTAATCTGTGTAACCCTCGCCCCAGCATGCTGCGAACGAGCGTTTCGTGCGAGCACATTCTTACGCGAGTCAGCGGATCAAGCCCGCAGAAGTCCGGATCGAAGGATGTCTCTCCCTTGCGAGGGGAAATCACTGGCACTCTTGGCTGCGGTTGTCTGGAGGCTGAAGCGCAACGCCTCGCAATCAAAGCGTTGAAACCGGGAATGCCTGAAACATTCGAGCTTGTCCTCGATCATGACTTCAGCCTCGCGCGGATTGACCGACCTATCGCTCCTTGCCGTGGATTGGCTCTGCCTCGAAACCATCACGCCGCATCGCGCAAGCCGTCGAGCTGCTCG
>WBXK01000178.1 GCA_008933055.1 Verrucomicrobiota bacterium | reverse complement strand
GTCCGCCCGCAAAGCGGCGGGCGAGTTCTGATACGATTCGTTGGCCATCATGATCAGTGCAACATCCAGACCGAGCCGCTTGGCTGACTCGCCGATGGCGTGCAGGCGTGCGCGAAATGTCACCGCCGCAGGGTCGTCATAACCGTTCCCGGCATATCGCATGTCGTACCAAACCGCGATTACGTTGAAGCCCCAGAGTGCCAAGTCTTCCACATAGCGTTGAACCTCCTCGACCGGTGCGTCGTGGTAGAAGTTGTTGAAATGCGTGGCGAAATAGATGCCGCGGATCGGTTTTTGCGGCACGGAAATCCCGCGCCAATCCCCGGCGGTGAATCCGCCCTGATCGTAACGCGAGGTGCGCAGGAACTTGCCCACGCCGTAGAGCAGTCCACGCTCATCATTACCCACAATGCGCACACCACCTCCGCGCCGGTCTTCAATCCGGTAGCCCTCCGCGCCGATGCCCTTCACGACTGCAAACTCCACCGTCAGGGGCGCCTTGCCGCCCATCACAACCTTGGCCTCGCATCGCTGCTGAATTTGGCGTGCGAACACCTGCCCGATGTTCTCGATTACCAGACCTGCCTGTGACGGAAGTGCAAGCAGAACCGACTTCGTCGCCTCAGGTGATGAGACACCACAAGCCTGTGAGGCAACCATCAGAATCACTAGTGCGGCGAGACTCGGAATCGCGTTCTTCATATGGTTCGTTTCTCGATTGCGTTCTTGGGTTGATGTCCACTGCCAGGTCACTTTATCTGCGGTGGCTTGATGGGCATGCTGTGGGCTCCCTCCGCATGATAGAGCCGGGTCAACTCCTCAAACGATGCCTTCAGAGTCTCGCCCTCTAGTTTACCTTTGCGTTCGAAAAGCTCCTTGTCGATAAGGGCACGCAGGTAAACAATCCGCCAGCGCCAACTGGTGCGTGCCTGCGATGTCAACGTGTCGTCTGTCTTACGCACAAGCTCAAATGCCCGCCGCGCGCTTTCACCAATCTTGCCGCGATTGTGGTTCTCCTCAAAGAGGCGAACGACATCTACGAGTGTGTCAGCTGAATTCGGAGAAAACTCGAAGGCTGCATATTCCTTGACCGTGTCTTCGGCTCGGCAATCCGGGTTCCAGTAATACCGCGCATAGATCGCCTTGTTCATGTCTTCAAAAATACCCTCCGAATAGGGTGCGCCGCCCTTGGCCTTCTGCTTGATGCGGCCCCAGAGTTTCTCGAAGTGGTTTGGTGCCGGATTCGCGCCATAGCCGCCCCACGGGCTCATGCCGAACATGCTAATCTCGGGAAAGTTCAAGAGACCCAATTGTCCCGGCACTCCGGTTTCGAGCACGTATTTCGGAAAGTAGTCATCGTGGCCGTCAGCCATGAGGTAGTCAGCCCAGCTCTTGTCCTTGGCCAAGGCCTGGGCGAGTCCAACCCATTCACCATCCGGATTGTTGTCATTTTCGTTCTCGAAGCACCAGGTGGAAAGAATGGTCTTGCTGGAGGGAAAACGGGAACGGATGCGCGGCACCATGTCCATGGAAATGCTCAAAAACCCACGCGCACCCCATGGCCAGCAGTCCTTGCAAGAGCACCCTCCCTCGTCATAGGGCCAAAAACAGAAGTAGTCCAACCCCACCTCCTTGAATTCGTTCAGAATCGCATCGTGCATTTCTCGCAGATAGGTACGAGCCGCGGGCTGGCTGACGCATAGGTTGACACCGAAATTGCCGCGGCGATTCCCGGGAACCTTGGTCGCGAGAAATTCCCGGGGCGCATTCTTGAATCCCTCACCCGGCACTTGGAGCAAACCAACCTGCAAACCCTTCTTGCGGGCCTGACCCAAAACCAGTCTGAAACGATCCAGCCATTTATGGGCGGCCGGATCGGCGAGACCATTGAACTGCCAGGTCGGGAAGTGAATCAGTATCGTATTGTAGCCCCAAAGGCCGAGATCTTCGATGTAGTGATTCAATTCTTCCAGCGGGGCGGCTTCATAATAATTCATGAAGTGAGTGGCCAGGTAGATCGCGCGCACCGGACATTTCGGTGCCGACGTGCCACGCCATGCGCCGGGGGTAAAACCGCCCTGATCATAACGCGAGTTCCGCAAAAACTTACCGACCCCGTAGAGCATCCCTCGCTCGTCATTGCCCAAAATCCGCACGCCGCTGCCGGCACGATCCTCGATTCGAAAACCCTCGGCCCCAATGCCGGGTGAGAGAACCAACTCCACAGTCAGCGGCGCGTCGCCGTTCGTGATAACCCTAGCCTCGCACCGCTGTTGAATCTGCCGAGCGAACACCTGCCCGATGTTCTCAACCACGGGGCTAGGTAGCGTTGGGAGACCAAGCCGCACCGACCTCGTCCCCTCGGCGTAGATTGTCGAGGCGAGCCAGCCGAGCATGGTACCAATGGACACCAATTTTCTTACCCCACTCGGAACAAGTACAGAAACGCGACCCATCCTATTTGGCTGAGTGGTCAAGCCAACGCACAGCGTTTTCAACCACACGCAGCGGCTCGGTCTGTTTGTATACCGGATACGTCTCGTGACCGGGGCGGAAATAGAACACGCGACCTTTACCAACCTGCCAGATGCAACCGCTGCGGAAATGCTCTCCTTTGTCCCACCGTTCTTCAAAGATAACGGCGTCCGGGGGCGGGACGTGGAAAGGTTCGTCGTACATCTCCGTCTGCGCCACATCCCACTTCGCGGGGAGACCAGCGGCAATGGCATGTTCAGGCAGCAACGTGGTGACATGCGATGGCGCACCGTCGGGGCGGTAGGCTGGGAAGCAGCAGATCGGCAGCGCTAGTTTCCATACGTCGCCATCGTGAGACAGCGACGGCGTGAACGGATCGCCATACTTCGGTGCTTTGTAGGCGGTGATTTCGTTTGAGTATTCCCACTTCGCCGTCGCGCGCTCGGCGGGGGGAACTTGCGTAAGCGCATCTGACTTCGCGCGCTCCTGCATAAGTCGGACAAACGGCTTCGACCAATGCGCCGAGTGCAGCGCGATCAAGCCCAGCTTACCTTCCTTGACGCGGGCAACGACCCGCTCGGCATATGCATCAGTGACGGCATTGTTTCGGATGTGCCCCCACCACACGACCACATCCGTCGCGTCCAGAGTGGCTTCGTCGAGTCCTTGCTCTGGTGCGGCGAGATTCGCAGTCTTCACCGAGAGGCCAGATTTTGAGGCGAGATGTCGGGCGATGGTTTCGCCGAGAAAAATATTTCCATACGCCTGCTTCTGCTGCGGCTGTTCCTCGTCCCAAATCAAAACGCGAATCGGCTTCGCCGTCGAAACGATCGGCGCGACGGGTTTGTCGCCCATCAATTCCGCGACCTTCGATTCGATAGTCTCGGCCCAGACGCGATGTCCCAACGGCGTGGGATGTTCAAAGTCATACATCAAGTCGCGTGAAATCGTGCCGTCGGGCTTCATGTAAAAATGATTGATGTCCATATAGAAAATCATTTTGCCATCGGCGAGCTTCGACGCGATCACGCTAGCCTTGTCTAATACGGCGCGTTCCGGCGTGGGATGTTCGCGTCGCTGGAAGACGGCAAGCAGCAGGATTTTTGTGCTCGGAAGTTTTGCGCGGAGCTTCTGAACAATCGCAGTGACGCCCTCCGCGATTTCTTCGCCGGTGTTAATCCCGCCGTTGTTCTGACCGATCATCACAATCGCCAGCTTCGGTGAGATGCCCTCAATATTCCCGTGGTCCAGCCGCCACAGCACATGTTCCGTGCGGTCGCCGCTGATGCCAAGATTCAACGCATTGCGCGGCGCGTAATATCTGTCCCAGGTTTCTTT
>WBXK01000177.1 GCA_008933055.1 Verrucomicrobiota bacterium | reverse complement strand
GTGGCGGACGCGTCACCGATGTTATAGACCATGACCGTATACGGCGCAGAGCTGACACCGAGGGAACGTGCCCCCATGTCCAACAGCGCGGGCCGAGCGACGAGGTAAGCCGCGTTTGGCTTCGTGCTATAGGCAAAACCCGTCAAGGGCAAGCGCACATCGCCAGTCTGATTGTCGCTGTGGATCACCAGCGTCGCGTTTTTCTCGCCGGCGGTTGTGGCCCGCATAGTGACCGTATAAGAAATGTTTGAACCGACTGCCACAGTATTGCCGCCCGCGGCAATCGTGGGCGCGATGAAGGAAGCCGCATCCGCGCCTTCCAAGGTCATGCTCGTGATATGCAATTGACCGAAGACGCCCGCGCCCGTGTTCGTGACGCTGAACGTGCGGGCTTCAGAGACATTGATATTCGTGGACGTATAGAACAGGCCAGCAGCCGACGTGCTCAAGACCGGCGCATCCAAAGGCGCATTGCACGTAGCAGAGAATGGACCTGCCGGTGCCGGATTCTCAGCGATGGTGCTGCTCAGGCCGTTCCCCCCGGCATCCAAGTATCCAATGCTGGCCGTGCCAGGCAGCGCTTGAAGAACATCCGCCGCGGTCAGGGCCGTGACTCCATCAGAAAGCAAGGTGAACGTCGCCGTCCAGTTGGTGTTCGCGAGGGTGCCCGGCACATCAAACACAGGGCTTCCGAAAATGATTCGACTACCATCGCTGAACCGCGGGCTGACGATATCCACGGTGAACGGGGTCAATTGCGCACCGCGTCCTCCGTTAGCAGCGGGATCGTTGGCATAGCCCTGAACCTGCACAATGCCCACCGAGTTCGTGGGGACGAACGGTGCCACAGTGACTTTGAGGTCCGCCACGGTGGTCTGTTCTGCAAAGGCAGTCGGAACACCGCCGACATTAGCTGTGCCCTTGACACGGACTACATCCCCGCCTTTGATATCCGGAGTGATTGCTGTTCCCAGCGCAGGAACTATGCCCCAGCAGTAGCCGCCCGGGTGGTTGACTTCCGCCAAACCCGCTGTATCCGGCACCATCCCCAGACATTGCCCACTCAAAACACCACCGCGGAACACTTCCACGGTCAGTGAGGTATTGGGGGCGAGGTTCGTATAGAGGCTGAGTGAAACGAAATCGCGGTCAGGAAACACGGTGATGGTATGGCTACCTTGTGTTGCCGTGGGAGTTGGGGCTTGTGCGGAAGCGCTCTGCCCGCCGCACAGCAAGGCGAGAGGTAATGCCGCGAGGGCCGCCACACGCTTTGCGGTGGCGCTAAACCAACGAGAGACCGTTTGGCAATCTTGCAGGTCTGTCACGTCTGTGACCTGCGCTAGTTCCGTAGGTGGGTGGTGACGAATGGCGTGAGGTGTGCCCACGGCTTCATGGCTGGACGCTGTTGTAGCGCTTGGTTTTTGTTTCTTATTACTCATCATAACTTCAAGGTTGGTTTCGAGAGTGCATTTCCCTTCGGGATACTCATGAACACTCCTTCACACTGGAGATGTCTTATCATGCGAGATGCCAAGCGTAGGGGAATCCCCTAGTCTTTGATCCATGCGCGGAATCGCTGGCATGAGAGAAACGCATTGAGGCCTATTCGCACCAATACAATCAAGGGTTCTAAGGCCCTCTATAAGATTACACCCGGGCAGCTGTAAATTATTACGGACGCGGTTTTTACGGCGTGGGTTTTATGTGGTGATTACGTAACGCCATTCGCTATCCACTAAACTAAGGAGCTCTTGTTACCGTCCGCGTTGAAGTGTCCGCTAAAGAAATTACTGTCTTCACCCACCTTGCCTTGCCGAAACCCTCAGAATTACGACAAAACACCGAGTGGATAATCCCGATAAGACCGACCCATTGCGGGCCTGCGCTGCGCCAGGGCTGAGCCCTTTGCCGTTGTGATCAAGTCGAAAGACGGCCAATCGACATCTTGCGTCAACTGGGTTCTAACCCCATGGCAGCCGAGCCATCGGCGCTCGACCGCAGGAGCCACAGTCAAATGGCTCAGAGCCAAGAGCGGTCTGACCGCCATGAGCCTATGTCGAGGGATACAGGGCGTAGCCCTCGATTGACAGTCACGGAGCTCGCTAGGGTAGAACCCTCCCCTCTCACCAACCTTTCGCCTGGCCGCCTGAGCGCGGGTCGGCAGCCCCGATGAACGATTTGCCATCCGCACTGCGCGCCACGGCGTGAGCCACCGAGAAGGCGTTCAGCTCTTTCACGAGGTGACCGCGTTGTTCGAGCGCGTGCTTGACCTCCGCGGGCAAGGACTTCTCCACCCTCAGCTCGTCCGGCGCCCATTGCTGGTGGATGCGCGGCATGGCCATGGCCTCCGCCGGTGTCATGCCGAGATCGAGCAGGGCCACGAGTTGTAGCACTACGGCGGAGATGATTTTCGGCCCACCCGCCGCACCGAGCGCGATGATGGGGTTGCCGTCCTGCAACACCATCGTAGGGCTCATGCTGGACAGCGGGCGTTTACCGGGACCAACGGCGTTGGCTTCCCCGCCGATCAACCCGAAATGATTCGCCACGCCCGGCTGCACCGAGAAGTCATCCATCTGGTTGTTCAGCACCACGCCCGTGCCCGGAATCACGACCTTTGAGCCGTAGCTGGTGTTGAGGGTCGCCGTGCAAGCCACCCAATTCCCCTCCGCATCGGCAACGGACCAGTGCGTGGTGTGCTTCTCAAACAGATCGCGCTCCCAACCGGGCGGTAATCCGTGCTGCTTCACCTCGCTGGCGACGTCTAACTGGATCTGCTTGGCGAGCGTGGCGGCATATTCTTTAGACACCAGACCGCGCGGCACGGCCGCATGATCAGGGTCGCCCAGCCAATGCGCGCGGTCCGCGAATGCCAGCTTCATCGTCTCTGCGATGACATGCCAGCGCGTGACGGCATCCAGCGACTTCACATCAAAGTGTTCAAGGATGTTCAACATCTGCACGACATGTACGCCGCCTGAACTCGGCGGCGCGAAGGAAACAATCTCTCGCCCGCGATAGGTCGTCCGCACCGGCTCACGCAGGACGACGTGATACGTGGCGAAGTCTCGGGCGGTGAGGATGCCGCGGTTGGACTGCATCCACTTCTCTGTCGCCGCTGCGAACGCGCCGCGATAAAACCAAGCGCTCCCCTGCTCTGCTATCGCGCGATAGCTCTTCGCCAAATCCTTTTGCTTCAATACCGCGCCAGCGGCGATCGGTTGACCGGCGCGAAAGAAAATCGCTCGCGCTGCGTCGAACTTGGCGAGATCAGCGGACACGGAGCGCAGCCGCGCGGCAAAACTGTCCCCGACCACAAAGCCGTCCTCGGCGATCTTCGCCGCCGGCAGAATCAGCTCCTTGAGCGTCTTCTTACCGTGATTCTGGACGGCGAGAGCGAACGCCGCCACTTCACCGGGAACACCGCTCGCGAGCGGGCCAGTTTGACTGAGATCCGTGTCGCCCTTGCCGCCGCGCAAGAACATGTCACGCGTGGCGGCGGATGGGGCTGTTTCGCGGCCGTCAATCGCCACGAATGTGCCGTTCGCCAAACGGATGAGCATGAAACAACCGCCGCCGATGCCGGAGTTGTGCGTGTCCACAACGCCCAACGTCAGACCGACTGCGACCGCCGCATCAATCGCATTGCCGCCGGACTTCAGCACGTGGAGTCCCGCGTCCGTCGCGAGGGGGTCGCCCGAGGCGACCATGCCCCGTGACTGTTCGGCGTGGCTGGCAGCGATGACGACACTGCAGAGAAGCAATATGATGCTAGCAGCCGCCCGCAGCCCGTCCCCACCCGAGCGCGGCGGCGTGGCAGGAACTGAGGCTGTCGGATACCACCGCGCCCTGGGCTGTTGGATATCGCTGTGCCC
>WBXK01000176.1 GCA_008933055.1 Verrucomicrobiota bacterium | reverse complement strand
AGTTGCGCAGCCATCTCGACGGACTTGTCCGCCGGACAACCGAGGGTGACGAGCAGTTGGGCGAGTTGTTGGAGTTCGGTGGCGTTCATAAAAAACGCGGATGAAGCTCGCGCTCCATCCGCGTTGTAAAACGAGGGGGCTTATTTCACCGAATCCCGGGGAACGATCTTGATACTCTCCACGTTCATGCGTTTCACCGGGCGATCTCCCGGTTGCGTGGCCGTGGTGCCGATTTTTTCCAGAACGTCATCGCCCTTGATGAGCTTGCCGAACGCCGTGTATTGACGATCCAGAAAGCGTGGGTCTCCGTGGCAGATGAAGAATTGAGAGCCAGCGGAATCGGGGTCTTGGGACCGCGCCATCGAAAGTACGCCACGTGTGTGCGCCTTGTCGTTGAACTCAGCTTTAATCTGGTGGCCAGGGCCGCCTGTGCCCCAACTGCGCTGCTTAGATTCGTCCTTCGTCAGCGGATCCCCACCCTGGATCATAAAGCCTTTGATAACACGATGAAAACAGGTACCGTCGTAAAAGCCCTTCTTGGCCAACTTGGTGAAGTTTTCGACATGACCCGGCGCAACGTCCGGCCAGAATTCGAGAACCATTTCGCCCTCGGATGTTTTGATGATGGCTGCTTCGCTCATAAATTTATAGTTGAGTGGTTACTTGATGGAATCAGCGGGGACAATCTTGATGCTCTCGACGTTCACACGCTTGACTGGGCGATCACCCGGCTCGGTAGCTGTGGTCGCAATCTTTTCCAACACGTCGTCACCTTTGATGAGTTTGCCGAACGCGGTGTATTGATTGTCTAGGAAGCGTGGGTCTCCGTGGCAGATGAAGAATTGTGAGCCAGCGGAATCGGGATCTTGTGAACGCGCCATCGAGAGGACGCCGCGAACGTGAGGTTTGCTGTTGAACTCCGCCTTGACCGTGTAGCCTGGGCTGCCCATGCCCCACGAGCTCTTCTTGCTCTCGTCTTTCGTGTTCGGATCGCCACCTTGGATCATGAATCCTTTGATGACGCGATGGAAACAAGTGCCGTCGTAAAATCCCTTCTTGGCAAGCTTCTTGAAATTCTCAACGTGATTCGGCGCGACGTCAGGCCAGAATTCCAGCACCATTTCACCCTCGCTTGTCTTGACGATGGCCACCTCTTTTGCGGCGACAGGTTTGGAATCCGGCTTGGCGGCTTCCTTCTTGTGTTCAGCTTTGGCAGCAGGAGCAGAATTGGTTTCCGCGGCACAGGCCGAGGCTAGGCCAAACAACAAAACTAACATACTTTGGAGTAGATATTTTTTCATAACGGACGGCAGAATTCCACGAACAGGCTGCGAAGTCACGCCAGATTTAGTGGGAAAACTCGTAGGCGCAGTCTTGCTTTAACGCAGTGAATATGGGTGCGCTTCATGAATCAATAGGCGGAACGGGTTTGTGTTTCCTCAACTCGCGCTCGCGCAACCACGCGAAGATTACCGGCGTCACAATTAGGATGTGAATCAAGCTGCTCACCATGCCACCGATGACGGGCGTCGCGAGCGGCTTCATCACTTCCGCGCCCTGCCGATGACTCCACATGATTGGCAGCAAACTGGCCACAATGGTCGCCACGGTCATTACCTTTGGACGCAGACGCAGACGAGCGCCGTCCTTCACGGCTTGAATCAAATCAGCTGAGGTGAACAACGCGCCGCGTTCCTCCATGCGCTTCTTCAATGTCTCCTCGAGATACACCACCATTACCACGCCCGTTTGCACCGCGGTACCGAACAAAGCGATGTAACCGACCCACACTGCCCCATTAAAATTGTAGCCCAGCAGCTTTTGCAGGAATACGCCGCCGCTCAACGCGAATGGAACTGCCAGCAACACATGCGCCGCCTCCGCCGCGCTATGATAAACTAGGTAGAGCATCACGAAGATGATCAGCATTACTGCCGGGAACACGATCTGCATGGTCTGCGTGAAACGCCGTTGGTTCTCGTATTCGCCGGTCATCTTGTAGGTCATGCTGCCCCAGTTCATTTTCTTGAGCGATGACTCCGCTTCGTTCACGAAGCCGCCAAGGTCGCGGTCCTGCACATTTGCCTGGACGTAGGCGCGCAAGCGTCCGTTCTCGCTGGCAATTTCATTCGCGCCCATTTCCCGGGTGATTGTCGCCACCATCGCCAGCGGGATGTAAGCCGCCGCCGAACTAGCGCTCGCAGCCGAAGGACTCCTGCCAGCATCCACGCCACCGCCCATGCCACCGCCCGAAGCTGCCGTACCGCCAGAGCTTTCCGCTGTGCCTCCGCTCATGCCGGACTTGGTTGCGATTAGGATGCGCCCAATCTTCTCGATATCATCGCGCTCGCAACGTTCGAGGCGCACTTGAATCGGATAACGTTCTCGCCCCTCGATGGTTACACTCACATTCTTCCCGCCAATGGCAACTTCTACGGCATCCAGCACATCCCGCGCGCTCAAGCCGTAACGCGCCATCGCGCGCCGATCTACCTTCACATTGAGATAAGGTTTGCCCTGCACGCGCGACGGCGATACGCCTGCCGCACCGGGGATCTGCTTCACCACCGCCTCCACCTCGAACGCCTTCTGTTGCAGCGCGTCAAGATTGTCGCCATATATTTTCACGCCGACCTGCGCGCGAATGCCGGTGTAGAGCATCAGGATGCGGTTCTCGATCGGCTGCAAAAACGCCGGCACGTAGCCTGGCACAACTTTCATTTTCTCGGTCAACTCGGCCTTGAGCTTCTCAATCGTCATGCCGTCGCGCCACGCGGGATTGCGCACAACGCGCGGCAGCTTGATGAGGCCGAGCACCGTGCGATTCGTGGAAATCCATTCCGGCTTGAGCGTGATGGTCGTCTCCAACATCTCCGTCGGCGCAGGATCGGTCGGCGTCTCGAAGCGGCCCGATTTGCCCGCGACCGTTTCAATCTCCGGCACGCCGATCATCACCTTATCCTGCCACGCCATCACGCGCTGGATTTCCGAGAGGCTCGTCTTCGGCAACAACACAGGCATGTAGAGCAAACTACCTTCGTTAAGCGGCGGCATGAATTCTTTGCCAAAGCCTTGCACCAGATTTGCCGTGCGATGCCAGCCCGCATCACGAATGTCCTTCACCCACGCGCGCGGCAACCCGAGCGCCATAAGCAACGCCGTCGCGAGCAGCATTGCCGCCGCGCTGATAACGGTTTTGCGATGATTCAATGCCCAGTTCAGCACTGGGTCATAAATCTTCAGCAGCAGCCGCATGATGAAATTGCGATCCTCGCTATGGAAAGGCCCGCGCACCAGCAGGCTGCATAGCACCGGCACAAGCGTGACCGCGAGTAGCGTCGAGCCGACCATCGCGAAGGTCTTCGTCCATGCGAGCGGATGGAACAACTTGCCCTCCTGTCCCGACAGCGCGAATACCGGCACGAAGGCAAGGATGATGATGGCCATCGCGAAGAAGATCGGACGGCCCACCTGCTGGCAGGCGGCGAGCGTGACGTTCAAAGTCTCAGCAGGCATGAGACGGCTGCCTTTCTCCTCTTCCGCCCGCTCGCAATGGCGGATGACATTCTCCGTCACGACGATCGCCGCATCCACCAGCACACCGATGGCTATGGCAATGCCTGTGAGCGACATGATGTTGCTCGTGATGCCGAATTCCTTCATCAGGAGGAACGAGATCAGGATCGAGATCGGCAGTGGCAACGTGACAATGAGGATGCTGCGGAAGTGCCAGAGAAAGATGATGTGCGCGAGCGTGACGAGAATGATTTCCTCAATCAATGCGTGCTTGAGCGTATCAATCGTGCGGTCAATCAGCGTGCTGCGGTCGTAAAACGGTTTGATCGAAATGCCGGGCGGCAAACTCGGCGCGATTTCCGCGATGCGTTCCTTCACGCGCTCGATAACGGCTTTAGCGTTTTCACCCGTGCGCATCACCACCGTGCCGCCGACGGCTTCTGCGCCGTTGATGTCCAACGCGCCACGCCGGAAATCGCCGCCAATCTGCACCGTGGCAATGTCCTT
>WBXK01000175.1 GCA_008933055.1 Verrucomicrobiota bacterium | reverse complement strand
GCTTCCTCGTTTGGAGCGCTGAAGACGGCATGCTCTCCGAGCAATGAAAGCAACGCGATTGAGCAAGCCAAAGCGCTAATAAAGCTGAATCTCACCCAGGGAAAAATCCTGCGGTGTGAGAATGAATTGTTACACAGGGTCATGATGAAAATACAGACGCTACAGTCCAAAGGCTATTCAATCTGCAATGCTCACCTAGCTCAACTGGAATCGTCCGCGACTTAAGATCCGACCGCGTCCACGTCGCCACCTTTTCTATCTACTCTCCAGGACAGATTTCTTACCATCCAAAATTTCGTCGTTACAACTTCGCACATCAATAACAAGGCCCGGCAGCGGTGAATTTGAAAACAGTTTTGCAGCAAAGAAGCTGCTACGGTGGATTGGCGCTGTAAAACTGAAGGAGACTTACACCGCACAGCTTGAATGCGTCAGGCGATCCTAAAGCAACGTATCAATATTCGTGCACTCACTCTGAATTACGGAACCCTGCTCGCAGATGGAGCGGCGGAAATCTGGGGATTAGGTCATTTCCTGGGTAAACCGTTTGATCCTGCCGCAGCGGGCATAGCGGTGGCCCCCGAGTTGCGGCAGCAAAAGAGTTGAAAGTATTTGAGGGCCTATCCGCATAAAGCGGGTGCCGACTACCATCGGATCCGCCGCGAAGAAAACGGCGGCGATCACCACTTCGTGTCATTCTTCCTCGTCACGTTGCTGACCTGTTACCCTATGATAAATTGAAGTGCGCCTCGCTGCCTGATTGTGTATTCAAAAGCCCATCATGGCTCCCACTCTATGGCTATTGATCGCGGCAACATTCGCGGTCGCCAACACCGCTTCGGCTAACTGGCTCGATTTTCGCGGGCCGAAATTTGATGGCCACGCGCCCGCAGGCGTCAGCTTGCCGCTTCAATGGAGCGAGACGAACAACATGGCCTGGAAAACCGCCATCCCTGACAAGGGTTGGTCCACGCCAGTAGTCTTCGGCAAACAAATCTGGCTCACCACAGCCACTGAAGATGGCCGCGATTACTTCGCGCTCTGCGTGGACGCAGACTCAGGAAAAATTGTTTTTAATGAGCGGCTCTTCCACACTGAGACGCCCGAACCTCTCGGCAACAAGCTCAATTCCTACGCGTCGCCGTCACCGGTGATCGAGGCTGGCCGCGTGTATGTTCACTTCGGCAGTTACGGCACTGCCTGTATAGATACGAGCCGCTTCAAATTGCTTTGGAAGCGCGATAATCTTCCGTGCAAACATTTTCGTGGCCCTGGATCATCACCTGCGCTGTTCAATGACGTGTTGATCCTCACTATGGACGGCATTGATGTTCAATACCTAGTGGCGCTGGACAAGAAATCTGGCCAGACCATCTGGAAAACCGACCGTACCGCGAACTGGAACGATATCGAAGCTGACGGTCAACCGCGCGCCGGCGGAGATTTTCGAAAAGCCTACTCAACGCCTCTGATTGTTGATTTCAACGGGGCACAACAGATGATCACCGTCGGCTCAAAAGCCGCCTACGCTCACGATCCGCAGACCGGACGCGAATTATGGAAATTGGATCACGCGGGATTTTCTCCCGCCGCGCGTCCGGTGAGCGACGGCACAAACGTTGTTATTTCCACGGGGAACGGGAAAGCTGAAATGATCGCAGTGCGGCTTGGCGGCACAGGATCGTTGACTGAAACGAACATCCTCTGGCGCAACTCACGCGGCACACCGCGGATGCCCTCGCCCGTGATTGTGGGAGAACTCCTCTTCCTGTTGAGCGATGGCGGCATCGCGACATGTCTCGAAGCGGCGACGGGGAAAGAACTCTGGCAGGAACGACTTGGCGGCGAGTACGCGGCCTCGCTGCTTTCAGCCGGCGACCGCATCTATTACTTTAGCCAGGACGGGAAAGCCACTGTGCTGAAAGCGGCTCGCACCTTTGAGATTGCGGCAGTATCTCGACTCGATGGCGGCTTCATGGCCTCGCCTGCAGTCCTAGGCCACGCATTCATCCTCCGCACCCGGACGCATCTCTACCGGATTGAGGACAAGGCAGGGAGATAGCCACCAAACATCTTGATTGACGCTATCCCTGCGCGTCGGACAATGCTCCGATGCATTTCTTGAAATATCCGTTCATCGCATTCTTAGCGGTCCTGTCATTTGCGGGTGCTCTACACGCGCGAGAAGACAGCTCGTTCGATCCCCCTGCGCTTTACTTGCAATGGCAGCGCGATCCCACCCGTGGCATGACCATTCACTGGCATACCGTGGGCGACGCCAAGTCTGAATTATTTTTTCGCCCACTTGACACGACCCACTGGAAGTCTGCGCTCGGCACAACTAAGCCCCTAGTCGGAACAGAACGCACAGTTCGCATCGTGGAGTTAACTGGATTGAAGCCTGGCGCGAACTACGAGTTCTGCTTTCAGCCCGGCGCCCGCGTCTTCAAGTTCCGCACCATGCCCAAGGATTTGAGCCAACCCGTGCGCTTCATCACCGGTGGCGACGTGTATCACAACCTCAAATGGATGGGTAACACCACCGCGCTCGCTGCGAAACTGGATCCTGCATTCATCGTACTGGGTGGTGATCTGGCCTATTCCAACGGCGGCACTGATCCGGAGAACATCTCTCGCTGGTTTGATTATTTCGCTTCGTGGAAGACGAACGCAGTCGCGCCGGATGGTCGGCTGATCCCCATGCTCGTCACGTTGGGCAACCACGAGGTCAAAGATTCCTATCGTCAACCCGTCGAGAAAGCCGCGAGCTTTTACTCGCTATTCTCATCGCCCGGCCCGCAGGGTTACAGCACGCTGGACTTCGGAAAATATCTCAGCCTGTTCCTGCTGGATTCAGATCATACCCACACCATAGCGGGTGACCAGACCGAATGGCTTGGCAAAAATCTTTCTGCGCGACGCAACGTCCCGCATGTGTTCCCCGTTTATCATACGCCAGCGTATCCGAGCTTTCGGGAGGAATCCGGCATCCAAGCGAAGGAAGTGCGCGCCAATTGGTGTCCGCTCTTCGACAAGTACGGCGTGAAGGTGGTGTTTGAGAATCATGACCATTGCTTCAAACGCACGTTCCCCATTCGCGCCGGGAAGATTGATCCCAAAGGCACGACTTATCTCGGCGATGGAGCGTGGGGTGTCGAAGTGCGTAATCCAGATCCGGCCAAACCTAAGTGGTATGTCGAGAAAAGCGCAGGCATCCGCCATTTCTACGTGGTAACGCTGACCCCCGAAGCCCGACACATCCTAGCCATCAACGAATCCGGCCAGGTCTTTGATGAAGTGTACCAGCGGGTGAAGTGAGCCATGCGGAATAGAGGGAAGCAGTTTTGATGCGGTGTGAACGGATTAACTCGGACTCCGAAGTTGTAACCGTGGATAAAGCAGATGGCGTGGATAGTTGGCAACTTGGAGAAAACACCTTTCGTAGGAATTTCAAGCCACCTTGATTGGAGAACCCTTCCGTCCGTGTTATCCATTTCATCGGCAGTTTCTATTCCGGTTTTGGTTTGAACTCGCTGAGTCTGCCAAAAGAAAAACACGGCATCCTTGCGGATGCCGTGTTTGTTGAAACTTAAACGAATTTCAGATTAAGGGAACTGGAGGCGGTTGACGCCTGCGCCGAATGAACCAGTCGGGGTCGCAAAAACTCCGGCTGCCCGGCCTGCATCACCCGTATTGTTCAGAGCCGTGCGGAAAGCGCTGGAGCTGAATCCCTGCACACTGCCGTCAGCCAAGCCGACGTTGCCCTGTTTGGAGTGGCCGTTGTCTTGCCAACCGATTGCAGTCGTTGCAGTCCAGTTAGCATTTGTGCCAGCGCTGATGAACTGTCCCGTCTTGGTGGCTTGAGAGTTTCCTGTTCCCAAATTATGGTCGCCAGTCAAGAACATGGAAGGGGCGGTATCCGTAGCATCAACCCCGACATAATAGCTGGTGTTATAGTCCCATGAAAACCCTTCGACTGCCGCCGTTTTAGGAGCGAACGCTGTGGCTTGGGAGTGCGCAGTACCTGAT
>WBXK01000174.1 GCA_008933055.1 Verrucomicrobiota bacterium | reverse complement strand
GAGAAATCTCATTCTTCTCTTCGCCGCACTTTTAAGCGTCGTGTTTCGCGGGAGTGCAGCGGAGATTGAAAGCTCTTCAACGGCGCCCACCAACCAGCCCGCAATGAGCGTGGATGTGCGGGCTAACGTGGAAGGCTCTTTCATGCCTTACCGCTACGCGTTTATCACGGTGGGTTCAGCCAAATATACTTTTCTAGTGCCTGATCGTTATCGCGTGGACGCATCTGACCCAAGGAAAGTTAAGCTGATCAGCCCCGATTGCTCCTGCTTTATCGTGGTGGGAATAAGCAACGAGGAATCGGTTGCAGGTCCAAAAACAGCTGAAACCCTGCGTGAGCATGTGCGCGAACATTATTTGAATGCGGAGTTCTTAGGCGATCAAGTCGTCTGCGCCAATGGTCGGTGCGTGCCTGGAGTGGATTTCAATTGGAAGGCAGACAAGGAGATTGCTCGCAGCACGCGCACAGCATTTTTCCCAACGGCTACGGGGAATTTGGAATTCACCCTGACGACCAGCCCGGAAAATTTTCAGGCAGGATTAAACGAGCTCAATCTCGTGATGCTCACCTTCCGCACGGGAGTCGATGGGCGGTTTGATTACGTGATTGGTTCGAACAAGCCTTGATTCATTGCAGGTTCAGGAATCGTTACCTGTCGCGTAATTGAGACAGGGGGTGTACCAGCCCTAGGACCAAAACTTCAATTCGATACAGTGTTCCTTCCCCTTCGCAAAGCCAAGACCATGCAACCAACCAAGCTTTGCATTACATTTCGCCAAACCTAGGGGGTGCTTAGTAGTTGCCCCGGTCGTATGGCAAACCAATTGCTAATCATCCGGTGTCGTAAGCGGATTTCCGTATCGCACGTTCTGGTTTAAGCGGCGGGATTGAAGCAAAAAAATTAACAAACAGGAAATATTCACATGGCTTTGCCAGGCATTTTCAGTGGGTCGAAGAAGAAACGGGATCAAATCCTCGCGATTGATCTCGGCACACGGACGACGAAAGCCGTCGTCATGCAACGCCGTGGCGATGTCTATGTGCTGTCCCGCTATGTGTTGCTTGACGCCCCGATTTTCGACAAGGCCATGCCGCCTGAGTTGTTGACTGAACACTTGAAGGCGGTGTCTCAAGCCATCGAATCCAAGGCGCGCGTGGTTAGTTTGACCACCAACGTCAACGACGCGATCATGCGCCACATTGATATCCCGCGGATGCCGCTGGACGACATGCGCCTGATCTTGAAGCATAATTCTCGAGCCTATCTCCAGCAGGATTTGCAGAACTACGTCTTTGACTGTCACCTGTTGCCTGAGTCTGCGGGTGACGCTTCGAAGCCGACGTCCGCTGTCCAAAAGCAAAAAGTCCTCATCGTGGGCAGCAAATCTCAGTTCGTGAGCGAGATGGTTGAAGGTGTCAAAAGCGCGGGCATGGTCGCAGGCCATATACTCCCTGGAATGATCGGCCCTGTGAACGCCTTTGAATTGTCCGAGCCGCAGGCTTTTTCGAACGAAGTCGTCGCCCTCATCGACATCGGCTTTAAGTCATCGACCATCTGCATACTTCAACACGGTGAACTGGTGTTAAGCCGCGTGGTCAATATGGGTGGCGACCGACTCACGTCAGCCATCATCGATTCCATGGAGATCAGTTATGCCGAAGCTGAAGGCATCAAGGTGGGCATGGCGGGTGAGGTGCAAGGCGCGCTAGAATCCATCCTCACCCCGCTGGGCCGCGAATTGCGAGCGTCCATTGATTTCTTTGAACATCAAGCTGACCGCGCTGTCTCCTGCGCCTATCTCACTGGCGGCTCGACCCGCTCTGAGTTCGTTGTGCAAGGCTTGCAGCAGGAATTGATGATTGAAGCCAAAACCTGGAATCCCACATCGGCTCTCAAGCTGGAATTGCCGCCCCAACAGGCTGGCGAAATTGAACAAGTCGCGCCCCAACTGGCGGTAGCCATCGGCGCAGGTATTGCCGCACTCTAAATTATTTACTTATGCCAATCCGCCTAAACTTACTTGCCGAAGCACAGGCCGTTGAAGAGCAACGCCGTAAAGACCCAGTCAAGCGGGCTATCTGGGTCGCCATTCTCCTGATCGCGTTGGTATGCGCATGGGCTAGCTCGCTTCAGCTCAAGTCCATCGTATCCAATTCGGCCCTGAGCAACATCGTTGCGGACATGAACGCCTGCACTAACGACTACAAACAGGTCGTTGACCTGCAGAAAAAGACGAGTGATATGACACAGAAGCTCGTGGCGCTGCAAACGCTGTCTGCAAATCGTTTCTTGAACGGCACACTCCTCAATGCGCTCCAGCAGGCGACTGTCGAGAATGTTCAGTTCGTTCACCTCCGTTTGAATCAGACCTATCATCTTGCAGAAGAAACCAAGCCCAAGACCAATGGCAGCAATGTCATTCCCGGAGCGCCGGCCAAAGTCACGGAAAAACTGGTGCTCACGCTTGATGGCTCAGATTCCTCACCTAATCCCGGCGAACAGGTGGCTAAGATGAAAGACACCATCAGCACGGCATCCTATTTCCAAGAGAATCTGGACAACACAAACCCCGTCCTCTGGAAAAATTCATCATCGCCCCAAATCTCACCTGATACAGGCAAGGCCGTCGTGACCTTTACACTGGAATGCCGTTACACTGAAAAATCACGCTGATTATGAGCAAACTTTCAAAAGAGAAAAAACAACATCTCCTACTCGTCATAGTGGGGACGCTCGCAATCCTTGCGGCGTGTGGATACATCTTCATCAAAGGAGGGTATGACAAGCTCAGTTTACTGGAGCAAAAAAAAGCTGCGGCCAGAGAAAAATTGGATCAAATGCAGACCGCTACCAAGCGCGCCAAGGAGATCGAAAAAATCTTCACAGACTCTCAGCAATCGCTGGCCGAGAAAGAAGCGGGCATGGCCACTGGCGACCTATATTCTTGGATGTTCACCTCCTTGCGCCGCTTTCAGCGCGGTTACAAGATCGAGATTCCTCAGATCAGCCCCGTGGTTTCAGGCGATGTGGTGTTGTTCCCGAAATTTCCCTACAAGCAGGCCACCGTTTCCTTGGGAGGTTCGGCTCATTACCATGAGCTAGGTCGCTTTATCGCGGACTTTGAGAATGCGTTCCCTTACATGCGCATCTCAAATTTGACACTGGATCTCAATGCCAGCCCTACATCGGGAGACTATGAGAAACTAGCCTTCAAGATGGAAATCACCTCGCTCATCAAGCCGGGCTAACGCACAACACGATCTGACGTCATGAAATCCCTATCACTCTCTCTTGTCACTACCGTTACGGCGATCACGTTCACTGCGTTGGCTGCCTTTGGCGGTCCGCCCATCATCACTGCAGCGGCCAAAGTTGCTCCTGCCCCTGCCAGACAACGGTCGGAAAATCCGGGCGCTTTACAGCAGGCACAAGCCGTCATCGCCAAATCTCAATTTACCCTGCCTCACAAGGTGACTGACGGTCGCGATCCCTTCTTTCCCAACTCCTCGCGCCCTTACGCTTCTGAAATGGTGGCTAAACCTGCGAATGAATCGTCACTGCCGGAGTACGAGTTCTTACTCAAAGGAATCTCTGGTTCTGCCGAAAAACCCCTAGCCATCATCAACACCACCACCTTTACCACGGGCGAAGAAAACGAAGTCATCATCAAAGGCAAGCGCATCAAGATCCGTTGTGTGGAGATCAACATGACCGTGGGCACGGTGCTGTTCGAATACGCAGGGACGCGCCGCGTGTTGAAGCTCTCTTCGCATTAAGTTAATCACTTCTTTGATTCGCCACGGATAGTTTGGCCACGAATGGCTGGATTATCCGTGTTTGATTTTACCCGTTGATAGTTTTTCACACCGTCTTCGCGCCCAAGCGCAACAAACACTCTTGTCTCGTAGGTGTACAAACCCGCGCAGAGACCCATCACGAACCGCAATAAAAACAACCATTTTGAGCCAACCTCGCGCGTGGCACTGGCTCTGCTGGTTTGAACTACACGTTGAGTGGTTGTGTTTACGTCAAATCGAATAGCTCAACCAACGAACAAAATAAAATAGAACAATGAAAGCGAAAATTGCCATCGT
>WBXK01000173.1 GCA_008933055.1 Verrucomicrobiota bacterium | reverse complement strand
CTCATCGGTTGGGCGAAACCCGTCCCGGTGAATCCAAACAATCTCCGCAACCCCAAGCTCGACGACATTCTCATTTCGATGGCGGGACCGTGGATGAATCTATTGCTGGCGGTCGGATTGTTCGGATTAGCGAAGGCGGGGCTGTTGTTGGGCGTGATGCCCCTCGCAAAATTCTGCGTGATGTCTGCGATCCTCAGTCTCGGATTGTGCTTCTTCAATCTGATTCCAATTCCCCCGCTCGACGGCTCACATGTGGTGCGAGTTCTGATCGGAATGAGCAACGAGACGTTTTATCAATTTGCGCGGTATGGTTTTATTATCCTGATTTTGATTCTCAATCTGACCCCCATTCCGGGGTGGGTAGGTGCCGCAGTCATGGGGGCGGCTTCGATTATGCAAGGCTGGTTTGGTCTGATGTAGAGGCTTTGTGGCCCACGGGGGGCTGCCGGAAGAATGGAGCGAGCGAAGGGATTCGAACCCTCGACGTTCACCTTGGCAAGGTGATGCTCTACCAACTGAGCTACGCTCGCGTCCTTTAAGAGCCCGGTTAGGTTACGAAAGACCGGGCGGATTGCAAGTGCTGTTTTCGAGGCAGATCTCCCGATTCTGTGCAGTCGAATTCCGGTCGTTTGATTTTCCCCTTTGATGCGCGAGCGCTTTGGTTAGACTGCGCCCATGTCAGAAATCGCCAAATTCGTGAACAACGGTGCCGCGAGCATCACCCCAAGCGTTGCCGAAAAAGTGTTGCGCCAGTTACCCCAGTGGAAGCTGGAGTTCACTCAGATCAATGCGCCGCTGTTTCCTCATCTGGTGGATCAATTGGAGTTTGTGGCTGACGCCGTGGAAGATTGCCTCGAAGGTGCTTACAAAGAATTGCCCTATTCTGCGTTGTCCCAGGCGTTGTTCGCCCTGATTTACGCACACAAAAAAGCGGGTATCATCCCGGACACAGTGTTGAGTCTGGGGTATGCAGACAACTCAAGCATCGTGCGTGCGGTCTTGATCCAGAACGAGCGAGCCTTCGCCATTTACGCAGGGACTCAGGGCGTGGACTGGCAGAAGATCACGAGTCATCCATGACGCGGATTGAAAAAATCTGATCTCTTAGGCCTCAAGCCGGAAAAATCTAGCCCCTGCCGGTTCAATCTCCCGTCCTCTTCTCCAGACAGCTTGTTTCTAGAAATGTTTGGAACGTTCTTCGCCTCATGATCACGTCGCTGTGACTCATGTCGGAATGGAGAAAGACAAATCGGTTCGTCGCCAGCTCCTGTGGCGAGACTGCCATGTCGGTGGTCGCCAGAAAGTTTGTTCCGCGTTGCTTGAGTTCGGCCATCATTTCTTCCGTGCGCGCTTTCGTACCGCCGTTATCAGTGTAGATGTTGAGCAAGCGACCCCCGGCTTTTTTTGACCACGCTAAAAACGTCTCGCCCCGGCCATACAGTCCGTCAAAGAGCCATGCTTCCTTTATCGAATTCGTAAGCCCGCCGAGTTCTACTATGGACGAAATGACTTTGTAGCCTCCGCTATGGCCGGACAGGATGATTTTTCCAGCTGTGGAGGTTGTTTTAATCACCCCACGCTGTTTCAGCACCGCCATGGTTTCGTCTATGAATCGTTTGAAGCCATCGGGGTCTTCGAGTTTGCCGCCTGAGGAATCTGGCGCGTTGCGAGGTCCTTCGGGCACGATGAGGATGGCGTTGCGTCGACTTGCGGTAAATTGCTCCCGTAGATTGAACTGTTCCAGAGTAGTGGCCACGGTGTTGCGCCAGCCGTGGAAGTGGATCACGAAGTCCACAGAGCCTTTGTCGGCAAACCCGCGCGGGACAAACATCGCCACCGTGCTGTCCGAGTAATGCTTGTCCGCGGGGAAAAACTCATTGTTATACTTATGGCCATCAGCTCGACTTGCGTGCGGGAAGGGCGCGGAGAGAAACTGGGTGATGATCGTCTGGTTGGCATTCGTTTCTGCCGGAGATGCAGACGATTGTGCTGGTGAAGATAGGATAGTGCCCAGCAACGCAACGATGAGGATGGGTTTCATGTGGAAAGAGTGGGCAAAAAGGTCTTGGCGCGATAGGCAAAAAGTTCCGCTTGCCGAACGGATGATTCATGCCGTGGCGTCGCCGACGTCTCAAAACGTGTTGGAATAGGACAAGGGTGTCTCTCTTCGCAGGAGAATGGGCCCGAAGACCCGCATGTTTTAACCATAAGCCCGGGCAAGTGGGTTGGCCGGAGGATTGCTAAGTCAGCATTGCCCTGTTGTGCTGTTCCCCAGGTTTTGTTCAGACGGCAGAGCCTTTTGAACAACATGGCAACGACATTCACTCCGGGCGAGGAAGCCCAGTTGGCGCAAACAATCGAGATGTTTGAGGTCATCACCCAAACACAGCCACAAGACTATCAATCGTTAGAAATCCTCAAGGAAGCATACAGCAAGCTCGGTCGTGACGCGGACGTGGTCAGCACCGCCAAACGCATCGCCCAAGCCTACGTGCTCGCAGGTCAGTTTTCCTCTGCCATCCTTGAATACGAAACGATTCTCCAGAACAACCCTGATGATGCCGACGTCCAAGATGCGTTGAAACAGATTGAGGCCAAGTCTTCCGCAGCAAATCAGCCCGTCCTCACCAACACTGCAGTCTTCCGCCGCTCGGCTGAAAGCGGCACAGGGTTCATCAAAAGGGTCGCATCTCAAGTGGACGATGGGCGCAAGCAGATGCAAAAGATTTTTGTGGATGGAAAACTCATCGCGCAGTCCGACTTCGATGTCTGCTGGCCGGTGGTAGATCTAGAAAGCCCGTCCGCCGACGTGATCGAGCCGTTCATCCAGCGGATCGCTGATAAAGGCGTGATGGTGTCCGATGTAGCATTGAAGCTGTTGAGCGACCGCACGCGCGTTGCTTATCTGCCGTTGGATAAGTACGACTTGGATATTGATCTCTCTAGAACTTTTCCAGCAGAGACCTGCCGGCGTTGGTGTGTGCTGCCGTTTGATCGGATGAGCAAATCCGTGATGGTTGCCACGGCCAATCCTTTCAACGAACAAGCCGCCAAAGAACTCGCTGAAGCCACGAACAACCGGTTGCTTTGGTATCTCGTCCCGCCGCTAGATCTCGTAAAAAACCTCCGCAAAGTCTTTAGATAAAATGCCTCCTGTAAAATCATTCGGCGAACGTATCGCGGACGCCCTCGTTGAAGACGGCTTGCTCACCACAAAGCAGGTCGGGGAATTGCTCGAACAGCAGAAGCGGGAAGGAACCCGCTTCATCAAGCTCGTTACGGAGAAGTCCTACGTCAGTGAGCAAGACCTCACAGTCTCGATGGGACGCGTGCTGAATGTGCCCCCGATAAATCTCGCGCGCATCGTGATCTCTCCGGAAGTCGCGGATTTGCTCCCGAAGGAGATCTCTCAGAACCATAAAATTGTGCCCGTCTCACGTCTCGAGAACAAATTGTTCATCGCGATGTCAGATCCGCTGAATGTTCTGGCGGTGGACGATGTTAAGCGCATCACCAAGATGGAAGTCTCAACCATGATCGCTTCCGAGAAGGCGATCACGGACAAGCTTAACAGCCTCAACTCTGCCAAGGGTGGCAGCATGGAAGACATCATTAACGACGCCCAAAAGAAAGGCGTGGATGACGAGAACACCGACATTGAGAACGTCAAGGAAGCCATCGAAGATGTCAGCCTAGATCACCTCGCAGCCTCCAGCGAAGAAGCTCCCGTCATCAAGCTCGCCAACATCATCGTGATGCAGGCTATCAAAGACCGCGCCAGTGACGTTCACATCGAGCCCTTCGAGCGCACCCTCCGTTTGCGTTATCGCGTGGATGGTGTGTTGATCGATGCCACGCCCCCGCCGAAGCAGCTTCAGCTCGCCCTCATCTCTCGCTTCAAGATCATGTCCAGCCTGGACATCGCCGAGCGTCGGCTCCCGCAGGACGGACGTATGCGCGTGCGCGTTGGAGGCAAGGACTACGATCTGCGCGTTTCCATCATGCCCACCGTGCATGGTGAAAAGATCGTGCTGCGCGTTCTCGATAAGTCGAATCTCTCCGCGAGTCTGGACAAGCTCGGCCTAGATCCTGACACTTTCAAGCAGTTCAAACATGCGGTGGATGCGCCACACGGATTGATTCTCGTG
>WBXK01000172.1 GCA_008933055.1 Verrucomicrobiota bacterium | reverse complement strand
TTATTGTGACCAAAGGTTCAACAAACGTCGCACTTGGCAAATCCGTGACGACGAGTGTGAATCCGTTCACCGGAGAAGCGCTTCAGCTCACAGATGGGAAGAAGGAAGCATTCGACTATGACACCATCGAGATGAAGAAGGGTTCACAGTGGGTCCAGATCGACCTTGGGGAGGTATTCATCATCGAAGCCATCGCTATCTGGCATGACCATCGTTATATCCAGGTGATGCACGATGTGATCGTTCAAGTATCTGATGATCCAGAATTCAAGACGGGCGTCACTACGCTTTACAACAATGACACCGATGATTCATCCGGCCTTGGCATCGGCACAGATCGCGAATACTTCGAGCGAAACTTTGGCCGCGTGTTCGATGGAAAAAGCACGCAGGCTCGTTATGTCCGAAGTTACACGAAGGGCAGCAATTTGAGCGCTCTTAACAGTCGGCAAGAAATCGAAGTGTATGCAGTCCCCGGCGCGTATCAAACCGTGACGACCCTATCCGCGCCGACCTCAGCCGCGTCTAGCGGACAGAATTCACGCAGTTTTTCTTCATCCACGATTCTTGTCGAACCAACATTGGCGGGGTCGCAAACAAAATCTCTTGCCGTTCAAATATCCTCAACCCAGTCGATAAACTCTACGGAAGCGGAGTCACAAAAAGCGAGTCAAACGTCAGCCAGCACATCGGTTCAAGTTCCGATCCAAACATCCAGGCAGGCTGGTGCATCTACGACTGCGACGGCTCGAATCGACTGGGTTGTGTTTATTTTGGGTGGTTTTGCAATTGTGACAGTTGCGTTTGTTGTTTTCTTTAGGGTGACCAATCGCTCGCATCGCATACCAACCACCAAGCCTAAATGAATCGCGGCTGCACACTCGTCTTTCTTCTAGCATTCGCTGGCGCACTGGTGTTGCGATCCCATGATCTTGGCAACCGTCCCCTTCACAATGACGAAGGCGTCAACGCTACCAAGCTGGCGGCCCTCTGGGACAAGGGTGAATATAAATATGATCCGCATGAGTATCATGGGCCGACTCTGCATTACTTCTCGCTTCCGTTTCTCAAACTAAGCAGCGTTAAAAACTCCAACGACCTTTCTGACGCACAGCTCCGTATCGTCACGCTCGCATTCGGCGTTGGATTGATTCTTCTTCTGCTTCTCATCAAAGACGGCCTCGGGAACAGCGCAACAGTTTGGGCAGCGCTCTTTCTTGCTGCATCGCCCGCGATGGTTTTTTACAGCCGCTATTTCATCCACGAAATGTTGCTGGTGTTCTTTTCGTTGCTCGCTCTCGTGGCGGGTTGGCGTTATTTGCGATCACGTCAGTTGGTTTATGCAATCCTTGCTGGTGCAGGCGTGGGTCTGATGTCTGCCACCAAGGAAACCTTCGTGCTTACCCTTGCAGCGATGATCGTCGCTTTGTTTGCCGAGCGGATATGGAATCGCCGACAACAATCCATCGCGCCTCAATCAACCAAAGCTAAACCAGCGATTCGCCCCCTGCACGTCGCTTCCGCCCTGACCGCTGGCGGCGTGGTGTGGATACTGTTCTTCACCTCCTTCTTCTCGAACTCACAAGGCCCATCCGATTCAATTGCGACGTATCTCCCCTGGTTGAACCGCGCGGGCGGTGCGTCACCGCACATCCATCCGTGGCATTTTTACTTTGAGCGATTGCTCTGGTTTCATCCCGCGAAAAGCCCCGTGTGGACTGAATTGTCCATTTTCCTGCTCGCCATCATCGGCGCGATCGCGGGATTCGTCGGCAATCGTCAGCGCGTGACGCATCCAAGTCTGACACGATTCCTCTCGTTCTACACCGTCACACTCGCCGCCCTCTACACGCTCATCTCCTATAAAACGCCCTGGTGCGCTTTGAACTTCTGGCTGGGTGTAATCTTGCTCGCAGGCATCGGTGCGACGGCTTTGGTGAAATCGTTCCGCAACAAACATACCCGCGCAATGCTCATCGGATTGATCGGCGTGGGAGTTCTGCACCTAGCTCTGCAGTCTTGGCTCGTGTCGCATAAGTTCGCGGCTGAGTTACGCAATCCCTATGCGTACGCTCAAACCTCACCTCACGAACGCGAACTCGTTGAGCGCATTAAAGCAATCGCGCTCGTAGCACCTGAGGGTTTCAATACGCCCGTGAAGATCATTTCACCAGAAAGTTACTGGCCGTTGCCGTGGGCATTGCGTGACTTCAAAAGAATCGGTTGGTTTGAAGAAATGCCACCAGATGCATTCGCACCCATCGTTCTGGTTTCAGCAAAGCTCAACTCTATGCTGGACGAAAAATCCAACAAGGCGTGGATCATGACGGGTTACTACGAACTCCGTCCGAACGTATTTCTCGAACTCTATGTCGAGTTCAAGTTGTGGGAAAAGTTTGTTGCGACGCTGCCCCGCACAGAGGATTGAATTGTTTCACGGAGTGCGCCCGAGGACGGGCGCACCCCAAAGCGAGACTTCCGAACCCTCATTGCCCGCGCTTCTTCGCCAGTTCTTTCCTGAGCTTGTCCAGCGGCAGCGTATTGATCACATCCGCCTTGGTCAGCCACGCCTTGCGCGCCACGCCAGCTCCGAGTCGCAGATAATCCACATGGTGATTGCGATGCGCATCAGGATTGATGACGCACTTCACGCCCTTGCTACGCGCGTAAAACCATTTGCGCCAATCCAAGTCCATGCGCCACGGATTACAGTTCAACTCGATCCACGTTCCCGTCTCCGCACACGCGTCGATCACCGCTTCCTGATTCACGGGATACGCCTCGCGATCCAGCAGCAATCGTCCGGTGAGATGGCCGAGCATGTGGACATACTTGTTTTCCGCTGCGCGAATGAGCCGCTTGGTGTTCTCCGCCTCATCGCTTGAAGGAACGTGCAAACTCGCGACCACCACATCCAGCTCCGCTAGCAAGTCGTCGTCGAAATCGAGTTTGTCCTTCAACACATCCACCTCGCTGCCGGTGAGCAGGCGGAAGTCGCTGCCGCCATCGGCAATTTTCTTGTTCAACGCGGCGATGGCTTTGATCTGCGCACCCACGCGTTCGGGATCAAGCCCCTTGGCCTGGAACGAAGCACGCGAATGATCAGTCACGCCCCAATACTGCAAGCCGAGCTCCTCCATGTGTGCGGCGATTTCTTCCAGCGTGTTGTGGCCATCGCTCCAAGTAGAGTGGTTGTGCAATGCGCCTTTCAGATCCGTCCACTCGATCAACCTCGGCAGCTTTCCTTTTTCTGCCGCGTCAAACTCCCCGTGATCTTCGCGCATCTCCGGTGGAACGTAGGCGAGGTCGAGCGCGGAATAAATCTCCTCCTCCGTGGCGCAGGAAACGCGGAGTTGCGGGTCGCGCGTTTCCTCCTTGGATTTGAACAGGCCGTATTCGTTAAGGCGTAAGCCGCGCGCGATGGCGCGTTGCCGCATCACGATGTTGTGTTCTTTGCTGCCGGTGAAATACGCGAGCGCGAACGGAAATTCCTCATCCGTCACCACGCGCAAATCTGCTTGGATGCCGCCTTCGAGAATCACGCTGGCCTTCGTGTCGCCTTTGGCACTCACGCTGAGGATGCCGGGTTGTGCGACGAAATACTCGATGACGTTCGCGGGTTGCTTGGACGAAACAAGGAAATCAACATCGCCAATCGTCTCTCGCCAGCGGCGCAAGCTCCCCGCCGTGCTACACCGGATAACGTCAGGATGTTGGCGCAAACTTTCAAGTACAGGTTCAGCCACGTTGAGCGCGTCATCGAGCCGCGAGCGCAACGCGTAAAGCCGACGATGCTCGATGCCATCGAGCAATTTCGCCTGCGTCTTCTCGCCGAAGCCATCGAGCTCCGCTACTTTGCCAGCCTTGCACGCAGCTTCAAGTTTCTCGACGGAATCCACGGCAAGATGCTTGTTCAGTGCGATGATCTTCTTCGGGCCGAGTCCGGGGATGTCGAGCATCGCCACGAGGCCAGCGGGCACGGATGCTTTGAGTTCATCGTAATACTTGAGCTTCCCGGTGCTGACGAGTTCGGTGATTTTTTGCTGGAGCGCGTCGCCGATGCCCTTGAGTT
The DNA here is from genome assembly GCA_008933055.1 of Verrucomicrobiota bacterium. GTDB lineage: Bacteria > Verrucomicrobiota > Verrucomicrobiia > Limisphaerales > JADLHS01 > JADLHS01. Next base: position 89 of record WBXK01000172.1, on the reverse strand, counting down.
CGCCGAGACGTTCTTCCTCGACGATTTTTTTCAACGGCTCGTTCAACCCTTCGATGATGCGTGCGCCATTGAGATAAGCGCGCGTCTTG
>WBXK01000171.1 GCA_008933055.1 Verrucomicrobiota bacterium | reverse complement strand
GTCGCCGGAACAATATAAAAAGCAAATCAACGGTTGATCCGCGATCAGGCTTTGTGACCGCCGAAGACTTCGAGAAAATCGAGAAGGAACTTTCCCTTTCTTTGCCCGTTGCGTATCGAGAAGGTTTGGCTCGACCGGAATTTCAAAGTGAAGCCGCAGGTTTCCAGGAATTCACCGGCGATGCAGACGAGATCATTGGCTTAAATCTTGAAGTACGCGCAGATGGTTTCTGCGGAGTGAAGTGGCCCCTGAATTATCTCGTGATCGGAGCCGACGGCGCGGGGGACTATTATTTCACCGATGTGAATCGGTCGATCCCCGCTGTTTTTCTAACGGACCATGAGCGAGCTTTCAAACCAAAACGCATCGTGACTAGCGAAGCCTACGAGACCTTCGCAGACTTTATTGCCTTCGTAGCGCGGTTGCAAAGTGAGACGGATGAAGCCTTCGTAGAACAAGAGGCGGAGTCTCCCGTGCAAAGAAAACCGTGGTGGAAGTTGTGGTGAAAGATTTCAGAACAAATCAATTGAGTGCGAGGCTGGAAATTTCATGAAAAAGTTTACCCTTTTTATTCTGTGTCTTGGCGTGGTTTCTCTAGCAGCGGATGCTGTGGATGAGAAAAATGGCAAAAGCCTGAAGCACCTCTCTGAGGCGATTCGTTCTTTGTCACTCAGTAATTCGAAAGTCACCACCTATTCTTTGAACCCTGATTTGTCATTGCGAAATCCTGCAAAAAAGCCGAAAGTCGCATTTCATGACTTCCCTGTCATTTGCTTGGCTGAAATAGCCGACGAGAAAACCAAAACACTCCTTGTCGAGGCTTTGGCAAAAAGCATTCCGGAAAAAGAGCATGGTTATGACGTGAATTGTTTTGGGCCCAAGCATGGGCTTAGGGTTGCTACAATCAAATCGACTAATGAATTCTAGATGTGCTTTAGCTGTCAGAAGGCTAGAGCTATGAATTTAGAGAATCGTCTGGGTTTTATTTAAACGCTGAGGGAAACAATGATTTCTAAAGTGCCTTGATAAGAGGCAAGATTCCAATTGCCAAATGATATTGCCGTGAAAATCCGATTGTTCATCAAACCCTACTGTGGCTGGTGTCACAAGGCGACCGCCTGGCTTGACGCTCGTGGCATCAAGTATGAGACGATTGATGTCATGGCGGATGCAGAGGCGTTCGCTGAGATGCGGGGACTTTCCGGTCAGACTCTCGCACCTGTGATTGATGTGGATGGGGAAGTTCTGGCAGACTTTGGCCCGGATGAACTGGAAAATTTCTGGGAAAAATTGAAGCAACAATGACGACCGCTGATTTTAAACCGCGTCCTCGCCTGCCGGAATGGTTGCGTACCAAGCTGCCGACTGCGGATACATTTTCTCGCACACGCTCTTTGTTGGACGAATTGAAACTGCACACCGTTTGCGAGAGCGCCAAGTGTCCGAACCACTGGGAGTGTTGGAGCAAAGGCACGGCCACGTTCATGATCGCCGGGGATCGTTGCACACGCGCTTGTGGGTTTTGCGCGGTCAGCACGGCCAAGCCGTTGCCGCTAGAAACCGACGAGCCGATGCGTGTGGCCGAGGCGACGCGGCGCATGGCGTTGAAGCATGTCGTCATCACCGCTGTGGCGCGCGATGACATGGGCGACGGGGGGGCGGATCATTTTCGTAAGACCATAGAAGCGGTGCGTGAGTTGAATCCCGGTATCGTGATTGAGGTGTTGACGCCAGACTTTTTGAATAATGAGGCAGCGATTGAGTGTGTGCTGTCTGCGAAGCCGCACATCTTCAATCACAACCTCGAAACCGTGCGGCGGCTCACTCCCTCGGTGAGGCATCGCGCCACGTATGACCGCTCGTTGCAAGTTCTGGGTAAGGTGAAATCAAAACTCGGCGGGAGTATCTACACAAAGTCGGGGATGATGCTCGGTCTCGGCGAACAGGAGGATGAAGTGTTGGCCGCGATGGAAGACTTGCGCGCGTTCAACTGCGACATCTTGACGTTGGGTCAATATCTGCAGCCGACGTTGAAACATCTGCCAGTGGTGGACTACGTTACGCCGGAGAAGTTCGACGAACTTGGCGAGCGCGCTCGTGCGATGGGTTTTGTTCATGTGGCAAGCGGTCCGATGGTCCGCAGTTCGTATCACGCGGACGAGTTCACACTGCCGTTGAAGTGAAATACATCAGTTTTTTGCTAAAAAGCCCGCTGACACTTAGTAAAGGAGTGATCAACTTGCGGATTCCGCGCCAGTCTGCGTTACGCTTTTTGGAGACTCTTTATCTTTTTTTAATCCTAGTTTCACGGACAGCGCGGCTTGGACGTGGTCAGGGACAAATTGCTTCACGTCACCTCCGAGCCGGGCGATTTCTTTCACAATGCGCGAACTTAGGAATGTGTAGGTGTCCTTGGGCATCATAAAAATCGTCTCGAAGCTGTCGTTTAGCTTGCGGTTCATCAGTGCCATCTGGAATTCAAATTCAAAGTCCGACACGGCCCGTAACCCGCGCAACACGGCCTGAGCAGAATGTTTCTCCACATAGTTTACGAGCAATCCGTCGAACGTGTCTGCTTCCACGTTGCGCATGCCGCGGATGGATTGTTCGACCAGAGATTTGCGCTCTTCGATCAGGAACAAAGGATGTTTCCCGTCGCTCTTGGCCACGGCCACGATCACACGATCAAACAAGCGCGATGCGCGTTGGACTACATCAAGATGTCCGTTGGTGAACGGGTCGAAGCTGCCGGGGTAAATCGCTGTCCGCATGGCCTTATAGTGCGTGACAAACGGCGCGATGACGAGAAAGAAAGGGGAGTGAGGTTGCCCAGCAACCCCCGTCCGTAGTCCGCGTAAGAGTTCACTCGCTTCTCGCATATGGCGCGAGTGCGGCGACGAGTTCTTCAGGAAGTCGTTTCAGTTTTTCGTCAAGGCTCGTACAGACATGCAGCGTTTTACCTTCAAGGATCAACGTGTCGTTCTGGTTCGTGATCCTGTAGGCGAAGTTCAACCGCACTCGTTCGGCTGCCGTGACCCGGATTTCGATGATCAATGTGTCGTCGTAGCGTGCTGGGGCTTTGTAGTGGAGATGTGCTTCAACCACTGGGAAGATATTCCCCGAATCTTGCAGTTGAAGGAACGTCGCTCCCGCGGCGCGAAATAATTCCCCGCGAGCGGTTTCAAGAATCTCCAAGTAACGTCCGTAATAGATGTGGTTTCCGACGGTGCAATCTGCGTAGGTGACGCGACATTGATGGACGAAAGGATTTTGACTTACACTCAAGCCTGCTTGAGGTTTTTCAACACCTGCACGGTGGATGCTGCCTTGTTGAGCGTGTAGAAATGCAGGCCGGGCGCGCCACAGCGCAACAATTCCTCGCATTGCTTCGTGCAGTATTCGATGCCGAACTCCGCCGCTGCTGTGTCGTCCGTTCCGATGGCATCCAGTTTGGCGCCGAGCGCGGGAGGGATTTTTGCGCCGCACATCACCGTGAATTTTTTGATCTGAGTCGCGCTCACGATGGAGATTATTCCCGGAATGATGGGCACGTTGACGCCGTTCTTGGTGAGGTGATCGCGGAACTGGAAATAGTCTGCGTTGTCGAAAAACATCTGCGTGATGACGAAGTCGGCGCCCTCGTTGATCTTCTCTTTGAGGCGTGACCAGTCCACAAGTTTGCCCTCCTTGCAGGCAATGTGGCCTTCGGGAAAGCCTGCGCAGCCGATGCTGAAGCCGCCTTGCTCGCGGATAAACTTCACAAGTTGTGATGAATATTCAAATCCGCCGGGTGTTGCCACAAACTCTCCTCCGGTGGGTGGATCGCCACGCAACGCCAGAATGTTTTTGCAGCCAACCGTCTTGATTTTCTCCAACAGCTCTGCCACTTGTTGGCGCGTATGATTGACGCAGGTGAGATGCGCGAGCGCGGTGAGATTGTGTTCGCGCTGGATGCGATCCACTATCATCAACGTCTTATCGCGTGTGCTGCCACCTGCGCCGTAAGTCACGGAACAAAAGTCGGGGCGCGTCGTCATTAGCGTCGGGATATGTTTCTCCAACAATGCGCGGTCGCCTTCGTCGGTCTTTGGTGGGAAAAACTCCAACGAGATGATGGGCTTGCCTGTGGCGCGTTTGGCGGCGTAGATGTCTCGAATCAGTTCCATGATTTGCGGCTAATATGCCTGAACGCTTTCGAAAATCCAGCTTGCGCCCCTGAAATGATTCGGCTTATGTGCTGCTTCTGCGTCTGGCAGTAGCCGCTGCGGAATTTCATAGG
>WBXK01000170.1 GCA_008933055.1 Verrucomicrobiota bacterium | reverse complement strand
TGCCCAGGGAAACAAACTCGATGAATGGGAACTCGACAAAAGAACCTGCGATTGTTGCCAAACCACTGCCGCCATCACCAAGCGTGGTCCAGTCGTGATTTACCGCGATCGATCCGACACAGAAGTCCGGGATTTGTCTATTGTCCGACTGGAAGGTGGCCGATGGACTGAACCTCAATGCATTCATGAAGACCACTGGAAGATTGCCGGATGTCCCGTCAACGGCCCCCGCGTAGCGGTAGAGGGCAATACTCTGGCCGTCGCATGGTTCACAGGTGCGTCAGGTAATTCGCGGGTCAACGTCATGTTCTCCGCAGATGGCGGCATTACTTTTGACCAACCGATCCGCGTGGATGAGGGAAACGCAGTCGGGCGCGTGGATGTAGAGCTGCTAGACAATCGCACGGCTGTTGTGAGTTGGATGGAATCCGGCTTGATAAAAATTGCCAAGGTCCATGCGGATGGGGCTAAAGAATGGGCGCTCAAGATCGACTCATCCTCAGGATCGCGGTCGAGCGGATTTCCGCAAATGACGAAATCAGGAAACAGCCTGATTCTTGCCTGGACCGACGAAGATGAAAAAAACATCAAGGTTGCGACCGTTTCGCTGGGACAATCATCGCGGGCAGTTACTCACCGTTAGCTGATGTCGAGAGAGCGAACGAGAAACAATCGCCGCAACTAGACATTCCAAGGATTTGATAATAACCCGATTGAGGTATGGCGGCCCGATAGACATACTGTTTCCATTAAGACGATATATTTATGAAGATCCCTCTTACTCCTATCCTCTGTGTCATCACGGCATCTCTGATGTTTTTCACTGGTCGCGTTCAAGCCGCTGATACGCTCATTTACGAGGGCAAAAGCGGTCCAGGCGTCGGCAAGCACATCGTTTTTCTGGCGGGTGACGAAGAATATCGCTCCGAAGAGAGTCTCCCGCAGTTGGCAAAGATTCTCGCAGTGCGCCACGGCTTCAAATGCACCGTGCTATTTTCGCTCAATTCAAAGGACGGCACCATTGACCCGAACGCCGGCGGCAATCTCACCGGTGCGGAAGCTCTCGATCACGCAGACGCGATCGTCATGATGCTGCGGTTTCGTCATTGGCCCGACGCAGACATGAAACATTTTGTGGACGCTTACCTCGCTGGCAAACCCATCATCGGCCTGCGCACCAGCACCCACGCCTTCTCCTACAAAAACCCAACCAACTCCGCATATAGCAAATATTCCCACAACAGCAAAGCTTGGTCGGGTGGCTTCGGCAGGCAAGTTCTTGGCGAAACCTGGGTCAGCCATCTCGGAGAAAACCATAAGGAAGCAACTCATGGGGTCATCGAAGCATCACAAAAGAACGACATGATTTTGCGAGGCATTGGAGACATGTTTGCAGACACTGGTTGCTACCATGTGGATCCTCAACCCGATTCGACCATCCTCGTGCGAGCCAACATCCTGGACGGGACATCGCCGTATTCTCAGATTCACCCGACGAAGAACAACCCGCACCGCCCGCTCGCTTGGTATCGAGTTCACAAGAACGAAGCCGGCAAAACGAACAAAGTATTTTGCACCACGATGGGTAGCGCTACTGATATACGCGACGAACATCTGCGCCGGCTGCTGGTGAACAGCGTCTATTGGGGATTGGGGTTTGAAGTGCCTGAAAAGGCGGATGTAAAACTCGTCGGAGATTTTGCTCCGTCGAATTATAGCTTTGGGGGATTCCGAAAAGGGGTGAAGCCCGCGGATCTGGCATTGCCTGCCAACGCCATCAAATAAGGATACCAACAATCCCGAACCATTATTTACTTACCCCAATCATGAAATTGATTCGACTCTACTGCGCTTGCGCGTTGCTGTTCAGCTTCACGACGCTCACGCATGCCGCTACCAAACAGCCCAACATCCTTTTCATCTTCTCAGATGATCATGCCTACTCCGCCATCAGCGCATATGGGGATTCGCGCAAGTTGAACGCGACGCCGAACATTGATCGCCTCGCCACGGAGGGAATGATTTTCCATCGCGCTATGGTACCCAATTCCATCTGCGGCCCGAGTCGCGCGTGTGTGCTCACCGGAAAATACAGCCACGCCAACGGCTTTTATGACAACAACCGCGGTGTCTTTGACGGCTCGCAGCAGACGATGCCCAAGTTACTTCATGCGGCGGGCTATCAGACGGCGGTCGTCGGCAAATGGCATCTCGTGACCAACCCGACAGGGTTTGATTACTGGGACATTCTTCCGGGCCAAGGCATCTATTACAACCCGCCGATGATTCGCATGGGTGAAAAGGTCAAACGCGACGGCTACACCACAGACATCATCACGGATCTTTCTATCGATTGGCTCAAGAAACGTGACAAAACAAAACCGTTCTTATTGATGGCCCAACACAAAGCTCCGCATCGCGAATGGTCGCCCAACTTGAAATACCTTGGGTGGAATGGCGGCCGGAAATTTGTCGAACCGGAAACCCTCTTCGATAACTACGCGGGTCGCGGCAAAGCGGAACACGAACAGGATATGACTCTCGAAAAAACGTTCACCCCGCTCGACGCCAAACTTCGTCCACCGCCTGGCATCAATGACGAACAGTTAAAAGCTTGGAACGCGTACTATGAGCCACGAAACGAAGAATTCCGCAAAACCAATCCTCAGGGCAAAGACCTCGTACGCTGGCGTTATCAACGCTACATGCACGATTACCTCGGCACAGTCATGTCCGTGGACGAGAGCGTGGGCAAGCTGTTGAAGTATCTCGATGAGGAAGGCCTCGCGGAGAACACCATCGTCGTATACTCAGCTGATCAAGGCTTCTATCTCGGCGAGCACGGCTGGTTCGACAAGCGTTGGATCTTCGAAGAATCCCTTCGCACTCCCCTGCTCGTCCGCTGGCCCGGCAAGACCAAACCCGGCAGCTCGAACAAGGACATCGTATCCAACATCGATTTCGCCAGCACGTTTCTTGAAGCTGCAGGACAACCTATTCCGGGTGACATTCAGGGTCGTAGCCTTGTGCCCATCTTGACCGGTAAAACACCGACCGATTGGCGCAAGAGCTTTTATTATCACTATTACGAATTCCCGGGCGCGCACTCAGTCCAGCGACATTATGGCGTCGTGACCGATCGCTACAAACTCGTGCACTTCTACGAACCCGGCGTGGACTACTGGGAGATGTTCGACATCCAAAAAGACCCACAAGAAATGCGCAGCGTCTATGGTCAACCGGATTACGCCGCCACACAAAAAGACTTGCACGCGGAACTCAAACGCCTGCGCAACGAACTCAAAGTCCCCGATCCAGATCCCGCCGTGACAAGACCCCAAAAAAAGAAAGAGCACACTGAAGCTAAGCGTGTTGAGTAGTCCGCTGTTTCCTTTTAAAAGGGCTAAAAATCGGGGTGTTCATATTAACACCCCCGCTCACGGGGGTGTACAAAAAGCAATCGGGAGATTTCCTGAGCAAACCAGAGAAACTTAAAGCCGTCTGATGAATGACCTTGCCCGGCGCGGGCAAGGGGTTAGCTTTTCCTCGTGTTCACGGCAAAGTTTCTGAATCCGCTCCTCAGGTGTTTCATACACCTGCTATTGCTGGGGTGCGCCTTCCCCTTGAATGCGGCGACAAATTCGGCGTGGTTCTATCGCGCATGGCAAACGGAAGATGGCTTGCCGGAGCATACAATCGTTGGCGTGGAACAAGCCCCAGATGGGTATTTATGGATCGCCACGCATCTGTCGCTGTCGCGTTTCGACGGAAAGCGATTTCTGGAATTTACTCCTGCAATGGAAGCTGGCGTTCCGTATGCCCAGAATCGAGTCATGCTGTTGGATGGCAGGGGACGACTATGGCTCGCCAAGGATCTCGGAACCGTCGTCTGCGTGGAAAAAGGTCGGGTTTCCCAAACGGTAACCAACGTAAGCCGATCACCAAACGCGCAGTTCCGGGCGATTAAAGAAGATCTTCAAGGCAATATCTGGATCAGCGACAGTTCCGGCGCGGTCTTCCGAATCCAAAATGGACAATCACAAGTCTTCGGGACGAATGATGGTTTAGCGGGAGGATCTACCTGTTGGTTAGCTACGGATATCCGGGGGCAACTCTGGTTTTCACAGGCGGGCAAGATAGGGATTTTCCGCGACGGACGATTCAACATGTTGTTCTCCCTTGGGCAATCAAGCTCTCGGATCGCTCCAGCCCGAAACGGCGGCATCTGGCTTTGCAATAGCACAAAACTATTCCATCTGCAGGAGGGTAAAGAAGCAGAAGCGATAACCGA
>WBXK01000169.1 GCA_008933055.1 Verrucomicrobiota bacterium | reverse complement strand
CGCGCGCGGCGAAAAAGAGCCAGCCGGCCCGATCTCCTCCAAGGAACTCGCCCGCGAAAATTTGCCGGGCAGTGTTCCGGTCGTGGTGGCCACTGGCGATGGAACCTTCGCCGCGCTGTTGGAATCAGACCTGTATTCAGCCCGCGAATTCTCTGCGATGCAGCTGGGCCACGCTGCGAGCGACGCGGCGGTTTTGGTTGCGCAATCCGCAGCACAGATTAACACGGCGTCATGGCAAACGCCGTGGCGGGTGCTGTTGTTTGGTCGTAGCCCCGGCGACCTGTTGGTTTCCGCCACGCCGCTCAATCTTGCCGCAGAGTGTCGTCTACCTGATCCATCGTGGGTCAAGCCGGGCAAAACGATGTGGGATTGGAGGGCGCACGGTTACAAGGCCGGCGAATTTCAATACGGCATCAACACGGGCAGCTATCTGCGCTTCATCCACTTTGCGGCATCAAACAACGTTCAATACTTCCTGATGGATGACCTATGGTTCAAACGCGCGTCTGCAGGCCATATCGATGCGTCGCCTGAAGTGGACGTCCCTGAAATCATGCGCGTTGCCCGCGAGCGCGGCGTGAAAGTGTTGTTATATTACGACCGCAACAAAGGAGATGTGGGCGACGAGGCGCTGTTCCCGCTTCTCTCCAGCCTCGGCGCCGCTGGCACGAAATACGGGTTCATGGGAAACAAAGCTGAGTTCACGCGCACGGCCATCGAACTTGCAGCGCGCCATCATCTGCTGATTGATTTCCACGATTCACCCTGCCCGATGACGGGCGTGGAGCGCACGATGCCGAATGCGATCACGCGCGAGTATTGCCACGCGCAACAGGACTCACGACGCGCCTTCAGTCCGACAAGCTTTCTGAAGATGGCCATGGTCAATGCGCTCACCGGGCCTCTGGATCAAGCCAATGGCTCGTTCGGCCTGAATGGGATCAACGCGGGGGAGCGACAACGCGGGCCTAAAGCGCGCAACTCCTACAACTCCACCGTAGTTTCCGAGGCCGCGCGGGTGCTGGTGATTTTCAGCGGCCTGATTTCCCTGCCGGATGCGCCGGAGGAATACGCGAAGAAGGCCGACCTGTTTGAATTCATCCGCCGCCTGCCGCCGGCGACATGGGATGATACAAAAATCATCAACAGTCAGATCGGCAAATGCATCACCACCGCGCGGCGCAGCGGAGACGAATGGTTTGTTGGCAGCGTCATCAATGAAACCGGCGGCGAACTGCAGATCCCACTCGACTTCCTCACGCCGGGGGTCAACTACGACGCAACGTTTTACGAGGACGCACCGGACAGCCATTACATCAACAACCGGGAAGCGTATCGCGTTCGCCAAGGCTCGGTCACCCAGACCGACACCCTCAAACCCAAGCTCGCGCCCGGAGGCGGACATTGCGTTTGGATCAGACCTCGGACAACATTTTAGGAATCAATATGAATCAACGCCCTGAACCATTTCAAACGCAGTCAACTCTGCCTAACCACCGAACCGATAACCTACGAATGAAAGAAACCCGCCGCAGCATCCGCTTAACATATCTCACAGGAGCGCTGGCCGCTTTGTGTCGACTGACAACTCTCGACTCCTTGGCCGCGCCCGCGCTGGCTCTGCAAAAGGGCGATCACATCGCACTCGTCGGCAATGCGTTGGCGGATCGGATGCAGCATTTCGGACATCTCGAAACGCTGATCATCGCCAAGCATCCACAGCTTGATCTCGTGTTCCGGAATCTCGCTGTACCTGGTGACGAGGTGGCAGGGTTCGAGGCCGATCCGAACAACAAGAAAGACCAGCGCAACATTTTCCGCCAACGCTCAGCGAACTTCGGCACATCCGATGAGTGGTTGACCAAGACCAAGGCCGACGTGGTCCTGGCATTTTATGGCTACAATGAATCATTTGGTGGCGCCGCTGGAATTCCAAAGTTCAAGGAAGACTTGGACAAGATGATCAAACACATCAAGGCCGCGAATTATAGCGGCAAGGGTGCACCGCGCCTCGTGCTGTTCTCGCCGATTGCGGCGGAAAAAGTCAGCAATCCAAACCTTCCCGACCCGTCCGCAAAAAACTTGAACCTCAAGAAATACGCCGCCGCGATGGCAGACGTTGCCAAGGCGAACGACGTGCCTCTAATCGATTTGGTGACGATGTCTGAACAGCTTTACAACAAGGCAGGCGAGCATTCGCTGACCGTGAACACGGTGCATTTGACGGAAGCTGGAGATAAAAAGCTCGCCCCGGAACTGTACCGTGCCTTGTTTGATGAAACGGCTCCGTCTGGAAAGTTCGAGAAACTCCGTGCCGCAGTGAACGACAAGAATACCGAATGGCATGCGCGTTATCGCACGGTGGATGGATACAATGTTTATGGCGGACGCTCACGGTTAGAATTCAAAGCTGCGGCCCCGGACTCGAAGGCGGGCACAGAAACGACCGCCGGACGCACCGCCCGCCCGCCCGCTGATCCGAATGCGCCCAAGATTTCGAACTACCAGGTCATGCAGGAAGAGATGAGTCAGCGCGACGTAAAGACGGCAAACCGCGACCTGCGGGTCTGGGCTGTCGCCAAGGGCGGCGACTTGAAGGTGGATGATTCCAATCTCCCGAAAGTCACCCAAGTGCCGCCGAATGTGGGCGAGCCTGCGCCCTATCTGAACAGCCAAGAAGCGATCAAGAAAATGACTGTGGCCAATGGTTGCAAGGTCACGCTGTTCGCCGATGAAACAAAATTTCCCGAACTCGCCAATCCCGTGCAGATGGCTTGGGACACCCAGGGGCGTTTGTGGGTGGCGGTCTGGCCAAATTATCCCGAGCGCACTCCGACAAGCACCAAAGGCGACAGCATCTTGATTTTTGAAGATACCAACGGCGACGGCGTCGCGGATAAGTGCATCCATTTTGCCGACGATCTGAATTGCCCGACGGGTTTCCAAATGTATAAGGATGGCATCTTGTTGATGCAAGCACCGGATCTCTGGTATCTGCGGGACACGAATGGAGATGGCAAAGCCGATTGGAAAGAACGCGTGCTGATGGGTATGGATTCCGCCGACTCGCATCACACGGCCAACTCGCTTGTGCTAGATCCCGGCGGCGCGACTTATCTGAGCGACGGCGTGTTCCATCGCACACAGGTCGAATCCATCAACGGCCCGGTGCGGAACATCGACGGCGCGATCTATCGTTTCGAGCCGAACACTTTCAAGTTTGAGCGCTATGTCGCTTACGGCTTTGCGAATCCGCATGGCCGCGTGTTCGACCATTGGGGCAACGACATCATCACGGACGGCACTGGCAACGCGAATTATTTTGCACCCGCATTTAGCGGATTCATTGAATTCCCCGACAAGCATCCGAAGTTGCAACAGTTCTGGGATCGCCCTTCCCGCCCTTGCGCAGGCACGGGAATGCTTTCGAGCCGGCATTTTCCTGATGAGTTCAACGGAAATTTTCTCAACTGCAATGTCATCGGTAACCGCACGATCTTCCGCGTGAAAATGACTGAAGAAGGCTCGGGTTTGAAGGGCACGACCCTGGAAGACCTAGTCAAATCCGAAGACCCCAACTTCCGCCCGGTGGGCGTAAGCGTCGCACCGGATGGCTCGATCTATTTCCTCGACTGGAGCAATCAATTGATCGGCCACATGCAGCATCACATCCGCGATCCGCACCGCGACAAATCCCACGGCCGCATCTATCGCATCACTTATCCGGGTCGTCCATTGCTCAAGCCGGTGAAGATTGATGGGCAATCCATTGAGAACCTGCTCGAAGCGCTGAAGACACCCGAGGACGGAGTTCGCACGCGTGCAAAGATTGAATTGAGCAAACACGACAGCACCAAGGTCATCGCCGCGGTGAACAAGTGGATCGCGACGCTTGATCCGAAGGACAAGGATTCCCAGCACCACCTCACCGAAGCCTTGTGGGTTCATCAATGGCACAACGTGGTAGATGAGGCGTTGCTCAAACGCATGTTGCGATCGCCTGACTTTCATGCGCGCGCCGCAGCCACCCGGGTTCTTTGTTACTGGCGCGACCGCGTGAGCAATCCGCTGGCGTTGTTGGAAAAACAAGCGGTGGACGAAAGCCCCCGCGTGCGCCTCGAAGCCATCCGCGCGTGCAGCTTCTTCAAGGAAGCCAAGGCCGCCGAAGTCGCGTTGAGTGCGCTTGAGAAGGAGGCAAATCCTGACAAACCGGATTACTACATCAAGTATTGCCTCGACGAAACGATGAAAGCTTTGGACAAGTACACCAAGTAATCACAGTTCACCAAAGCACCCCAAATAGCATCGCACAAACGTGAAAATGAAATCAACAGAGCAACATACTCCCGTCAGCTTGAAGTCACCGCTCTCACGCCGGAGTTTCCTCCGCAGCACAGCCATCGGCGGGGCGGGGCTGCTCATCCTTCCGAACAGCCGGACTGCATTCGCCTACGAGGCCAACAGCAAGCTGAATGTCGCGGT
>WBXK01000168.1 GCA_008933055.1 Verrucomicrobiota bacterium | reverse complement strand
TGGATGTCTCTCTTCGCCCCGACTTTCCATCAGCGTGACTTTTGCGTGTTGCCTGGGCCTTAGCCGAAATACGGAGTATTATCCGATCCTTCTAAAATCTCTGATTGCCTCTCCATCGCAGGACAACGAAACTACAAGTCAATGAAATCAGCCTCGCGCCGACTGGCTCTTTTGTTCCTCTACCTCTTTGCGTTAAAGGTTTTTGCTGCTGAACCTCTCGTCATTCCGCTCTGGCCGGAAGGCGTGCCCTGTCTCAAGTCCAATGCAACACCCGAAGTCGAAGTTATTGGTCGTTATAGCAACGTAGATAATCCAACCATCACTATGTTTGCCCCGGATGTCGCCAAATCTTCCGGTGTCGCCCTAGTCTATGTGCCAGGAGGCGGTTCCGCGCGCTTTGGCGACATCAAAGCGGATGCGAACTGGCTCAATTCCATTGGTATCACAGTTTTCGTCTTAAAGTATCGACTCGGCAACTACGACCGTTCCGCGCCTTTGCAAGATGTGTTACGGGCGATTCGGACACTACGCTCACGTGCGATAGAGTTTAGTGTCCGCCCGGACCGTATTGGAGTGATGGGCAGCTCGGCGGGTGGCCACCTCTCGGCATGCGCTGCCACGATGTGGGATTCCGCCGTAGGCAAAACTGGTCACGCAATCGACGTAATCAGTGCGCGTCCAAATTTCGCAGCATTGATCTCTCCTGTCATCACAATGGAAGAGGCGGTTGTCCATAAAGGTTCGCCCAACGTTTTGTTCAGCGTCAATCCCACACCAGAACAAAATCAACTACTCTCGCTTAAGAAACATATTCACAGCAACTCCCCGCCGTTCTTTATCGTCGAGACGATGGAGGACAAAACCGTGTCGGCAAAAACCTCTCTCCAACTTTATCAGGCACTGCGTGACGCTGCAGTTCCCGCCGAGATGCATGCCTACCCCGCGGGGACGCACGGCGACAGACGCGAGCCGCAATTCGGCCCAGCCTCAAAGTGGTCGGAGCGTTGCGAGGAATGGTTGCGTTTCAATCAATGGATCAAACCGGAGACCCATAACTTTGCGAAGTGGGAGAACGAAGTTTCTAAAATGGTAGCGGGCGACCAAACTGCTACCCCACCCAAGAAAGCGTCAATCTTCATAGGCTCCTCCACCGTTCGTCTATGGAAAACCCTAGGCCAGGATTTTCCCAACGCTGCGGTCATCAATCGTGGCTTCGGCGGTACAGAGATCGTTGACTCAAGACACTTCGCCGACAGGCTCATCTTCCCCCATGTTCCGAAGCAAATCTTCCTGCGCGCTGGCGGCAACGATCTCTGGGCCGGCAAAACTCCAGATGAGGTGTTCACGGAGTTTAAGGAGTTCGTCACCACTGTTCATGCAACATTGCGGGAGTCAGAAATCATTTTCATCGGACTCAGCCCCACCCCCTCGCGATGGTCACAAGCGGCACGAGAAAAGAAATTGAACGATCTCGTTGCCGGATTCATAAAAGGCAAACCCCTTCTCAGATACATTGAAACCTACGACATGGTCCTCGGCACAGACGGCAAACCGAGGGCGGACTTTTTTGTTTCTGACATGCTGCACTTCAATACGGACGGTTATAAACTCCTCGCCGAACGCGTACGACCAGCAGTCAAACAGTAAATCTCGAAAAGGAGCGCACGCTACTCCCTTTATGGGGCGATTGCGAAATCTTACTCCTTCTTCACGTCAGAAAATCTCGACCAAGCGAGTCTGTCAACCTTGATACCGCCATCATCAATTCGCCACGACGCTCGATCTCCGACTCATTCGAAGCCATGTCGATGGGCTGCGCAATCACAATAGAATAACGTTGATTCAGAGGAAGGGTTTCGTCGTCGTTACCCAGTTCTCGTAAAAGTTTGAGAACTTCCGCAGCGCGACGTTTAGCTTCAGCAATTTTCTTAAGCGCAGCAACAGCGGAGACCTCTTCGTTCTGAACCCGCTTGAGCAAACCACAATCAAACGCAGCGCAACGCTTTGGTCGGTTCGCGTAAATAGTGCAAAGCCCCTTAACCAGGCAATCGCAAGGCTGTGAGAACGCTGTCTTTCGACCTTTGCGAAACACCTCTACGCCCAACTTTGCGAGTAACTTCGCATCGTCGTCACGCTGTAGTTCCACATCGCCAAACAGCACCCCATTACAGCACAGTCCGCAAGTCGGGCATAGTTTGGAAATCGCCCTAGAATTATGCGATGATGACTTCACTTAAGTTGCCATCCCGGTTGAATGTCTTTATCCAAACTCATTTGCTCGTAGCCGCCAAAAAATTTGCGCTCGGCAAGAATTCCGATCATGGCGGCGTTGTCGGTGCATAGGGACTGATCGGCGAGTCGGAGCGTGAAGCGATTATGGTTGCAGGCGCGGGCGAGTTCAGCACGGAGATTGCGATTGCACGTCACTCCTCCGGAGGCTGTGACACATTTCACGCCGAGTCGCTGTGCTGCGCGCAGAGTTTTTTTCACGAGCACTTGCACGATGGCAGCTTGCACGCTGGCGCAGAGGTCACGGATGGATTGGTCGCTTTCCAACAGAACGGGATGATCGCGCAAGAAATAGCGGACTGACGTCTTGAGACCGCTGAAACTGAAATCATCGTTGGTGTCATTGAGCAGCGGACGAGGGAAGTCGTAGGCTTTCGGGTTTCCCAATTCCGCGAGGCGATCAATCACCGGCCCGGCAGGATACGGCAAGCCCATAAGCTTTCCCGCTTTGTCAAAACATTCGCCCGCAGCGTCATCAATCGTTCCGCCGATTACGCGATGTTTTAATTCGGATTCAACGTGAACCAGCATCGTGTGACCGCCGCTGACAATAAGCGAGACATTGGGTTGAAACTCCTCGAAGTGCGCGCGTGGCGGATTGCCGGAAATCCATGGCGAGTAGAGATGGGCTTCGTGATGATGGATGCCGATAAACGGTTTTCTCAGCGCGAACGCAATCGCTTGCCCTGCTTTGAAACCGACAAGTAATGCCGTTGGTAATCCTGGTCCTTGTGTGGCGGCGACGGCTTCCAGTTCCGCTGGGGTCACGCCAGCCTCTTGCATAGCCGCGCGTGCGATGGGGAGGAAGTTCCTGAGGTGTTCGCGAGCGGCGAGTTCAGGGACGACTCCGCCATACTCCGCATGCATTTCAATCTGCGATGAAACCACCGAGGCGCAAACGACACCATCGCGCACGACGGCGGCGCTGGTTTCATCACAGGAAGTTTCAATGGCGAGCAACAACACGAGGTCAGGGTAAGCGGAAACGAGTCGGAATCAATTCCGATCCGCGCTCTCGCTAAAACCACTGTTGTCACTCAGCTGAGGCCTGCACAATTCCCATCCACGGGAAGTGAAAATGTATTACACATAAGAATCTTTGTGTTCGCGCTCCGGTTTTTATGTTAAATCGGTCTGACATGGTGTCTGATTCCGCTAAAAAAACATCAAGTCGTTCGTTTCTCAAAGAACTCGACTACTCCGTCGTGCAGCAATGCATGCACTGCGGACTCTGCCTCCCGACGTGCCCAACTTACGACGCCACAAAACTGGAACGAAACAGCCCGCGAGGGCGCATCGCCCTAATGCGGGCCATCGCCGATGACCGGCTTGATGTCACCCAGGCTTTCGGCGACGAGATGTATTTCTGCCTGGGTTGTCTTGCGTGTCAGACCGCCTGTCCTGCGGGTGTGAATTACGCAGAGTTGTTTGAACACGCCCGCGCTGAAGTCGAAGACAAACGCGTTTTGGCATCCCATAAACGGGATTTCATTCGGGGCTTCACGGTGGAGTGGTTGTTCATGGATCTGCGACGGCTTGAGTTGCTTGGTAAAATTATCCGGTTGTATCAACAACTCGGCATACAAACTCTTATCCGTCGTATTCGACTCATTCGACTCCTGCCGCTCCGGCTTCGTGAACTAGAGGCCATGACGCCCACCGTGTGCGAAAAATTTTCAGCCGAACTCATCGAGCCTATCACGGCTGCCGCCGGAGCGAAGAAGCATCGTGTGGCGATGCTCACGGGTTGCGCGCAAAACCTCACATTCAGCGACGTGAATCGCGACACCGTGGAAGTCCTCGCGCAGAACGGATGCGAAGTCGTCACGCCCGCCGAGCAAAATTGTTGCGGCTCTCTTCATGCACACAACGGTGCATGGACACTTGCCCAACAGCTCGCACGCCGGAACATCGAACAGTTTCCCCCGGAACAATTCGACGCCATCATCACCAATGCGGGCGGCTGCGGTTCACACCTCAAGCATTACGCCAAGTTGCTCGCGGATGATCCAGCGTATCTAAAACGCGCCGAGCTTTGGGATACGAGGGTGAAAGACATCCATGAATGGCTGGCGGAGATTGGCCTTCGCGCTCCGATGGGCCAACAAAACGAATCACGCTCGGTCACTTACCACGAGTCCTGTCACTTGACTCATGGGCAGAAGGTCGTCTCGCAGCCGCGCGCTTTGTTGCGAGCGATTCCCGGATTGACACTGGTTGAGCTTCCAGAAG
>WBXK01000167.1 GCA_008933055.1 Verrucomicrobiota bacterium | reverse complement strand
TGCTGGGGAGCGGAGACATTCCAAGACGATTTAGCGCGCAAGCTTTCCGGCTGAACTCAATCAAGGCATCGGCAACTTTAAGAAGCTGATCCGCGCGGTCGTGGAAGAGACTTCAGAATAAAAAGCTAACGATCCAAGCTCGTCGTTTTGGTCTTCTCTGGTGAACTTTTAGAATTAGTCAATTAGCCCCCTAATACACGAATAGAATCGGCTTCTTCTGGGATTTTAAAAGGTTAAATAGATGGTAACTTCGTTTAAATTATTAGGGTTGATCATTACTCATTCGCTGGCAATTGCACTGGCCGTGGTCACTCGATTTGCGTTCATCTAACGGACGCGCTTCCCCGACTATGTGGGCGTGCCAAAGATCGATCCCATTTGTTCTTCATGTCATTTCGCATTCTGGCGGAGGCGCGGCAACCCGACGTATCGTCTGGCTGGCCATTGCTGAACAAATGGAAACCACGCTGATCGAAATGGCCTTGCAACAAGCCTTGAAGCAACGCCGACCCGCCCGAGGTTGCCTGCACCACTCGGATCGGGGCAGCCAATACGCCAGTGCAGAGCATCGACAGTTGATGACTCTCAACAGTCTGGAAGCCAGCATGAGCCGGGCGGGAAACTGTTATGACAACGCAGCGATGGAATCCTTCTGAGGTAAGTTGAAAACCGAACTGGTCTATCGCCACGCGACAAGAGGCCCGCCTAGCGATATTTGAATGCGTGGAAGTGTTTTACAACCGAGTGCGTCTCCAAAGCGCTCTGGGTTTCAAATCACCTGTAGATTTCGAACAACAACTCAACTAAACATGCCTTGCCACTGCTCCCACCATGTCCACCGTTTCGAGTCAGCCTCACAATCTGAAAGCGTGCGTAAGGTCGCTGAATAAGAGATGTTGTTGACCGGAATGTCATGCAAAGCTCAAACACGGCCAACCAACTTATGAAAAAACTGAACTATCCAGTGAAACGCCTCATGCAAGCCATCGTCGCTGCGTGTTGCATTTCCTGGGCTGCTGCTGCCGAAACCAACGTCACACACCTTACCGCTCAACAAGCAGAGAAGCTGATCGCAGCCAAGAAAGTTGTGGTGCTCGACATCCGAACGCCAAAGGAATTTGCCGCAAGCCACATCGCGGGAGCAACAAACATTAATTTCCGGGCACCAGATTTTCAGAATGCACTTGCCGCTCTCGACAAAAATCAAACCTACGTTCTCCACTGCGCTTCGGGCAATCGCAGCACACAGTCGCTCCAGACATTCTCCAAGCTTGGTTTCACGTCAGTTTTTCATCTTGATGGCGGCATAAAGGCGTGGCAGAAAGCGAAGCTGCCGGTGGACTGAATCTCAAACTGGACAGCAGCACTCATTTCAAGGATTCTAAGGAGGCTATTCACCTTCTGTCGCCCGCGTAGTAGGTTTTTCCCCACGCGAATCAAGGAAATCATTTTGATCACCAGGCGGTTCGCGCAAGCGGCTATCAGGCTGGCTCGGTTGCTCGGCTCGTAGCTTAAACCGTTGATTCATGATCCGCTCGAACTGTTCGCGCTGTTCTCGCGTAAGGTGGGTCTTGATCTGTTCGTTGACGCTGAGCATCTCCTTGCGCGTCTCCGGCTCAATCTTAGAGCGTATTTGCCGGATGCGGTCCTGACCTTCAAGCATGATCTTCTCAACTTTCTCCCGCTGTTCTCGCGTGAGCTTGAGTTGACGATCTAGTCCCAATACGAACTGGCGATTCAACAAACTGGGTTGCTGGCCAAGTTGGTTTCCAAAATCTGGAACGTTCCGGTGATTCGGATTCCCTGGGCGCCCCGGATTGCTCAGTTGACTAATTTCCGTTTGAGGGCGCGGATTCATGCGCCCGCGGTGATTCTGGGCGAACTTCACTAACGATGCGCCAGTGATTATGCCTGCGGCAAAAATGACGAGCGTGGCTAAAATGATTTTCCAAGCGTTCACCAGATTTCCTCCTGTTGATCCGAGGA
This sequence comes from Verrucomicrobiota bacterium, assembly GCA_008933055.1. Classification (GTDB taxonomy): domain Bacteria; phylum Verrucomicrobiota; class Verrucomicrobiia; order Limisphaerales; family JADLHS01; genus JADLHS01. Next base: position 2,543 of record WBXK01000167.1, on the reverse strand, counting down.
CGCGAGCAATGTTTGCTCGAACGTTTGCGAAAGGTCTTCTTCGTTGGTTGAATTCATAATGTTGCGCGTTGGGATGAACGAAAACACGCCAAGCAAAACCGTGATGGCCACGCATGGCACAGTTGCACGCCACAGTGCGCGAGCCCAAAGCGCAGCAAGCTCTACGGGCGGTTTAACAGCAAGATGCGCGAGGACGCGCCTCTCAAACGCCAGCGGGACATGGTCGCCCGGCGGATTGGCACGCGCGGCTGCCAGCAGCTTCGCTCTTAGTTCTTCGATCTTCATACTTCAGCAATTGTTTTGGACGCCGGCGTCCGGTTCGAGGTTACAAATACTTCTCCTTGGTGATGCGTTCCAAAATCTTCTTCATTTCGCCACGCGCGCGAAAGGCCCGGACTTTGACAAGCGGCACTGACCAGCCCGTGAGTTCAGCGATCTCTTTGACGGAACGATCTTCAAGCTCTAGCAGCGTGATGATGAGCCTTCCGGCGGGTGACATCTGGTCTAGAATGCGAGCGATGAGTTGTATGGCTGCGGTGGCGTGTTCACTGGTGGATTCAGGCGCGGCGGCGAAGCGTTCCAACCAATCGTCCTCCGGGTCGGATATTTCTGAGAAGGAGGATTCGCGGTTGCGTTGGTGGGCGCGAAGGAAATCGTAGCAGGTGCGGACGGCCAGGCGCATTAGCCAGTGTTCAAAAGGCGCATCACCCCGGAAGCTACCGAGTTTCTGGAACGCCTTGATCCAGATTTCTTGAGCGATGTCTTCGACTTCGCGTTCGAGTCGGGCGTAACGGCGTGCGGTAGCGAAGACGCGCGGGGAATATTTCTGGATCAGCGGCTCGAAGCTGGAGGGGTCGCCTTTGACGGCGGCAGCAATCAATTCCGCTTCTGTGCGTTCCATTGCGGTGACTATGGCAGACGGAGTTTTGCGAAAAAGCCAAAAGTCGCCGTTCCTTTAAGCGGTGGCGTTATTATCGCGACAGCGTCCATGTCACTGCCGTTCGCTTTTGGGCTGCTGGGGCTTTTCTAGGTCGTCTCCCGGACTGGATGGCGGACTATTTGGGCGGCGATTTCCGGGGCGAGTGTTCTCGCGATCTGCATTGCCGCTTTGCTGGGGCTGCATTTGCGGTGGGTTCATGATCTTGTCCAATTGCTCCTGTGAGAGTGCGGGCTGAATTTCGGCCAAAGTTTTGAGTCGCGCAACCGTCAATTCGGCTTCCAGTTTGGCAACTTCAAGTGCCTTTGCGTGGACATTTTTCTCATTGAATTCTTCACCGAACGCGGCCTTGTTAAGATCTTTGCGCGCGTCCTTAATTTTTTCCATGGTCGCGCGAGTTTTCTCACGATTGGCGTCAAAGGTTTGCCGCATGGATTCGCGCTGATCTTCAGTCAATATACGCTCCATGAAATTTATTCCGGGGCCACCCTGCTGGGTGCCGCGCTGGAAGCCTGGCAGACCTCCCTCTTGGCGACGTTGGTTCATACGGCCTTCACCATAAGGCTGGCGCAAACGTTCTTGAGGCTGTTCCTTGCCGTCGGGATTCGGCTGCGCTTGAGTCGTCGGGATTATTTGGAGCATGGCTGCTGTTGCAAGCATGAACACTGAGTTGCGAGTAGAGCGGCTTGTTTTCATAAGCGTCATTTCTTTCTTTGGCTGGCTACTGTGCCTGCCGTTTCGTTGGAAGATTGGACGCCTGCGGATGAATGTAGGTTACAGGGGCAAAAAACTAATTGAAGGGGAATCCTAAAGCGGTGGAATTATTATCCGTGCCTGATCCTGAAAGTTTTTTCAAACTCCGCGGAAAAAGTCTTCATGGATTGAGCAATTTTGGCGGGTTGTTCGGTGAGCGTGGTCGCCATGCGTTCTGCAGCTTCGGGTTTGCGGCGAACCAGTTCAACGGCGGCCATCATCAAGGATAGATGGTTGTTGATGTCGTGGCGCATGTTCGAGAGTTTTTGGTTCAACTCCTCAATCTGCTGAGACGTCAGCGCTGGTAGTTGATTCGGTAACGTCATGGTGAACGTGGACTAGGCAACGACTGAAGCAAGGCCAAGGACGCGTTCTAACGCAGCGATTAGTTCCTCGTGGATGACGGGCTTTTGAAAGTAACCCGCAGCACCTATTTCGCGCGCCTTGGATTGATATTTCGAAGCATCGCCACCAGAGATAACAAACACAGGGATGTCAGCCGCGCCATCAACCCGTTTGAGCCATTCCATGATTCGAAAGGCATCCCACGCCACACTGCCAAAATCGTCAGGAAAATTGATGTCCAAAAGGATAGCATCTGGGCGTTGAGTCCGAGCGATGTTAACGGCTGTCGAACCGTCCGACGCCGTGAGCACTTCGTAGTTGTTCGCCTTGAGTTTGATAGTGAAAGCCTTTACGACCAAGGGGTCGTCATCCACTACAAGGATTTTCTTTTTGTTTGTTGTCATGCGCGCTCCAGCAGTGGCAGTAGCAATAAAGGATTAGCAGCATTCAAACCAGCCTCGCCAATTGCCAAAACTTTTACGAACAGTAGCAACTGTAAGTATTACAG
>WBXK01000166.1 GCA_008933055.1 Verrucomicrobiota bacterium | reverse complement strand
TTTTTAGCCATTTAAAAAAGTGGACGGTAATTTTAGCGGTATAGTTTCAATTATGCGCGAGATTTGCCGCGTCCTATCGGTGGTAATTACTTATTTTTTAATACGAGAAAACCCCTTTATAGATTGCGTATATACCCCGGTTGAACAGGACGGAATGCTGTCGCTTTTTCAAGGTTGGCATCCGGATTGCATAAAGCTTGAGTCCCAGAAGACATCATTGCGGAATCTCGAAGAGAGGGTTTCGTAATAAAAAAAAGTGAACCAAATAATATGACCTGTAACCACGCATAGCCACACACAACCTATGACAACCCGAACAACCAGAAAGACAATCCTCGTAGCCCTCCTTTCAGCGACTGTGAGTCTCATAGACTCCAGGGCAGACATCGTTACGGAGTGGAATTCCGCGATCCGCAATTCAATCCGCGCGGGCAAAACGCCCCCACCGACAGCCTCGCGTAGCCTGGCTATCCTGCATGTCGCGATTTATGATGCCGTCAACAGCATCACTGAGAGCGCGGATTCCTATCTCGTTTCCCCGCTCGGGCATGACGTGGCGCGAGCAACCTCCAAAGAGGCCGCAGCCACGGCGGCGGCGCACCGGGTCATGGCAGCCCTTTATCCCGCGCAGGGAGCCGCGTCTGATGGGTTGGAAGCTGCTCAGCTCGCCGCGATCCCGGAGGGAGTCGCCAAGGCCAATGGCATCGCTTGGGGCAAGCATGTCGCAGACGTGATCCTAGCCGCCCGCGCACAGGATGGGGCGACGGCGGTGGTCGCACCTCCCGTGAGCCAGGGGGTCGGAGATTGGATCCCTACACCCGGCGCGTTTGCGCCGTTCCTCCTCCCGCAATGGGGCTTTGTAGAGCCGTTCCTGATGCATACGCCCTCGCAATTTCGGCCGGCGGCTCAGCCCGCGCTGGCGAGCGTACAGTATGCCTTAGACTATAACCAGACACGGGAACTCGGTGGCGTGACAAGCGCCACGCGTACGCCCGAACAGACGGAGATCGCAAAGTTCTGGGCGGATGGCGGTGGAACAGAAACCCCGCCCGGCCATTGGAACCGTATCGCCCAGCAGGTGGCAGGGGCGAAGGGCAATGATCTGCTCAAAAATGCGAGGCTGTTCGCCCTGCTCAACTTGACCTTGGCGGACGCTGCCATCGCTTGCTGGGATGCCAAATACCACTACAACGCGTGGCGACCGGTCACCGCGATCCGCGCGGGCGATTGGGACGGAAATGCAGCCACTGTGGGGGATACGAACTGGACGCCACTGATTGTCACTCCCCCTTTTCCGGAACATACTTCCGGGCATAGCACCTTCAGCGGGGCCGCGGCCACGGTGCTGGCTCTGTTCTATGGCAACGACAATATTTCGTTTAGCTCCGGCTCGGATGGGCTGGCGGGTGTCACGCGTCATTACAGCAGCTTTTCTCAGGCAGCCAATGAAGCGGGAATGAGCCGGATCTATGGCGGCATTCATTTCATGTCCGCCAATGTGGGTGGGTTGAATGCCGGCGAATCCTTGGGCATTTATGCCACCGAGCATTACCTACGGGCCAAGCAGAGTCACGGCCGCGACCGCGACCACGACCACGATCACGATCACGATCACTGAGGAGTAGGGCTTCGGTCGAGTCTTGTTCCGTAATATCAGGTTGGTTTGCCAGGTAGGATTACCTTGAGCAACCAACCTGATTTTTTGTTCAAAGGCGCTGCGGCCTTGGCAGGCCTAACCACCTCTCTTCACCGGAACGAGGTGGAAGAAACCACGAATGAACACGAATGGACATGAATCAGATGGAGGGGAAGGGGAGTCTGTGAGGAGTAGTTCTGTTCACGGGCGGGTGAAGGTGTTCGCCGCCGTTGTAAGAGGGTAACGAGATGGTGAAATCCCTGTCTTTATTCGTGTGGATTCGTGTCCATTCGTGGTTAAACCGTGTGGCTTCGGTTAAACCCGCAATTTGAGCAAGCTCGAAAAACCGCTGGTACGGGCGACGGTTTGGAACGCATGCTGGATATGGATGGGGGCGGTGCCGGCAGCGATCGAACCCCAACGATTGGTGGCATCGTTACCAAACACGATCATCCCCGAGTGCGATTTCAAATCCGGCGACGCTGCCTCCGCGTCAGGCTCGCTGGCCCGTAACGCCTTTTGTATCGCCACCGTGTCCGCAGGGCTGGCGACTAAAAATTCCCAATTAGGAATGTGGCTCACGCCATGGTCCTGCGCATACTCCGCTAGATCTTCAGGAGTATCCCGCGCAGGATCGACACTGAGCGAGAGCATGCGGAAGGGCTCTGCTGCGGACCGCAACAGTTTTTCCACGGCCACCAAGTTGGCGACTGTTTTCGGGCAGATGCCATCACAGCGCGTGTAGATGAACGAGATCATGACACGTTGCTGGGCGATCAACTCCGTCCGGAAGCGGCGCTGCTCACCGCGTTGATTCCGCACCACACAATCGGGGATACGACTGCTGATCCAAGGCGTGCCATCGGCAGATTCAAAGGACGGAGGCGTGAGGACGCGTGTCCCCTCATCGCGTCGCGGCGTCAACCTTGGCGTGGTCAGTATGGGAGGCATGATGTTGGATGTCTCAGTGGAACAAATGCGGATTGGCCTCGATGTCACGGGCGGGGATGCCGCACACCGCAGGATCCACGGAGAACGATTTACCGTTCAGCATGGGAGGCATGGGCAGACCGGTGACGGGATTGCGCGGGACTGTTTCTATCTGCGACATCATCCGCATGTCCTCATGGTTGTTGTTGTGGCAATGGAAGACAAAGGGCCCGGTAAAGGTGCGCAACCGGACCAGCACCTCAATCACCATATTGCCTTCGAGAGGGGAGGTATCACACAGATAGCTCCACACTTTTTTGGGTTTCACCCCATTGATGCTGACGATCTGATGATTTTCCAAATGGATGTGAGCCGGATGCCACCAGCCGCCAGCATTATTTTGTAAAAACCATCGCTCTGTGGTGCCGCTGGGGATGACGGCATCGGATCGGAACGGAGACCAAAATTGCCCATTGATCTGCCAAGCACCATTGCTGCGGTTGAAATCAAAACGGCGTGTGGCGGTGACCTCAGAAGCCTCGATGGGGATATAGGGACGCAACGCGGAGCCAAGGCCCACGGAGACGTCATTGCGAACGGCTTGTCCCTTGACCCTGAATTCAACCAGGTTCATCGGCTGGGTCGGGTCGATGCCATCAGGCTTCCGACCATTGCTCTGCTGCATGATATTCTGCAGATAGAGTTTCGTGCCCGCCTCAAACTTGCTGAAGTCGACGATGACATCCGCTCTCTTGCCGGGAATCAAAAGAACCGAGGAGACGAGCTCAGGTTGCGGAAACAGATAGCCGTCATTCGAGATCTGCAGCAAGGGGATATCCGTAGAGCCGCGGACGATGCGCAATTCATAAACCCGAGCTAGGGAACAGCCCAACCAGCGGAAACGATACTTGCGACGTTCGACCTCGAAGTAAGGCTGAGCGGCCCCGTTGACTGTAAGAATATTTCCGAGACGCCCGTCAGCATCCAACGGATCCCAAAAGATGGTGCCGTCTGGATTCAGAGCTTGATCGATGAATGCCATGGGCACGTCATAGGGAGACTGCTGGCCATCCGCGGTATCCAAAGCGGGCAGGATGCGATCTGCGAACAGCTTCTCCTCGAGATCGTCTGTCATGAGTGCGAATCCCGCGAGTCCATGGATGACATTGCGAGCGGTCACATCATTGGCGTGATCATGGAACCAGAGAGTGGAATTGGCGTGTGAAAAGTCCGCCTCACCCGTGACCGGATGGCTGGGTAACACATTAGGGTAATAGTAATCTCGCGATTGCCCAGGGAACACGTAAAAACAGGGATGGCCATCCGCGTGAGAGGGGTTGTGACCGCCATGCAAATGGACGGACGCTTCGATATCCACTTTGTTGGTGACGCGAACCACCGCCGGCTCTCCCACACGCAGCCGGATCGTCGCCGCGGGCACTAATCCGTTATAGCCCAGGGCGGGAGTTTGGATTCCGGGAACCCACTCATGCAGACTTTCTTCATAGGCCATCTCATAATGCCGCTCAGGTGACTTGTCCCAGTAAGGCTTATGGGCGGGATGACTGCGGGAATATTCCGGCGCGATGCCGTGATAGACGGCAGCAGAACCCAGGCTGGCGGCAGGGCTGCCCGGCGCGGGGTCGAGAACCGTGGGCGCTAAACGCCCCGGCAGCGGCAGCGGGACGGAGTGCGGGGTGTACCTTGGGGCTGTGGGGAGTTTGGGAAGCAAATCGCCCGCTTGAGCTTTCGAGGCTAATCGCAAAAAAGGAAAGGACTCAGCGGCAAGGATGGAAGCCATTCCCACTTGACCAATAAACTGACGACGGTTTTGTTTCATACTGCTAGTCTCTACAGGAATTCTTCCTGGGTTTTCTAAGGGTTTTCTCACCCCTAGTAGTGAACGTTTTTAAAGGTCTAATTCAGCGGCCAGCCAGCCTAGACTTATGGAATTACACCTACTGCTAAGTATAGCATGCTTTTTCTGTACCAACAAATTCGTCGTGCGCGACAA
>WBXK01000165.1 GCA_008933055.1 Verrucomicrobiota bacterium | reverse complement strand
TTTTATTGCGGGTCTATGCGCGCAACGCCAGTGGCGGTGGATCGACTTACTACATCTCGGTTGAAACAGGGAAAAAATAATCGCGACAGTAGTCCCTGAGAATCAGGTCGAAGAATGCAAGGCAGGCAGGGATTTCTCATTTTCTGAGAAAGTATCCTCGTTCAAAATCAATGAGAGGCAAATCCTCGTCCGAGCATAATCATGGAATTTTAGCCAACCCAGAAAACACTCAATTGATTCGAAGTAATATTTTTAAAAAAAACTATTGCACGGTGTTCTACCTTTGCTAATCTCTGCGTCCATTTCGCCTGAAAAACGGAAGGGCCAGTAAAGATCGCAAGCCGATAACTGTTCTCCACAGCGGAGACGGGAATGATGGTTTGCCAGCTCCAAGAGTTGCTCCTAACTGGAATCGTTAAATTTTTTATGCCAGTCAAAACATTTAGACCGCTAACGCCGTCCCTGCGCTACGTCTCGTTCGCTGATTTCAGCGACATCACGAAGTTCAAGCCGGAAAAAAGCTTGGTTGAAATCCGCAAAAAAACCGGCGGCCGCAATCACTTTGGTCGTGCCACGGCGCGCGGTATTGGTGGTGGTCACAAGCAAAAAATCCGCTCTGTTGATTTCAAGCGCAACAAGCACGGCATCGAGGCGGTGGTGGTTGCGATTGAGTATGATCCGATCCGGACGGCTCGTCTTGCTTTGTTGGAGTACAAGGACGGCGATAAGCGTTACATTATTGCTCCTGTTGGGGTTGTTGTTGGTGCTAAGTTGATGAGCGGTCCGTCAGCTCCTCCTGAAATAGGAAACTGTCTTCCGCTCCGCGCAATCCCTCTCGCTTCTTCCATTCATAATATTGAGATGACTCCTGGCCGTGGGGGTCAGATGGTTCGATCGGCTGGTGGGGCTGCTGTGTTGATGTCGCGTGACGATGAGTTCGCGCTGGTTAAGTTGCCCTCCGGCGAAATCCGCCGTGCTAATCTGGATTGCTACGCAACGATTGGCCAGGTTGGCAATACGGAGCATGAGAATGTTGTGCTCGGTAAGGCGGGTCGGTCTCGTCATCGCGGAATTCGCCCTATCAGCCGTGGTGTGGCTCGCAATCCGGTTGACCATCCAAACGGTGGTGGTCAGGGCAAGAGTAAGGGTGGTGGTGGTTGGCAGCAATTGACTTCACCGTGGGGTTTGCAAGCCAAGGGTTATCGCACTCGCGACAAGCAGAAAATTTCCAATCGCTTCATCGTGGTGCGCCGCGATGGTGTTCCGATGAAGCTTAAGTAAAAGATTATGGGACGTTCGATTAAAAAAGGTCCGTTCGTAGAGAGTCACCTTCTTGAAAAAGTTCAGAAGGCCAAGGCTGCTAATTCCAAGACGCCTATCAAAACGTGGTCGCGCCGCTCGATGATTACTCCTGAGTTCGTGGGTGTCACTTTCGCCGTGCACAATGGAAAGGTATTTAACCCCGTCTTTGTGACGGATAACATGGTGGGCCATAGGCTTGGTGAGTTTTCGCTCACTCGCACCTTCAAGAAGCACGGCGCACACACGGCCAAGGCGGAAGCTAAATAGTATGCAAACTTTTGCGATTATGAAAAACGTCCCGATGTCTCCGCAGAAAATGCGAGAGGTCGTGCGCCAGATTCAAGGCTTGCCTGCATTGCAGGCGCAGGCTGTTTTGAAAGTTGTATCCCGCAAGTCAGCGCGCTTTGTCGCCAAGACTTTGGACTCAGCTATCGCGAATGCTGAACACAATAACAAGGTTAAGCCTGAAACACTTTTGGTGAAGGAAGCCGTGGCTGGTGCGGCAGCTTCATTGAGGCGATTCACGCCGAAAGCGCGCGGATCGGCCGGCCCGATCATCAAACGCCGTTGCCACATCAAAATCACAGTTTCCGACGAGATGAATTAGTATGGGACAAAAATCCAATCCAATCGGCCTCCGCCTTGCAGTCAATAAAGACTGGCGTTCTAAATGGTACTCACCGAAAAAGGAATTCGGTAACCTGTTGGCTGAAGACCGTCAGATCCGCGAGATTCTCAAGAAGAAACTGGAGACGGCCTCCGTTCCGAAAATTTTGATCGAGCGAGCAGCCAGTCGCTGCCGCATCACCATCCTTACCGCTCGTCCCGGAGTTGTCATCGGTCGTAAGGGTTCTGAAATTGACAAGATCAAGGAAGACCTCAGCAAGATGACGGGTAAGGAAATCTACGTTGACATTCAGGAAGTGAAGTCACCGGAAATAGACGCCCAGCTCGTCGCTGAAAACGTCGCACTCCAATTGGAACGTCGTGTTTCTTTCCGTAGGGCCATGAAAAAGGTTTTGCAGACTGCAAAAGATTTCGGTGCTGACGGTATCAAGATTCGTTGCGCGGGTCGTCTTGGTGGTGCGGAAATCGCCCGGGTTGAGAAATACCACTGGGGACGCGTTCCGCTGCATACGTTGCGGGCGAATATTGATTACGGCTTTGCGGAAGCCAATACCGTTTATGGCAAGCTCGGCATCAAATGCTGGATTTGCAAAGGTGAAAATAAACCGCAAAAGGCGAACAAGCCTGAAGCAGCGGCAGTCGTCGCCAGCTAATTTTACAAAAGGGAATTTGATATGGCAATGCAACCGGCAAGAGTAAAGTTTCGCAAGATGCAGCGCGGTAACCGCGCTGGTCTCGCCTATCGCGGCAGCAGCATCTCCTTTGGTCAGTTTGGCTTGATGGCGCTCGAACGCTGCTGGATGGATAGTAAGCAAATAGAATCCGCCCGTGTTGCCATCTCCCGCGAGATGAAACGTCACGGAAAATTGTGGATTCGGATATTTCCTCAGCAATCCTTTACCAAGAAGCCTCTCGAAACCCGTATGGGTAAGGGAAAAGCTCCTCTCGAAGGTTGGGTGGCTGTGGTTCGCCCCGCAAATATTTTGTTTGAGGTGGACGGAGTGACTGAAGCCGTTGCGCGCAATTGCATGCGCTTGGCTGCTTCTAAACTGCCGATTAAAACCAAGTTTATTTCACGTCACGCGCATGCTGCGTCGTAAGGAAAAAAGTTTATGAAGTTTTCGGAAATAAAAGACATGACGCAGGTTGAGCTCGCGGCCAAGGGCCGGGACTTGCGAACGGAAATGTTCAACCTCCGTTTGCAGCAGGCGAGTGCGCAATTGGAAAAGCCTGCGAGTTTGCGTACCTTGCGTCGTGATATCGCACGTCTTGAAACCAGGGCGTCACAACTCCGCAGTAAAAAGTCAGCCTAATTTCATTGTATGGATCAAACAGCGAATCAAACGGTTGAAAAACGCGGCACTCGGAAAGAACGCACCGGCGACGTCATCTCCAACAAGATGTCTAAAACTATTGTGGTGCGAGTCGAACGACGTTTCCCGCATCCTAAGTTCAAGAAGGTCGTCACTGCCTTCACCAAATTTTACGCGCACGACGAGAAGTCCGAAGCCAAAGTTGGCGATAAGGTGCGCATCGAAGAAACCCGCCCACTTTCCAAGCTTAAACGGTGGCGACTCGTCGAAGTCGTTGTCAAGAACACCGATTTGGATCGCGTGACAGCCTGATAAAATTTTATGTTACAAATTCGTTCAAGCCTTGATGTAGCCGATAACACGGGCGCGAAAGTGGCCTGGAATATCGGTGTGTTGGGTCGCAACCAACGTTACGCCGGGATCGGTGATGTGATCAAAGTTCACATCAAATCCGCCGCGCCGGATGGCACGGTCAAGAAGGGTGAAGTGCACAACGCGGTCGTCGTGCGCACCCGCCAGATTACCCGCCGTTCCGACGGATCGTATCTCCGCTTTGATAACAACGCCTGCGTCATAATTGATGCAGAAGAAAACCCCAAGGGCACACGAATCTTTGGACCTGTCGCACGCGAATTGCGCGACAAAAAGTTCATGAAGATCATCTCGCTGGCCCCGGAAGTGATTTGAAGCTATGAAAAATTTGCACGTCAAGAAAAACGAAGAGGTTGTGGTGCTTTCCGGCTCCAACAAAGGCAAACGGGGTCGCATTATCTCGGTTCTACCCAGGAAGGATCGCGTCGTTGTTGAAGGTGTTGCGATGATGAAACGTCACACACGCAAGAGCCAACAACATCCTCAGGGAGCAATCATCGAACGAGAAGGAACCGTTCACGTCTCCAACGTGATGTCTGCTGTCCAGTTTGATGCGCGTGCAGCTAAACGCACCACGAAGCCTTCCAAAGCCTGATAGTAAATTATCTTTAATCAAGCCGGAGACATTATGTCTCCGGCTTTTTTGTTTGTTTGCCGCCTGCCAATTGGCTAGCGGCGGAACATCTGAAGTGAATTCGGCTAAAAGGCTGGGAATTAGTGATGATTCTGAAAAATCCCCAAAAACCACTATTGCATAGACTGACTCTTTACGTTTGGGTTGTTCAAACGCTATGGCACGTGCGATGGCGATTGCGTCAGATGTTTCAAAATTTAAGACACTTACTGTAGCCCAAATCGGTATTCTTATTCACAGGTCAAAAAACTACGGGTTGCAGTGTCGTAAAATGGTGTCATTTTTATTTCACGATTCACCCAGAGCATCCCGTTCATGAGCGATTGCAAATTTGCATGTCCCGTCTGCGGCCAACACATCAC
>WBXK01000164.1 GCA_008933055.1 Verrucomicrobiota bacterium | reverse complement strand
CGTCACCAAGACGCCGCTGCGGGACGCGCAGGGGAACGTGTTTGGGGTGCATCTCGAATTCTTCGCCCTGCCGCAACTCAGCTTGCGGCGGGTCGTCAGCGGGGGGGCGGAGCTTTCCTGGCCTGCCGAACAAAGCGTTTACCGTGTCCAAGAGTCCCCCTCCGTCAGCGGACCGTGGACGAACTCTGTCGCCACGCCCGTCATTTCCGGCGGACAGTTCCGGGCGGCGGTAACCCCAGCTGGCGGCAACCGCTTTTATCGGTTGATAAAAAATCCGTGAGAGCCGACCCAAAACACATTTTTAATCGACCATAAAAGTGAAGAACAAACTGACTCAGATCTTCGGCTGGGTGTTTCCGGTGGTGTTCTTCGTCTCCCTTGGCAAGTCTCTCCGCGCAGGTCAATTTGCTGCGGCACGCCGCCGGGCCGTCAAAACACTAATTTCCTATTAGCACCGGCCGCGTTGCCGTTAGACGATCCCATTTTGGGGGTGGTAGCATTTGTCGCTGACGGCAAGGACGAACGGCGAGCACCCCGCCCAGCGCGACACGCCCGTGACCACGATGAAATCGCCCGGGTAACGCAGCCGGAGCGGGTGCGCGCAACACGGGCCGAGGTTTTAACCTTGGATGATTCCGATTCAGCCAGTTCGCCGGGCAAAACACGTTTGCTACAACCTAACGAGTGCTTTACCTTCGGGCCAACAGGTTCGATGTGTCAGACCAAGATATTCAAAAGCTCGAAAGCCAGTTTCCGGCAATTTCCAGCTCGACTTTCGCTACCGCGCGTGAACGGGTTTTGAAGCCGGGGCAAAGTGTCTTGCAGTCCGAGAACGGCTTTATCTATGAGGTTTTTCCCGATGGCCGGCGCGTGGAAGTGAAACGGATCGATCCGCCCACTCAATTCAAAACCGGGAGCATCTTCACGATCAAGTGAGCGCGGCGATTCCACGGCTGCGCATGTTCGCCGGGCCTAATGGTTCAGGCAAAAGCACCTTAAAAACCTATCTACCCGCATCGTTGCTGGGCGTTTACCTGAACCCCGATGAGATCGAACAGGAAATCCGGCAGCAGGGCATGCTTGATTTTGCTGCGTATGGCGTGAGCACGACTGATCAGAAGCGCTGAACGCGGATTCCATTCAATGCGAAGTCGTGTCTCTGTCTCCAGCGTTGCAGCGGCGCTCTGTGAGCGCTGATATTTCTGCATGGCCTGCAACGGCGGTCGTAGACTGCCGCTACAATCCATGTTTCATCTGTGTGGCTCTGTGGCTAGGAATAATTCTCCATCCCCACGCAGGAGCAAACTGGATTCCGATCTCCAAACACATTATCCACCCGAGCTACATGCGGCCAAAACTTGTATTCATGGAGAGACTTCGCAGGGAATGCGGCCTGTTCGCGCGTATAGGGTTTGTTCCAGTTATCGGAGGCAATCATATCTGCAGTATGAGGAGCACCTTTGAGCAAATTGTTCTTAGGATCAGCTGAACCATTTTCCACGGCGGTCATCTCAGCGTGGATGGAGATCATCGCATCGCAGAAACGATCCAACTCAAATTTGGCTTCACTTTCAGTCGGTTCGACCATGAGAGTCCCGGCGACGGGCCACGAGAGCGTCGGCGCGTGAAACCCGTAATCCATGAGGCGCTTGGCGACGTCCTCGGCGGTCGTGCCCTTGAACGCGCGCAGGTCGAGGATGCATTCGTGAGCAACGAGGCCGTTGCTGCGGTAGAGCGTCGGGAAATGTTTTTCGAGCCGCTTGGAAATATAATTCGCGTTCAGGATGGCGACCTTCGTCGCTTCGGTCAGCCCGTCCGGACCCATCATCGCAATATACATCCACGAGATGGTGAGGATACTCGCGCTGCCCCAAGGCGCGGCAGAAACCGCCCCGATGGGGTTTTCGCCGCCGAGATTGATGACGTTGTGACCCGGCAGAAATTCCACGAGATGTTCCACCACGCCAATCGGTCCGACGCCAGGGCCGCCGCCGCCGTGCGGGATGCAAAAGGTTTTGTGCAGGTTCAGATGGCAGACGTCCGCGCCGATGAAGCCGGGGCTGGTGAGGCCGACTTGCGCGTTCATGTTCGCGCCGTCCATGTAGACTTGGCCGCCGTGCGCGTGGATGATGTCGCAGATTTCGCGGATGGTTTCCTCGAACACGCCGTGCGTTGACGGATAGGTGATCATCAGGGACGACAGCGTCTCCTTATAGGTTTCCGCCTTAGCTTTGAGGTCTGCCATGTCTATGTTTCCGCGCTCGTCACACGCTACGGATACGACGCTCATTCCCGCCATCACCGCGCTCGCCGGGTTTGTTCCATGAGCTGAGGAGGGGATCAAGCACACCGTCCTATGGGCTTCATTACGTGATTCGTGATACGCGCGGATGACGAGTAGCCCGGCGTATTCGCCCTGCGAACCGGCATTGGGCTGAAGCGAGATGCCGGCAAACCCGGTGATTTCCGAGAGCCAGGTTTCGAGCTGCTCAAACAGCTTCTGGTAACCGCGCGTCTGTTTGATGGGGGCGAACGGATGGATCTTGCCGAACTCGGGCCACGAGACAGGGAACATCTCTGCGGAGGCATTGAGTTTCATGGTGCACGAACCAAGCGGAATCATCGAGGCGGTGAGCGAGAGGTCGCGCGATTCAAGCCGCTTGATGTAGCGCAGCATCTCGGTCTCGGAGTGGTGACGGTTGAAGACTGGGTGCTGAAGGAACTCAGACATGCGGTCGCACGCGTGTTTGGCGTTCTTGAGGGCGTGTTCAGTCAAATCCACGACAGCGAAGTCGGGAGCTTTATCGCCGTTGAACACCTGCAAGAGAGTGGCAATATCGGCCGCGCTGGTGGTCTCGTCGAGGGAGATACCGATGCTCTTGTCTTCAATAGCGCGGAGATTGATGCGATGCGCCTCGGCGATCTTGAGGATGTCAGGGGACTTCTTGCCGCCAAGATTGATCTTCAACGTGTCGAAACGCGGTGTCGTGGCGACGAGGTAGCCAAGGCGTTCCAAACCAGTGGCGAGAACCTCAGTGAGCGTGTGAACGCGCTGGGCGATCTGCTTCAGTCCTTCCGGGCCGTGATAGCAGGCGTAGAGCGACGCCATATTCGCGAGGAGCGCCTGAGCCGTGCAGATGTTGCTGGTGGCTTTCTCCCGGCGTATGTGTTGCTCGCGCGTGCCGAGGGCGAGGCGGATGGCGGGCTTGCCGCGGGCGTCCTTGGAAACACCGACGATGCGACCGGGCATCTGGCGTTTGAATTCATCCTTCGTGGCGAAGAACGCGGCGTGGGGTCCGCCGTAGCCCAGCGGCACGCCGAAACGCTGCGCGCTGCCGACGGCAATGTCCGCGCCGAATTCGCCCGGGGGTTTGATGAGCGTGAGCGCAAGCAGATCGGTGGCGACGGTGACCATCGCACCCGCGGCGTGGGCTTTTTCCGTGAACGGCTCGTAGTTGTAAATCGCGCCAAATGTGTCGGGATATTGAACGAGTGCGCCGAAGACCTGCTCTGAGAACTCGAAGGTCTCGTGATTTCCGATGACGACTTCAATCTTGAGTGCTTGCGCACGGCTGCGGACGACCTCGATGGTCTGGGGATGACAGGTTTCCGAGATGAAATACGTGTTACGACCGTCCTTGAGCCGATGCGACATGGTCATGGCCTCGGCAGCAGCGGTGGCTTCGTCGAGCATCGAGGCGTTGGAGATGTCCAGCCCGGTCAGTTCTGTGGCGAGGGTCTGAAAATTTAAGAGCGCTTCGAGACGACCTTGCGAAATCTCGGCTTGGTAGGGCGTGTATTGCGTGTACCAGCCGGGATTTTCCATGACGTTGCGCTGGATGACGGGCGGCGTGATGCAATCGTAATAGCCCATGCCGATGAAGGAGCGGAAAACTTGGTTTTGCGCAGCGATGGATTTGAGGCTGCGCAGAGCGTCGTGTTCGGATTGCGCCGCAGGAAGGTCCAGCGGGCGGGGGAGGCGAATCTTTTTCGGCACGGCAGCATCGGACAGCGCATCGAGCGTTGCCTGGTCGAGGAATTTCAGCATCTCGGCCGTCTCGGTTGTGTTCGGGCCGATGTGGCGACGGATGAATTGATCCGGGTGTGACAAATTCTTCATATTGGATGACTGCGCTTCTGAAAAAGACATGCGGCAAAGATTAGCGGGTGATGTAATTTTCGGCAAAAAGAATCAAAAATGAATTCAACGAGATGCACTTTGCCAATAGTCAAGAGTCGCACTGTTAATGGATGGGCGAATGGTTTCATTGAGCCGCGATTGTTTTGGATTCTTGGTTTGTTTTGGATGACGCAACCGGAGAAATCCGCTAAGATTGTGACATGTTAAGCCAACGACAACGACCTGTGGTCTGGGCTCTAGCGGGAATCGCGGGCATCTGGATCCTAGCGACGGCTGGTTACATAATCGCTCGTAATGCCAAGGTGACCGCTGAGAAGCTGCAGGCTTACGTGGCGGACGTGAATTTAAGCAAGCTGTCGGCGGCGGAGCGCGCTGAAGCGTTGAGTAAACTTGCCGCTATGCTCAATGCTCTCTCGCTTGAAGATCGCCGGCGACTTCGTCTCGGCGGCTCGGTTGAAGGTTGGTTCACCCAAATGACCGAGGAAGAGAAGGCTTCGTTTATTGAAGCAACAATGCCAACGGGGTTTAAGCAGATGATCGCGGCGTTTGAGGAACAGCCAGAAGAAAAACGTCGTCGGACGATTGATGAATCACTGAAGCGGTTGCGTGAGGCTAATGCTCAAGCGCTGCCAGGTGGGGCCACAGGAGGCAGGGAGGGAACAAATCGCGGCTCGACGTTAAGTCCGGAATTGGAGGCAAAGGTGCGGACGATCGGACTGAAATCATTTTACAGTCAAAGTTCCGCGCAGACCAAGGCTGAGTTGGCTCCGTTGTTGGAGGAGATGCAAAAGGCGATGGAGTCGGGCGAATGATGCGAGCACGATGAAACAACAGTTTCAATTGTTCAGCTGCAAGCTTCAACGGCGCGCCGCTTTTACGCTGATCGAGCTGCTCGTGGTCATCGCAATCGTCGCGATTCTGGCGGGACTGTTATTGCCAACGCTCGGTCGGGCGAAGGAGTCGGGACGCGCGACAGCATGCTTGAGCCAGCTGCGGCAAGTGGGCATAGCCTTGCAGATCTATGCGGATTCAAACAACCAGCGACTGCCGATGATGCGCGAT
>WBXK01000163.1 GCA_008933055.1 Verrucomicrobiota bacterium | reverse complement strand
GCGGACTCGCTGCTCGCGATGGAAAGGTGGGCTGTTAGGGTGTATCCCCGGCGTTTTTGAGCGCCAGTAGTGGCAGAGTTTCAGCCAGTCTTAAATAGTAGTTGCTTGTAGTTTTACCATCCGCCCCGTGACTGAAATCTCCGCTGACAGTGGCCGTCCAGCGTGCGAGCAATCCCTGATAGAAAAGGTCTCATTAAACCCGCAACAGCTGAATACCAATAGACACGACTCAGACGAGGCGGAAGCTCCGTCAGTCAGCAGGAGTTCTGCTCACTATTTGGCGAACGTTCTCGCCGCCATCTCGACGTGGTAAAAGCTCCCGTCTTTATTCGTGTGGATTCGTGTCCATTCGTGGTTGTCTCTGGCTCATTCCGGCGGATCCAGCCGTCAAGGAATGACTTTGATCCGATAGCACTTGTATTCCACTTCCATGGGGAGGGTCTCGACTGTGCGGGTCTCGGTGGCGATGATTTCTTCGCCCTCCTCAGCCCATGCTTCTTCTTGCAGATATTCTTTAGATTCAAGGCGATACCGTCTTCCTTGTAGTGAATTCCAGCTCAGCTGGACCGTGTGGTTCGTGCCAACGCTTAGCTGGAGCAGCGGACGGGAAACGATCTCCACTTGGAACTGGTTGGTCGCGCTGGCGGAGGGGGTGGCATCATCAAAGACCCGCACCACAACGTTGGAACTTCCCACCTGATCATCCGCTGGCGTCCATGTGACGTCACCGGAAGGACTCACGGTGAATCCCGACGGTCCACTGAGCAATTCATACGCTAATGATTGGCGGGGCAGGTCGCGATCCGTTGCCGCGAGCGTCAATTTCAAGGTTTCTCCGGCGTGGAGCACTGCGTTGGTCAACGCGCTCCATTCGGGGCATTGGTTCACTTCATTCACGATGACGACGAATCGATTGGTGGCGCTGGAAAGTCCATCGCTGACGGTCGTCACGATCGTGTTGGTGCTTGGACCTTGGGCTTCAGTGGGCGTCCAGCGGATCACTCCTTGGGAGTCCATCATCAGGCCTTCGGGAGACTGCAACAGCGTGTAGGTCAGGGATTGCGCCGGCACATCCGCGTCCGTGGCAATATTGGTCACGACGAGGGTGGCCAATTCGTCGATCGTTTGCTCAGCCCATGACGGCAATACCGGAGGAGTGTTTTTTTCCGAGACGATGACGGTGAACCCATGGGTCGCACTCATAGCGGGCCGACCATTGTCCACGACCTTCAACACCACTTTGTTGGTGGATGGGCCTTGGGATTCTGTGGGCGTCCAAGAAATGATGCCCGTCGGGGAGACCCCCAAGCCGGCCGGCCCACTGACCAATGAATACGTCAGACTATTAGCCGGATAATCAGCATCCGTAGCCCGGACCTGCGTCTGGAACAATTCGGACTCCGCAACAGTCACATCCGACAGAGGACCGAGAACTGGCGCGGCATTCACTTCTTTCACAGTGACCGTGAAGCTGTTGGTAGCGCTCTGTGAGGGATACCCATCGTCAGTGACTCTGACCGCGACGGTTTGAACGCTCGGCCCCTGGAGTTCAGTCGGAGTCCAATCAAGCCTTCCTGAAAGCGGATCTATCGTCATCCCTTCCGGGGCCGTGACCAAGCTGAACGTGAGACGGTTGGCAGGCAGGTCCGCGTCTGATGCTGCCGCTGTCCCCACAAAGGCTGTCAGTTCATTCAGGCTCGAGTTTGCCGGTAACACCAGAGCTGGAGCTAGGTTGGATTCCAGCACTGTCAGCGTAAAGGAATTGGTGACGCTTAAGGGGGGGATTCCGCGATCGGTCACCCGGACGACGATGCGATTCGTCGAAGGCCCTTGCGCTTCGGTCGGCGTCCATTGCAACAGACCTTGGGTGCGGTTCAACTCCAGCCCCGTGGGCGCTGCGAGCAATTCATAAATCAGATCGGCCGCAGGCGTGTCGCGGTCGCTCGCCACCACGGATCCCTGATAGCTCTTAGTTTCAACAATCATACTCGACGCTGGAAGGGCGAGGGCAGGGGGAAGGTTAGCGCTGCCTTTCACCTTCATTCTTTGAGGGTAAAGAGTATCGGCCGTGGCCCAGGTGCGCCCACCATCCAGAGTCTCATTATATCCTGAACCCGGAGTCCTCCGAGAGGAATAGCCCCAGTGCAACCCCTCGGCTTTGGATGTTGTCCAGACACCATCTATCCAGCTATTCGTTTGGGATGTCCTAGCACGCGAGAGCATTTTTGAATCAAACAAGCTCAGTGCATTCGCCGACAATCCTTGCATGCTAACGACGACAAAGTATTCCGTGTTGGTTTTTATTGGGATGCTTAGATTTTCGATGGACCAGGTGCCGTCCACACTTGTGGCCAGTCTCGAAACATCTTGTTTCGTCGCGATCAGAGTTCCCAGGGCTACATCACTGGGAACGCCAGGAGAGGCCGCGCTGCATAAAGTCACGTAAAACGTCCCGGACACTTGCTCTGAGCGGAAGAGGTTCAATTCCAAGTCAGTTAAATAGCTTGCCGGGCCGCTGTTAAAGCTTTGTCCAGCCCAGATGTTCTCGTTGGTGACGGGATAAGAGAAGTCTCCGTAGAGCGGATCTTTTAGATTGTCCAACAGGATTGGCAACCGTACTGATGAGACGATGACGGTGAACGATTGCGTATCGCTTAGGCTGGGGCTGCCATCATCCGCCACCGTCACGAGGATGAGGTTCGTCGAATCACGCTGCTCCGCACTGGGCAGCCAATCGATTTGACCGTTGGCAGGGTTGATCGTCATGCCTTGAGGCGGGCTCAGCAGCGAGAAGGTCAGCCGATTGGCTGGCTTATCTTCATCTTTCGCCTTGGCGGTAACTTGAAAAGGTGTGAGCGCAAGAATGGTTTGATCCATCGGAACATACAGCTCGGGGGGGCGATTGACCTCGCTGGCAATGACCTGCACTGAGTTCGTGTAGCGTGAGACCCCGTCTGATACCACGATGAGCATGGTATTGGTTGAAGGCCCTTGTTCTTCATCTGGAGTCCATGACACCACCCCGTTCGTGTCGATTTGCGCGCCTCGCACAGGCTCAACCAGAGCGTAACTCAACGCCTGCGCAGGCCAGTCCGCATCGAGGCTTTCATTCGTAAACACCAGCGTCTGCAACTCGGAGACGAGTTGAGGCCGGAGCGCGATGCTGAAGGGCGGCTGGTTGACTTCGTCCACCCGCAAAACGAGTCCGTTGGTGACACTCATCGGGAGGATGCCGTCATCGGTCACTTTGATCGTGATCCCGTAGGTGTTCGGTCCCTGCAATTCGGTGGGTCGCCAATTGAGTTCTCCTGTGCGGCTAAGCGTTAAGCCCTCCGGCGCGCTGAGCAGCGCATAAGTCAATCCGCTGGTAGCGGTCTCTCGGTCTGAGGCGCTCAGGGAGAGACGGAAAGGTTCGGACTCCTTGATGGCCACATCTGCGGGTAAAACTAATTGAGGAGGGGTATTCGCAGCGGCCTCAGCCAGTGAGAAAACACGGATCACCAAGGAGTTGGTAACAGTCGTCACTCCATCGCTGACGGTGGTGAGGATGAGATTCGTCGAGGGCGACTGTTCAGCGGTGGGCCGCCAGGTGATGACTCCAGAGCCATCCACTACTAAGCCCGCCGGAGGCGAAATCAAAGCGTAGACCAGCTGTGTGGCGGACGTGTCAGGATCTGTCGCTTGGTTTGTCAGGGTCAATGTCTGCGACTCGAGGACTAGATAATTCGAGTGCTGCGCAGAGAACACGGGCGGCAGATTCAATTCCCCGATGAGGCGCATCCGTTGCGGTGAGTCGGACTGGCTGGCTTCCCACGTCACGCCCTGGTCTCGACTTTGTGCGTAGCGTGAACCTTGCAGGCCACTGCTGGAATATCCCCATAAGAGTTCGCTGCTTGGGTTGGCATCCCCCGGCTCTCTTCCGACCACGACAAAATAATCAGACTGTGGCTTCAGCCGAATGGATAACCCGGAAAATAAAACCGTTGAGTTTTCGTTCGTGCCCAAGGCCGCGATCGGGTGCTGGTTAGTCACCGCGCCTCCCGGAATGATCTCCCTCGGTAGCCCCGAGGCTGCAGCATCATAGATCCGAACAAAGAAAGACCCCGAGCCAGCAAACTGGCGCAGGTTAAGTTCCACTGCGGTGAGTTGGTAAATGTTGCTGCTGTTGAAGCTTTGAGCCCCCCACGTGGAACTGGCATCCCCCGTGAGCGTCAGGTCCGCATTGAACGGGTCTCCTAAATTGTCGCTGACGATTCCTGCTGAGGATTCGAACTTAAAGACCAGGAGCAGCAGCGCCAAAAGTTGCAATATTGTTTTCTTAAATGTTTTACGCATCGCCTTAATAAAAACACCGAACATTTCCTGTATCGCCTCCCAACGCCGGCATGCAACGCCAGTCTTATGCCAGTAAATAAAGCTCGTTTTTTTGGGCGTTCGTCTCCGTCCAAAATAGTTTTGGCTTCCAAAGCACACACTTTGAAAATGAGAAATTACGGCGTGAAATGAGGTTTTTCCGGAGCCCAAGAAACGCGTGGATCAATTTTGTTGTGGTTTATCCATATCCAAAAAGAATAAACACGGAACGGCTAAAACGAGTTTTTTCTGTGAACCAAGACGGCAAGAAGACCGCAACAATTACAGTCTGATTTGGTGGGGGTTGAAATTATTACAGCCTGGTTTGGCGGGGTCAGTTCCGCGCAGTGTTCGTTACGTGTGATTACTTATTTTAAGTTTTTTTCTTAAACCTCCTGAAAGGCCAATAAAAGCAGGCGAATGAAACCACCCCTCCGAGGAAATAATGGCCGGCTCGTTTCAATGTCGTATCAGACCTTTTTTTGGCATGGGCAGTGCGAAATGACTCCTGTGGTTCTCGTACTCATGACTATCGCCCTGCTGGCACTTTGCGTTGCCGCAGCCTGTAGGTCCTGTTCAACAGCGCCCTACGGCTGTGAAGAGGAGGGCGTTTTTCGCTACCTGCGCGAGGAGGAATGCCCGCGTCAAAAATCGACGACTAGGTTGCATTCAGAAGACGTGATCTCGCAATAAGCTCAACGCTGTTTTGCGCCTGATTAAGCCGATGAGCTATTTAAGTCCTTCATATCCCCCTCCGAAGATTTCCGAGATCATCGAGTCTCTCCCGGAAAGCGTGGGCTCTTTCAGCCCGGCGTTGCGTCACGTCGAGGAGGTGATCAGCCGTTCTTACTGCACGGTCGATATGGTGGCAGAAGCGGTCCAGACGGACGTAGACTTAGCAGCACGCTTGATGCGTTATGCGAACAGTTCAGATATCGCTTTTGCTCATCAAATCACGTCGTTGGCCCAAGCGGTTTCAGTCATCGGCACGCACCAGGTCACCGAGCTCAT
>WBXK01000162.1 GCA_008933055.1 Verrucomicrobiota bacterium | reverse complement strand
CCCCATCTTTGAAATATACAATACCCAGTACGAACAGTATCTCACCTCAAACTGTCGCGATTAGAAACAGCTCTACAAGACATACACCGAGACTGTTAAGGCACAGAAAACCAAAGCAGCAAAGTGACTGGTTGGAATGTCACGCCCACTCCCCACACGATTCAATATCCCAGCTTCATCATCCAATGCATGACGACGACCAGCGCGATGCTAAACAGTGACATCATCAACCAACCACTAACCACGTACGAGACGATAATCATCGCGAGGCCACCAACCAGAGGCATAGTTGCGCCCTGTTTTTTGCCGTAGATGAAATAGCCGGCGCCGATTGACCCCCAGATCAACGAAGCGAACAGAAAGTTGGAGTCGAAGTTCATGATATCAGCGACTGTTACTAGTCGGGGAAGGTGTTGTTTGCTGCATAATCACCTGCCTGAAAGCGCACGCGATGCCACACGCGCTTCTGAGTGCCATTTCCGATTCCTGAAAATCGCATTCGGAGAAACTTGAACTTCAAAAAACTTTTCCGGGCGAATTTTGCTCAACAAAACCTGCTGGCATATCAACTGCGTATTGACGGCGAGGACGGAAACAAATGGCTACGAAAATGAAATTGATCAAAACGCTTCAGGAATTCAAAGGTCTGGCGCAAATCACAAACCGGAGACCAGCACCGCGTCCGCCATTGCTTTACCTGATGCAGCTGCGCAGCCAGGCAGCACAAGCCGTCACGCCTCGCAAACGCCTGACAGTTGAGATTGAAGCGGTTCACGCACCGATGGCCATCAAGATCAATCACATCAAGACGGACCGTTCCACTATGCCCGTTATGGTCGCCTGAGTGGGGCTATCGATTGAGATGCCCTCGAATGGGCAAGATCAGCCGATTTTCTGATGGCTTGCTTCAAGACACTGTCCTGTCCCGCCTGCGTGAGAATGGAACTGGCACAAGAATTTCAGCGTCGGATAAATTCCACTTCCAGCCCCATCTGTTGAAATAGTTTTTCCACCTGCGCCAGGGCACGTTCGTCCGCATCCTTCAAAATGCCAGCGGCACGTGCGCCGCGTCGTACATCATCTACGGCAATTTTTCGCGCCGTCTGCTCCAAGTCCTTATCAAACGTGCGGAGCAATCCCGTCGTGCGCTCGACCACCTGAGTCTGCTTGTCGTCAAGATAGCAATCCATGATTTGCGCAGCGGGTAGCTTGATCTTCACTTTCTTTTCATGAACCTGGATGTCTTCCGGCTTCAATCTATCGAGATCCACTCCCGCTTTCACCACGCCGTGAGCGATCATCAAGACTCGGTTGTCACCACCAGGAAACCATTTCACGTCCTCGTATACCAAGACTTTTTCCATGACGTATTTCACGGTGACGAGTTGCGAGAGTGTCTGGACTTGGCGCAGCACGACGGCGGTGTTGTAGGCATTCGCGCCTGAGTTGCTGGTAACGCTTCGAATCACGAAGCCAAGCCAGACGCCCAATGCCAGAATGATGACCAACACGAATGCGCCGATAAACAGTCGAAGTTTCAGCATGTGCCGAGTCTAACGCACGGGGTAAAGAATCAAAGCGCGTTGTTCGCCAAACGTTGCAGGGAAACTGATGGTGGGCGACCAATCAGAATTGTTTCAGGAATCGCACGTCATTCTCATAGAAAAGGCGGATATCATTGATCCCGTAACGGAGCATGGCGATACGTTCGATGCCGAAGCCGAACGCCCAGCCGGTCCAAACTGCGGGATCGTAGCCAACGTTTTCGAACACTTGCGGATGAACCATGCCGCAACCGGCAATTTCCAGCCAGTCCTTGCCCATCTTTTTGACTAGCGCGTTGGTGAAATCAATCTCGTAGCTTGGCTCGGTGTAGCTGAAATAATGCGGCCGGAACCGGATCTTTACGTCGTCACCCATGAGTTCGCGAAAAACAAATTCCACCGTGCCCTTGAGGTCACCGACGGTGACGTTTTTGTCCACGTAAAGTCCTTCGACCTGATGGAAAGTGGGATTGTGCGTAGCGTCGGCGTTGTCGCGGCGAAACACTCGACCGGGCACGATTATGCGCACAGGCGGCGGCTGGGCTTTCATCACGCGGATCTGGACTGAACTGGTGTGCGTGCGAAGCAAGCGCTTGTCCGTGACGTTAAGGTAAAACGTATCCTGCGAATCGCGCGCAGGATGGTCCGCTGCGGTGTTGAGCGCGTCGAAGCAGTGATACTCGTCCTCGATCTCAGGCCCGTCGGCAACAGCGAAGCCAATTTTGCGGAAGGCGCGAACGATGTCATCGGTGACTTGTGTTAACGGATGCAACTTGCCGAGTGCATGGCGGCGACCGGGCAGGGTGAAATCCGTCGGATGCTTGGGCATTACGGCGGCGAGCTCGAGTTCGCTTCGGCTCTCGGCGAGTGCAGCTTCGAGTTCCAGCTTGGCGGCGTTGATGAGCTTACCGGCGGCAGGCTTCTCTTCCTTGGGGAGTGTGCCGAGCTGTTTCATCAACGCGGTGAACTTACCGCCCGGTCCAATCCAGGCGCCTTTGGTTTGTTCCAAGGCGGCGAGGTCAGGCGCAGCTTTTAGTTCCGCGAGCGCGGTTTGTTTCAACGGTTCAATTTCGTCCAAGAATCCAGCCATAAATTTGAACCCGCAAGATAGAGTATTGAGGGTAGAAACCAAAGAAAAACGGGCGACCATCGCTGGTCGCCCGTTGATAATTTAGCTTGAGAATTAAGACTTAGCCAAAGTCGCGGCGGGCTTTTTCTTCAGCGCGGATTTGGCGAGTTCAACGATCACAAGGAACGCTGCGTTGTCGGTCGCAGCGAGATCGGCGATGATCTTCCGATCCAGTTCGCATTTGGCAGCTTTCAAACCTTCGATTAAACGGCTGTAAGTGATTCCTACTTCACGAGCAGCAGCGTTGATACGAGCCTGCCAGAGATATCGGAACGTGCGCTTCTTGACGCGACGGTCGCGGTAAGCGTACTGACGGCCGTGATCTACTGCGTCGGAAGCGTAGCGATAGAGTTTGGAGCGTTTGAGGCGAAAGCCTTTCGCCGCTTGCAGCATGCGATTGCGGCGTTTGCGGGAGGCGGGTGAATTTGTTACACGCATCTTAGTTAATTGTTAAAAGTTGTGGGTTGATAGGATCAGTGGCTGAACGGGAGGCTCTGCTTGATGCGATATTCGTCGGTGGAATGGACGAGCTTGGAACCGCGCAAACTGCGACGGCGTTTGGCGCTTTTGCCTTGGCATAGGTGCCGCCGGCCAGCACTTGAGCGCAAGACCTTGCCTGTCGCAGTGATTTTAAAGCGCTTCGATACTGATTTTTTCGTTTTGATACCTTTGGGACGTCGCATAATTCAATCTTCCGTTAAAAAGGACGCGCAGTATAGTTGGGGACGGTGTGTCTGCAAGAGTTAATTTTTTGTCCGGTTCTTGCGATCGGCAGCGCGGCCCGTGTTTCAACCGATCAACACACGCACGGGATTGAATTAACCCTCGTCAACAGCTTTACTTAAGCCGCCATGTTCGACAACCGAAGTTCGTTCAAACGAATCCATTTCGTTTCTACCCGGGATACTGCCCACCTCCCGGCTGCGTTGTATGAAGCTCTTGCCATTAGCACGGCCAACGGCGTCGCAAACAATAAATTGATTCCACCCGCACGAGACTTGCTCGCAGAATCGCTTCGTCTACTGCGACCCGGCGGATTGCTGTTCGTTTATGGCAAACCTTTCGAGTTGCCGCTTTGGGGTCAACATATCCTCGCCGCACGAGAACTTTCTGCAAAAGCCATCTTCAAATACTGGCTCGCTCTGGATATCAACGAAGAATCACGCGGTGATTTTCTTCAACCGAACCATCGCGGGATGTTGATGTTCATGAAGAACGAACCCGCGTTGAGGAAGGCAGCGAAGTTCGCCCTGCACACCCGCGAAACCCGCGTGCAGCATCGCAACTGCACCGCCTGCGGACAGAACGTGAAAGATTGGGGTGGCAAGAAACATCTGCTCAATCCAGCGGGCGCGGCCTTGTCCGATGTCTGGCGAGACCTGCCGCGCCGCAAACTGCGCGACGACAAGATTCCTGACGATGTCTTGGGACGCATCGCCAAACTTTCCGGCGCAAACGCCAGCAATAGCCTAAATCTCATCGCCGCTTTTCCCGCAAGCCAGCAAGTTGAAGTGGACGAAATCAAAAGTGTCGCCTTCGAATCGCCAAAAACCTTCTCCAAACTTTCCACCATCGAGCCTGACTCCGTTCACGCGGGCGATTGCATCTCGTTCCTCAAACGCGTGAAAGTCCTGCACCCGGACGGCGCGTTCGATCTCGCGTTCGCCGACCCGCCTTACAATCTCGAAAAGAAATACAGCCAGTGGGACGACGCGATGGTTGATCAGCACTACCTCGATTGGTGCAACGCTTGGCTCGATGGCATTGTCGCCACGCTCAAACCGGGCGGCAGTCTCTTCGTGTTGAACCTCCCCAAGTGGGCGATCCATCACGCAGCGTTTTTGAATCGGCGACTCGATTTCCGCCACTGGATCGTGTGGGATGCGCTCTCCGATCCGCGCGGCAAGATCATGCCCGCTCACTACGCGTTGCTATGGCACACCAAGCCCGGTGGGAAACCACCGTGCAATTATTCTCGCGTCAGCGAGACGTTGCGCGATGGATTTGTGACGCCCCCGGACTCACTTCAATATTGTCTCCGCGCCAAATGCGTGAGGGATCGCAAGACCCTTGGCGACGACGTGAAGGTTGAACTCTCCGATCTGTGGTACGACATCCACCGCATTCGACACAAGCGCGACCGTGACGCGCATCCGTGTCAGTTGCCGGACAAACTCATGGAACGTATTATCAAGCTCGCCACACGCCCCGGCGATGTGGTTTTCGACCCGTTCTGCGGCGCAGGCACGACAGCTATCGCTGCGATGAAGTTGGGGCGGAAGTTTGTCGTCACCGACGTGGACGAGAAATACGTAGAGATCACCAAATGCAAAATCGCCCACATGCGCGAACACGCTGACATGTTCGGCGAATTCATCGTCCCACGCGAATCCACCAAGGTGCATCACCGCGAAGTCACCAAGCGTGAGATTGAATCCTACTTACAGGAGTTCGCACGAAAGCTAAATCGCGTCCCGACTGAGGAAGAAGTCGCAGCCGACAGACCAGGATTGCTGGAAGAGATTGACCACATCTATCCGACGCGCAGTGCGGCGTTCAAGCGGGCGAAGATTGGATTGAACTCAGAGGTATGAGAGCGCCGTTTAAACACATTAACTCTCCCGCTTCAACAAAAATTCTGCGAGCGCTTCCAATTCAACCGCCCTGCCCTTGAATGGTTTTAATGCAGCAAAAGCTT
>WBXK01000161.1 GCA_008933055.1 Verrucomicrobiota bacterium | reverse complement strand
TTGGAGCGATTTGAGCAACTCCTGCGGATAATGTTCGACAGGACGCACGCCGACATTCTCGAACATGCCCGGGAAAGTGCGTTTCATCGCGCGGCGATTTTCCAACACATAGCTCACGCCGCTAGGACAACGCCCATTGTCTTCCAGCACCATGTATTGCCCCTTGTCATCGCGGATCAAATCCGTTCCGCAAACATGGATGTAAATATCCTTGGGCACGGCAAAGTTCACGAACTCACGGCGAAAATGTTTTCCGGAAAGAATGTAATGCGCCGGCACGACGCCATCCTTCACAATGCGTTGCTCATGATAGATGTCGTGCAGGAAGAGGTTCAGTGCGGTGATGCGTTGCACGAGACCTCGCTCGATGTGTTCCCACTCCTTGGCTGGAATGATGCGAGGTACAAGGTCGAACGGGAAAATCCGCTCTGTCCCGCGCGAGTCGCCATAGACATTGAACGTCACGCCCTGACGTAAAAACGCGAGGTCAACGGAGTTGCGCTTCGTCTTGAAATCGTCGTGGGTGATCTGGTTGAACGCGCAGCGCAGTTTTTGGTAATGGCTGAGCGCACCAGCCTCGCGCCCGAACATTTCGTCAAAAAATCCATTGGCGACCGCTGCGTCCAAGTTCAACTTGTTAAGATCGTTTTTTACCACTGTGGTCATTTTGCGTCAGACAGATGAATGTTATTACTCGGTTTCCCTCAGCAAAATCATGCAATCCCGTTTGCCAGATAATGCGAAACCTAAATTAAGCAAGGGCCTTGCCGAACTGCCGTTTTGGTGTGCAATGCTCTTTTTCCTAGACCGAGCAGTATTCAACGAACCTCTCCTTGGCTATTTGAATCGACAACACCATTGTGGTCGGAAGCGGCGGCAGTCTCACCAAAACTATCTCGATCACGCCCAGATATGCCCCCGCAAAATACTTGCGGGTCAGCAGGCAGTGGGTGCTCATTTAAACACCGTCGTCGCCTGCTTGAGGCGCAGCCAATCCGAGTCCTTTGTGCGTCTTTGCGTTCCTTCCTAGCAAAAATGCTTCGTATGGTTTCCGTCTTTCCTAGTTTAAAAAGTGTCCACTCCAACTTCTCGCTTCCCTGAGTTCCAAATTTGCCTATCGTCTTCGGCGCGATGTTTTCGGAAATAAAATCAGTTCACTTTGTCGGCATTGGTGGCACGGCGATGGCCTCTGCTGCCGTGGCCATGTTGGAAAAGGGCTACTCCGTCACCGGGTCGGACAGCAATGTCTATGAGCCGATGGCCTCGTTCCTCGCGGGCCGCAAGATCTCCGTGATGAATGGCTACGCGGAGAAGAATCTTGCGCATAAGCCAGATCTCGTCGTTATCGGCAACGCCATCGCGCGTGGCAATCCCGAAGCGGAATACGCGCTCGATCACAAGCTTAGGTTCTGTTCGCTGCCGGATCTGTTACGCGAGTTTTTCATCCGTGGGAAACGCTGCATCGTCGTCACGGGGACGCATGGCAAGACCACCACGACATCGCTGCTGACATGGGTGTTTGAACACAACGGACTCAATCCAAGTTATCTCATCGGTGGCATCCCGAATAATCTGTCGCAGGGCGCGCGGTTCACGGACAGCGAGTGGTTCATCATCGAGGGGGACGAATACGACACGGCCTTCTTCGATAAGCGCAGCAAGTTCATCCACTATCTGCCGGAAGTCGCCATCGTTAACAATCTAGAGTTCGATCACGCGGACATCTTCGAGAATCTAGCCGCTGTGCAGAAAACTTTCTCGCATTTCATCCGCATCGTGCCTCGCAATGGCCTGCTGCTCGGCAACGGCGACGACGCGAACCTCGCGCCTTTGCTCAACGTGAATTTCTGTCCTGTAAAACGATTCGGACTTGGTGATAACAATTCCATCCGCGCTACCAACATGCGTCTTGGCCCGACGGCGAGCACATTCGAGATTCCCAGCGCGAAGTTTCATCTGAATCTGGCAGGCGAATTCAATGTGCGTAATGCGCTCGCAGTCGTGGCGGCAGCGAAACATTGCGGCTTCTCCAACAAGCAGATCCAGTCCGCGTTCGACACGTTTACGGGTATCAAGCGGCGCATGGAAGTGCGCGGCATCTCCGGCGGCGTGACGGTAATCGATGATTTTGGACACCATCCCACGGCCATCCGCGAAACGCTTGCAGCGTTGCGCCTGAGATATTCCAAGGAACGCATCTGGGCGATCTTTGAGCCGCGCAGCAATACGACCCGGCGGAATGTTTTCCAGAGGGAACTCGCGGATTCATTTGCGGACGCGTATGGTGTGATTGTTTCGCAGGTCGCGCGACTCGAATTACTCAAACCCGAAGAGCGATTGAATCCGGAATCATTGATGGCCGAATTGAAAGCTGCGGGCAAAAACGCCGCGTATCTAGCGGACGTGGACTCCATCGTGGCGCACGCGGGAATGCACGTTCAGCCCGGCGAGATCGTGTGCGTCTTTAGCAACGGTGGCTTCGGAGACATCCATTCGAAACTGTTGGCGCGGTTTGGGCGGAGATAATTTGATCCGGACAAACCCCCTGCTTGGATGGAGTGGGTCGCACTGTCTCCGCTACCATCGATCAGCGGTCTCATCGTTTGCACATTTATCTCCAAGCTTTCTAATTCCGCTCGGCCATTTATGATTCCTTCAACGGCATGAAATCCGCACCCAAGATTGGCATTACAGGGGAGCATCGCTTCGCTGTTTCACAAGAACACACGATCACTTTCGCCACGGATGGGATGCCCGCCGTGTTGAGCACGCCAAACTTGATCGCGCTCATGGAGCGCACCGCGCGGGAAGCCATCTCTCCGTTCCTCGAACAGGACGAACGCAGCGTGGGCGTGGAAATCGAACTCCGCCATCTCTCGCCCACACCGCTCGGCGCGCAAGTTGCCGTAACCACGCGCGTCATCGGCGTCACGGGACGGTTCGTGGATTTCCAAGTCGAGGCACGCGACGCGCAGGAATTGATCGCGCGCGGCGTTCACAAGCGCGCCGTCATCCGCACAAGCGCATTCACCAAACGCGTCCAAAGCAAGGCGAGTTGATACATGGCCCGCATCAGTACCAACGAACTGCTCAAGCGCAACTCCCGCTCGTTTTATCTCACGTTGCGCGTGCTTCCTCGCGCCATTCGTCCGCAGATTTCGCTCGCCTACCTACTGGCGCGCACCACGGATACGATCGCGGATACGGAGATTGTTTCGCCGGGTCAACGGCTCGAAGCGCTCGATAGACTTCGCGAACGTATCCTTGGGATCAGCGACGGCGGGTTGAACTTCGCCGAGTTGACGCTGCAACAAGGTTCGCCTGCCGAGCGCGAGTTGTTGGAGAGCGTGGAAGAAACACTTAGCTCGTTGCGCCGACTTTCTGCGAAAGACTTCAAGCGCGTGCGTGAAGTCGTTGAGACGATCATCAGCGGGCAGGACTTGGATTTGCAACGCTTCCCCAGCGCGACGCCGAAGAATCTTATCGCGCTTCGAGACGAGGATGAATTGGACGACTACACGTTTCGCGTGGCCGGCTGCGTGGGGAAATTCTGGACGGAGCTATGCGTCGCCCACGTTTTCAATACAGCGGAGAAGCGCAAGTTCGCCACGTCGTTTGATTTTGAGGAACTTGGCATCCGCTTTGGCAAAGGTCTTCAACTCGTCAACATCCTGCGCGATCTCCCGGCGGATTTGCTGAAAGGCCGCTGCTATATTCCTGCCGATAAACTCGCCGAGGCTCGTCTCGTTCCCGCTGACCTGTTGTCGCCAGCGAACGAACCCGCGTTCCGCCCGCTCTACAATCGCTACCTCGATCTCGCAGAATCCCACCTCGCAGCGGGTTGGGAATACACAAATCTTATCTCCCGCCGCCACATCAGCCTGCGCCTCGCCTGCGCGTGGCCGATCCTCATCGGTTTGGAAACGATCCAGAAACTGCGCGATGAACCCGCGCTTGATCCTGAGTGTCGCGTGAAAGTTTCGCGGGACGAAGTGCGCTCCATCATCCTGCGCTCGATTCTGCGCTATCCGTTCAAGAGCTCGTGGCGTGCGATGGCGAAGTTTTCAATCGAACGCCGCTGAGTAGAGTTGCAGAAAATCCTTCGCAGTGATCGGGCGTGGATTAAATCCCGCTGTCCACTGTCGCGCCGCTTCCTTCGCCAGCATCGGCAAAGAATCTCGTTTCACTCCGGCGGCTTCGAGCGAGGTCGGCAATCTGGTCAGAGTGAGGAAAGATTCTAGCTGAGCAGCGAGTGCCTTTGGCGTGGCTTCAAATCCTGCGATTGCCGCCAAGCGAGAATACAATTCGCTTATCTCGGCGTCTTCACTGTTGAATCGCACCACTTGCGGCAGCATCAGACCGACTGCATGACCGTGGGCGATTCCAAATTGGGCCGTCAACGGATTCGCCGCCGCGTGCGCCGCACCGAGCATGGAGTTTTCAATCGCCGCACCCGCATACGCTGCGCCGAGTTGCATCTGCGACCGAGCGGCGAGATTTCCCGGTTCACTCATCACCACAGGAAAGCCCGCGACCAATAACTTGAACGCCTCCGAGGAAATTTTTTGAGACAATTCATTCCGTTTCGTCGTCACAGCCGACTCGACAGCATGAGCGATGGCATCAATGCCTGTGCAGGCTGTGACGCGTGGCGGCTGCGAGAGCGTCAGCGTCGGGTCAAGGATCGCCATACGCGCCGCGCAGTTCGGATCAAGGCACGCCATCTTCTGATGCGTGATTTCATCCGCGATCAAGGCCGCGCTTTGCATCTCGCTGCCCGTACCTGCCGTCGTTGGAATGGCGATAAATGGCAACATCGGCTTCATCGCCTTGCCCACGCCCCAGTAATCTTTCATCTGCCCGCCGTTCGTGAGGATGAAATTGCAGCCCTTTGCCGTATCCATCGAACTCCCGCCACCGAGTCCGACGATGCAATCAATCCCCGCCGCACGCGCCACCAACACGCAATCCTCCACGCACTTCGTCGTGGGATTTTCGCGCGCCTTGTCGAACAGCGTCACACGCAAGCCCGCAGCCTCCAGCGAAGCTCGCACCCGCCCCGCGTGACCGGAGGTCACGATCCCAGCGTCTGTTACGAGTAAAACGTTCTTTGCGCCAGTCTCCCCTGCGAATTCTCCGACGCGCCCCGCACTGCCCGCGCCAAACACAAGTCGGGTGCGAGATGGAAAATCAAACGCCCTCAAAACTGAGGGCGACGGATTATTGTTGGCGTCCGGCATGGTCGTTGGACAGAGCGTAACGGAATTCATTCAATGCGAGCAAGCAAAGTGGTTTGGGTAGAGCGCAACTGTGTCATCCTCGACTAGTCGCGATCATTTTGCCAGCCGCTGCGCCAAGTCACTACAAGAATAAAACGTTGACACTACGAGCCATCTGTCATAGTGGCATAGGACAGACGACGCCTATGATGTTTCACATTGATTTCAAGACTGGCAAGTCGCCCTACCTGCAACTGGTGGATCAGGTGCGTTACGCCGCTGCGTCCGGTGGAATCC
>WBXK01000160.1 GCA_008933055.1 Verrucomicrobiota bacterium | reverse complement strand
GTAAATTCGCGTGAAAGAACGGTTTTGCCCGAGAAGCTCTCCTTTGCAGCGACGCGCGCGCCCAACGCGATACGATAATCTCTCGCAGTCACAATATCTCCCGGCACAAAGCTGATCTCGTTTCGTTCGTAGCGAAACAATTCACACGTCACCACGATGTCCGCAGTCCCGCTCGTCACGAGACGGAAAGTCCCATCGCGCTGGATTTCTTTTCGCAATGCGGATGTGACCGCGTCGCCCAAACGTGGTTCAAGGGTGCGATTCGTGGCCGGCACGATCTGGATGGATTTGTCGCCGGCACGGATTCCATTGGTTGAACCAAGGCGATAGCCCGCGCAGCCGCACAGCAGAATCAGAAGAGTTCCCGACAGAATGTTGCGGACCAGACGCATATTATTTCGGTGTCGTCGCCTGAAGCTGTTGTTTGATCTGATCAATCCGCTCGCGCGCCGCAGCTGACAGCGGGGAATTGATGCCGCTCAACAACACTTCGTTGTAGTAGATGAGAGCGCCATTCCACTGTTTGCGATTTGTATAAAATTCCGCGATCTTGAAATTGCCGCGCGCCTCTTCGTTTTTGAGCGAGGCGATGATGCGCTTGGCTTCTGGGACGCGCTTGTCTTCAGGGAACAAGGTGATCAAATCTGTCAAGGTCGCGATGGCCTGCCCCGCCGTGCCTTGATCATATTCCGCTGTCGTCGCCTGTTTGTGTTGGGAAATACCCGCGCGATAAAGCGCATCCGCAGCGATGATCGGTTGGTCGTGGTAACGATCTGCCGCGCGCTCATACGCAACAACGGCTTCGGGATAATTTTTCTGCTTCTCCCGGGCGGCGCCCGCGCGTAATTGGGCATGTGGAGCCACATCGCTGTAAGGCCCGGTCTCGACAATCTTCTCAAACAAACCCGCAGTTTTATCCATGTTCGACATGAAGGGGATGATTCCCCAAAGCTTAAAACGCTGCCCGTTGAGAAAACGGAGGGCGATTTCATATTGGCGTTTGAAAACATCCTTGAGCTTGTCGCTCTTCGGATAGGTCTCGAACATCTTCTGATATGCCGCGAACGCCTTTTCGTCGTTGCCATCGGCTTCGAGGCAACGGGCCGCGATGTATTGAGCTTCAGCCGCGTAATCCGAAAGCGGCCAAGCGCGGAGCAGATATTTAGAAGCCCTAGCAGCGAGGGAGTAATCTTTGTTATCCAACGCTTGTTGCGCGACTTCGAGCTGATCCTTCGCGCGTTCGCGCCGCCATTTGCCGCCGCCGCCGACCGGCTCGTATGTCCAACCCTCCCCAGGTGAAAACACAAACGGGGCTGGCGAACGCAGCGGAAGCATCGTCAACACCGCGATGAGGAGAATGAGATAAGTGAACTGGCGACCCATTCCCGGACGGTACCGACGCGTTCCAACCAAGTCAAGATTCAGGCAGGCGGGCCAAAGCACGCTGAGGTTCTTGACCGAGCCGCTCCGATATTTGAACCCGCAGTCGCATCCTCAATTCCCGTAGTTGAACGGGTCGGACAACTTCTCATCCGTTGCGAGGTTTGGATCGGTGAGTGTTTTGAGAAACGCTACAAGCGCGGCTTTTTGATCGTTCGTGAGATTCAACCGGCGCGGCTGCCCCGCGTTAGGACCGCCCGGCGGATTAAGCAACGGCGCCGAGAGATTCGGATTGTCCACCACGCCGGAATTATAGAACTCCACAACCTGCTCGAGCGTCTTGAATCGGCCGTCGTGCATGTACGGGCCGGTGAGTTCGATATTGCGGAGCGAGGGAGCTTTGAATTTGCCATCGTCTGCCCGATTGCCAGTGATGCCACCGACGCCCAAGTCCACGAATGGAAATTCGAGCCCGTTGTTGTTGAGTGCCGGGCCGGCCGTGAAATTATCCGTGCCGTGACACGCCGCGCAGCCGCCCGCACCATTAAAGACCTGACGCCCTGCATTCTCCTGCAACGTGAAGTTGGCGAAGTTATTCGAGACGCCGGTGTCGTATTTGGATCTGGTAGAAAGGATGGATCGGACGAATTGCGCGAGTGCTCGGCTGATGCGCTCGGGCGTGACCGCTGGCGAACCAAACGTCGTCGTGAAAAGATTCGTGTAATACGGCTCGGCGGCGAGCCGATTAGTAAGTGCGCCCAGCGTCATTCCCATCTCCACAGCATTTTGGATGGGTTGCAACACTTGATCTTCAAGCGTATTCGCTCGTTCATCCCAGAAAAAATGGCGGCGTTGATACCAGCGGGCGTTGCTGAGTCCCATGGAATTTCTCCCGGTCAATCCGCCATTGAACCCGACGCTGAACGTGCGCGGATCCGAGAAGCCATGCTCGCGTTGATGGCAGGACGAGCAGGAGACGGTTTGGTTGGTAGAAAGTCGCTTGTCGTAGAACAATACACGACCCAGTGTTGCGCCCGCATCCGTTGTGACATTGGTTGCTGGCGTGGTGTCTTGTCCGAGGATCGGGTTCACCAGAAATGCAGCCGGCAAAACCGGTCCGGCGTAATTGAACGAGGTCGCCGGCAAGATCAGGGCATTCGGGGTCGCGCTGAAGATGTTTTGACGTGTAGAATCATAGAACGCGCGGAAGAAAAGATTGGGTTTGGAAGCATCTTTGGTGAACGCGCGGGAGAAAGAGCCGTTATGAATCTTCAGCGCCTCGACATCTGTCCATGTCGTCAGATCGCTGGAACTCTGGAGAATCCAGACGTGATCGTAGGCATCAGCGACTTTCACGCTGGCGATGTTTGTTCCCGTGCCTCGGGAGATTTCCAATGAAGAACTCGGCGGAGGAGTGACAGCCGCTGCGTATGAAGCTGTGACGGCAAAGACCACCACCAGAGCAACGATGTTTTTTGGTTCAACGAGCGTTGGGTTAGCTTTCATGTGCATACCTTGCACCTGCCAACCTTAAGGGATCATGAAGACATCATTCGCAGATAATTATTTCCAAAACCAGGTGATCACCGGCGCGATGGCGAGCGCGGGAAGATAGTCCGCCAGTTGCACGCGGCGAATCTCGAAGATGACCACACCCACGGTGCAGATCACAAGCCCACCCACGGCATTGACTGATTCCAGCAGTTGATGCGACCGCAGGAACGGTTCAGCCCAGATGTGCGTCACCATCGTGATCGTGCCGAACAGCGCATAGACCGGCAGCGCGGAAAAAATCGCACCCCCACCGAACAACATCACAAAACCCATCATCGCCAATCCATCCATCAAGCCTTTCACAAGCATCGGATGATAGAATCGCACGTTGCCGCCGTCTGCAGGCAGTGCGTCGTGGATTGCACCGAGAATACCGAGCGGCGCGGCGCAAAACAGAATCGCGCAGGCATTCATGCCGTGGCTGAACCGTTGCGAGTCTTTAGGACGGCTGCTATCAATGAGTTTCTTGGCGTGTTGGCCAAGTTGATTGGAAAGCTTTTGCAGACGCAGCAATTTCCCGATGAGATTCCCCACGATGATGGCGGCGCAAGCGATGAAGAGTTGTTTGATGATGTCGCCGAAACCTCCGTTGACGCTCAACCATATGAGGCGTAGCCCGAAGTAAACCGTGAGCACGCCGATCAGGACCTTGAAGAATGCCTGCGTTTGGGACGTCAACGGCTTGGGTCGCACCAGACCGACGATGCCGCCGATGAGGATGCCTGCCGCGTTGAGGAGGGCACCAAGAGTAGCTTCAATCATTTCCATTCCGCGCAGACTGAACCACGTTGGCGTGCACCAGTGAAGCGAAAAGTTCGGCGCGTGACGCGCAGCGAACACGGCGTGATTGCCGATCCAGACTGGCGTATCCGATTAGATGGGCGATACGGAGGGTTATCGCGTCGGTAAATCCCGGGCGTCAGAGAGCCAGGTCGCCGCATTGCAGACAAAGCTCATGCCGGGAGACGCGATGCGCGTGCGGCATGTGGTGACTCAGTGAGGCGACCGCCCCCCGCCTGCTCACCTCATCGTCTTCGGCTGGGTGTTATGCCATTGCCGCACATCCACGGCATCCATGCCTGCTGCGCGGATCGCCGTCATACCGAGATCGGTGTCTTCGTAACCACGGCAGAATTTCGGATCAACTCCAATACGCTTCGCTGCTTCCAGGAAGATGTCCGGCGCAGGTTTTTGGTTCTTCACCATCTCGCTCGTCACGACGGCCGCGAACAGATGTCGTATCCTCAAGTGCTCGAGGACCTGACAGATGACCTTCTGCGTCCCGCCCGATGCCACAGCCATCGGGATTTTGCCGTGATGGGCTTTGGCGATTTCGACGACAGCATGGATCGGCTCCACCTGCGACATCAGCGGCAGATAAGCTTCTTCCTTCTCGTGCGCCACGGCGATGTGATCCAGCGAGCGCCCCTGCTCTTCAGCGAGCATCTTGAGGATGTCGCGCGATGGCACGCCGCCGAGCGAGTAAAAACGGTCTTCGGGAAAGTGCAGGTTGTGGCGTTGCGTGATCATACTCCACGCGCGCCAGTGCAGCGGCATGGTGTTGGCAAGCGTTCCGTCGCAGTCGAATACTAATCCTTTGGGTTCAATCATGATTTCAAAATGTTTTGGGGAATCCACTTCTCGCTTTGTGCCGGACGATGATTCGCAATGCCTTCAAATAAATCTTCCACGTTGTCCGCCACGATCAGCGAGTCGCGTAAATCTTTTCGGACAAATCCCGACGCCACAGAGATATCTAGGAATTCGATCAGCTTGTCATAATAGCCAGCCACGTTGAACAACGCGCATGGGCTACGATGCAGGTTTAACTGTGACCAGGTCATGGCTTCAAAGATTTCTTCAAACGTGCCAAATCCGCCGGGCAACGCGACAAAGCCATCCGACAACTCCGCCATGAGCTGCTTGCGCTGATGCATCGTGTCCACGAGATGCAATTCAGTCAGCGATTCATGCGCGAGCTCCTTGTCGCTCATAAAACGCGGCAGCACGCCGATGACTTTTCCGCCTTTAGCTAATACTGCATCGGCGACTTCATTCATCAAACCGACGCGTGCTCCGCCATAGACGAGTTCGATGCCGCGTGTGGCGATGGCTTCACCCAACTCTCGCGCTGCCGCTGTGAACGCAGGCGAATTTCCATACGACGAACCGCAAAAGACGCAGAGCCGTTTCATTCGCCAAGCGCTTTCAATTTTTCTTCCATCTCATTCGTCATGAGCGGTTCGATCAACTCATCCAGTTCGCCGTTCACGAAGTTCGACAGATTGTAGAGCGTCACCTCGATGCGATGATCCGTGACGCGGTTCTGGGGGAAATTGTAGGTGCGGATTTTTTCACTCCGCTCGCCGGTGCCGACCTGATCTTTACGGTGCGCGGCATACTTGGCATCCTCCTCCGCAATCTTGCGCTCCAACAGCCGCGTGCGCAAAACCACCATGGCCTGCGCGCGATTCTTGATCTGCGAACGACCATCCGCGCAACGCACGATCATGCCCGTCGGCTTGTGGATGATCTGCACGGCGGAGTCCGTGGTGTTCACCCCTTGTCCGCCCTTACCGGAGGCGCGGCAAACATTCACTTCGATCTCG
>WBXK01000159.1 GCA_008933055.1 Verrucomicrobiota bacterium | reverse complement strand
TGCCTGCGCCTGTGGCGTGACAACAAACTCAACCGGCACGCTCGCGGCAGGTATCCATGTGGCAAAACGTTTGCCGCCGATGGGCCGGTTGTTCCAGTTGAGCGTGGTTTCATTCCACTGGTTACTCGCAACGAGAGTGATTCCATTCTCAATCCCATTCGTCCCGACACTAACGGGGGTCAACCTGACTCGCGCATGAAACAAGTCCCCGTTGAAGCCCGACAAGTCCCAACGCAGAAATGCACGACGCTGATTGTCTGCTGAACTGTCGGTCTTGACCACAAGAGTCGTGGCCGGGCCAAAGTTGGATGCAACGTTCACTCCGCCACGAACATAAGCATCGGCAACAGGATAGAAAATGTTTGTATAAGTCATGACAACAGGTACCACTTGAAGCTCAAGCATCGCCCAGTCCATCCCCAAATCGCCTGAGACTGCGAGATTAAGTTTCCCGTCCGATAGCAAATCAAGCTGGCTGCCCAGATCGAGCACGCGGACAGTCGTGTTTGTGCCGATACCGATGGGCTGCCAACCGAGCGTCCCGAAGGGGCTACTGTTAGCGATTGCATCAAGGTAAAGAATTCCATTTGTTGCCCCTGCGTTCGTTGCTCGCATCGCGACCGAGAGCGTGGCGCCGACGATCCGATCCGTCTCTGAAAGCGAGAAGTTGAACGTGAATGGAATCCATTGCGCGTTGGTCACGATGTCGAATCCGTTCACCATTGCCGTGCCGGCGGCAGATTGAACGGTGCTTCTCCACGTTGAGTCTACCGACACCCCTTCACCGGTGGAACTGGCGGTGATGAATTTATCAATGTCGCCGATCCAATACTCACGTGTTCTCGTATTGGGTGCGGCAAGACGATTTTGCAGCTGGGCGTAGTAAAGACTGTTGGGGAAAACATTTGAGCCCAGAGAATCGTAAGTGCCCGCCGTCGCAGGATAGGGAATGGCGGCCGTATTGTTTACTAGTGCGCCAAGGCT
Source organism: Verrucomicrobiota bacterium (assembly GCA_008933055.1). Classification (GTDB taxonomy): domain Bacteria; phylum Verrucomicrobiota; class Verrucomicrobiia; order Limisphaerales; family JADLHS01; genus JADLHS01. The sequence goes on along the minus strand of WBXK01000159.1, from coordinate 4,591 downwards.
GCCGATGAGCCAGTTGCGGGCTGTCGGAGGATTTTCAACATTGAGGCCATCTGCTTTTGAATTCCAAACAACTTCGTTTGCACCAGCCCACCCATGAGAAGTTCCGAGGTTGCCGCGGTTGCGGATCGCAAGATTGTCTCCATTAGCCGCGACGTTATCCCACATCGCACCCGTGGCCCAACGGAAATGAGGACCTGCATCGGCATAGGCATTGTCGCTCCACCCATCCACGAAGACATGGGGACCTACGGTCAATGATTGTGTGACAAACTGGTGACGATCATTACTGGTGGTGCAATTTTGGACCAAACAAAATTGGCTATCGTTCAACACAAATGCATAGCGCCGTCCCCCGTCAATGATGGAGACGGGATCTAGGGACGTGCAATCGCGTACAGTGATGTTCCTCGCTCCTGGTTTGGATGCAGAAATTCCCGTGATCTGCACGCAGGAATAGGCAAAATTACTGGCATTCAGATTCCGGGCCCAGCCATTGGCTATCGCGCCGTCAAAAGCAACGAAGGTCCATGTGTGGTTTTCATCGGCGTAATAGTTGGTTGAGTTCCCTATATTGGTGACCACCAACGGATTGAAATAGGAAATGCCGCGCAGATATTCCACGCCGACATTTGTAATCCGATTAGACCAATTATAGCTGTAAATTGTTGCGCCGCCGTATTGCTGTTCCAAGGCGCAGGTAATCGGCTCATCTAATGTGACTACGTTTCCTTCGACACGGGTGATCGTGCGGTCCGCATAAATGTCAAAGCTGCCAGCGCTCCACGCAGGGGACACCAGATTCATACCGATGTTGGTTATCCAAAGCGAAGTGCTTGGACGCCGAACAAAGACCGGTGTGCCGGGTGCAAATCCGTTGGTGCTGTCCACGCCGAAACTGCGCGAGCCGACGGGAACATACATGTTGGTGATATTATGCGTCGTTACCGTGGTGTAGGACGGCGAGTTGGAAATTAAGATCAGGCTTGGCTGGCCTGCACCCACGTAGGTCGCGTAGAGGACTGTGTTATAATTTGTATTCCCGCCATCGCCCGCACCGCGCAAGACGATACCGCTGGCAGAAATGACGATGGTGTTTGAGATCGGATACAAGCCCGGAGCAAGCTGCACTGCGCCGCGAAAACCGTTCGTATCCAGAGTCAGTGAAGCCACGTAGTTGATGGCGGATTGAATTCGTGCGCCGTTGTCACCCGCGACGGGTGTAAGGTTAGTTTTTGTTGCGACATTAGGAATCGGAACGGTACCGCCTTTGTAACCGACGCCGGAGTAATCCAGTAGACGATTGCCCAACGCATCAGGTTGACAAATAATTCTTCCGCTTGCACTTGGATATGCCCAGACACTCAGATTGGTGGCGGCTTGGACGACTATCCCTAACGCGCTCACCAAAACAGCCGCAACCGCGAACCAGCGTGAAGCTAAGGACTTTACCCGGATAATTTTTGCGGAATTATGATGCATGATCGCAGCGACAACCCCCACTCAAGGCTGCAATAGTGTCCGATCGCTGAGATCAAGGACGGGGCTTGAATCAACTTTCTCTTACGCTACGACAACCCGATTTTAGGGTGGACAGTTAAAACTTGTCGTTGTTATCCCACATGTATTGCGTCCAAGTTGTTGAAGCAGCCTTATACTTAACAGAACGCACGCTGTAATCGCCATAGAGGACGTCCATAGCTTCTGAGCCGTGCCGAAAATCCAGAAAGTGCCTACCTGCTGCATCAGGCGCCAACAAATCGTTCCGGCAACCCAAGCCCGATGACAGAGCCCAATCGATGTGGCTGCGACAAGCATTGGTGCTGGTGTCCAGCTTCATGGCCTCGACTACAAGAATCGTTTCCGTCGACACGAACCGCATTTGTGATTTTCGGGGCGTTTCCTCAATTGCAGCCTTTCCATTTGACGGGTTAAGCCCGTTCAATGAGCCCGCTGCAGAGTAAGTGTTGGACAAAAGATCTCCTTTTAAGCCCCCATAATTTGCCGAAGCGCAAATGAAAACCTTATTTGCTTGCGCAGTGAACGAGCCACCTTGTTGCTTCAAATAGGGACCCAAAGTCTTGGTCCACGCCCGACTAGGGCTAAGTACATTGCCCGGTATTTCATAACTTGTTATCGGGGGAAAATAATCGTTGAAGTCAGTAGTATACAAAGCTAACGCGACCCCGACCTGCTTAAGATTAGAGACACAACTTATCTGCTGCGCCTTGGCCTTAGCTTTGGCAAGGGCAGGCAACAACATCGCCGCAAGAATCGCAATGATGGCAATGACCACCAATAGTTCAATAAGAGTGAAAGCCGGAATACCACCCTTTGATTTGTTGACAAACGACCTTCCATTTGAAGTCATTGAATTCATACTTCGCTTAAGATTTAACTTTTTCATTGGTAATCGGGGATGCCTTACAGCATCCCCGACTCAATTCATACCACCCGATTCGACCCATTATCGATTACCCGTCACTGCGAGACCAGTCGGAAGAACACAGTCGGATTCGCGGGATCAATAGTCGCCGTAACCCCACTGACCGTGCCACCCGGATAATCACCCCATGATCCTGTGATTCCGACGTTGATTGTATTCGTCTGCGACTGCAGCTTGAAACCAGATTCCGCCCACGAGAAGGTCAAAAGATTACCCAATTGCGAGACTCCCAATGACGGTGGGTTCACGGCTGCTACCACAACTTGTATTGAACCGTCTACCGCAAGCTTGTTGTTCCAAGCTAATCCTGAGTCGAGTGTCGGCAGGATCACGTTTGTGAAACCGCTGGTCACGGGGACGCTGAACAGCTTGAAGCTGTTGCCTGCCACCAGATTAGTCCCGTCGTTTTGCACCGTGAGACTGCTGCCGGTGATGCTCAACGTGCCGGTGACAACCAAGTAGTCGTTTGTGGCTGAGGATAAATCATTCGTGTTGTTCAACTCGAACGTGACTTGAGCTCCGGCATTCAATGTCAAGTTATTGACGGTCAGCGTACCAATGTTGCCGCCACCACCGGGGATGAGCAAGGAGCCATCGGCGATAACCACAGGTCCGGCGATGCTTCCAATACCACCTAGAGCACCGCTGCTGATCAAGGTCGTGCCGGTGTAGGTGTTGACGCCATCAAGCTGAAGCGTTCCAGCGCCCGCTTTTGTCAATCCACCACTGCCGCCACCAGACAGCAAATGTTGACGGATGTGAATGCTATTAGTATTGGCCGCATTAAGGGTCACGCCGCCGCCCTTGACGAACACATTTGTCATGCCTTGCAAGAAACTGCTCGCGGCATCCTCAGTCGCATTGATGGTCGTGCCATCGAGATTGATTTCAGTGACGGCCTTGGTGTTTGTGGTGGTGGTGAATTGCCCCAATGTTACCTGGCTACCGGGCTGCAAGTCCAAACGGGCTAACGCGCCGCTCCCTGTATTTGTGGAAGTGTAACCCATGGTGACGGCTTCAGCAGTCAAAACGCCTCGAATATCAACGATGTTGGTAGTGCCCGGCGCGGAACCCGTATCGCCAATCCGGAGGCGGCCATATCCGAAAATGCTGCCCACTGTCAACGAACCGTTGTTCGTTATAAACAGGCTGGCCGAGCCGTTTGTCACGATGCTCTGCACACGGAAGTTGGGAAGGAAGCCGCCAGCTACCGTCACTGCTGCGTTATCAATCACCATGCTGCCGTCGGTGATCCTTGCATCCGCTGCGGTATTGAGCCAAGTGACGGTATTATTTAGGAGTCTTAAAGTGCCCGCACCGTCCTTGGTCGAAACACCACCACTGGTAGACGTAAATGGGCCAGAGAATACGACGTCACTCGGGAAAATGATCGCCTGGTCACCACCAGCCGCATTGACATCTATAGGTCCGGAAAGGGTTAGAAGTCCTGAACCCGTGTTGCCAATAGTCATACCCGCATTGACATTCTGGATGGAAATGCTGTTGGTCAAGTTACGAGGGCTCGCATCTGCCGACAATATCGCGTTGATCTCAAAGACCACCGGACCGGTGCCTAACACATTGTTTCCGCCCAGTTTGATATGCCGGTTCGCCGCTGCTCCATTGACGGAGAAACGCGTGCCGCCGGAGTAGTTATTATTGCCGGACATAGTCAAAACACCCGTGGGCTTATATAGAGTGATCGCTCCTCCCGTTCCCTCGTCAATTTTACCGGTGAAAGTACCACCTTCCGTAACCCCAGATTGCGCATAGAGACGCACTGGCGTCGATGCGCTGTTCGTAATAACCCCGGCCCCCCAGAGGGCGCCGACGTTTTGATTAAAGCCGTTCAGATCCAGAATGCCGTTATTGGTCAAGTTGGCACCGCTTTGGCCAATCCCACGGCCAATAGCATTCGAGACCGTGGCACGGAGCGTGCCCTGTTTGATTGAGGTGAAACTTGTGTAGGAGTTGGTAGTGCTGAGGATAAATAGTCCAGTTCCATCTTTTATTAGGCCGCCGCTTGGGTTGGCCTGAAAGCCACCGCCCGACTCGTTTAACGTGTAGGTCAAGGTGTTGTTGCTCACCGTGAGACTGAACGGGGTCACGTTTGTGACCAGAGTGACCACATTTGTTAAGCCGGTATCA
>WBXK01000158.1 GCA_008933055.1 Verrucomicrobiota bacterium | reverse complement strand
ACCCTGCTTAACCCAATGAGGTGACAACCAATTAAGCCCGAGGCGATAGATTCCGCATACAGAACAAGCCCAGACCATAAGAAGAAACTTGGAAAACGAATCACGGATTACCAGAAACAATGTGCCAAATACCAGGTGGAATCCTCCTGCTAACAGCAGCACGTTCTTGTTGCTGAAACCAAATATAATATCAGGCCGCTTTAGCAATCTTTCGTGTTCCAATTTGTTTTCATCAAAAGCAGCTAGCAAGATCACCAACCCCATTAACACCCACCATCCCGCCGCGATGCAGAAAAACCACCATATAATTCCTACTCTCTTGGTTTCCTCGCCTTGCATACACGCGCCTACTCTCTCCGCACGGTTGTCATCTCCTTGATTCGTATCCAGTCAAGATTTCCCGGGCTGTTCCACTCCGAACGCGGGGCAGTCGTTTTGATGGTTTCCGTGTGGCCGTCGGTAAATCCAATTATGTAATTTATCCCGTGCCGGTTTGAGGGCATGTCCCAAAGATCGTTTGATGTGTCGGACATGTTCACATTAAAAATTGAATCGTCTATGCCGTATTCGTCTTCATCAATCAGATCCCATATCTTCGAAGGTGACTTGATCTGACTCTCGGTGCGGAACAGCGTGTAGGTAAGGGATGCATCATTCTCAGGAGTTCTAAAATTAGAGTCGCCTGTGGGATCACGATGACTACGCCCAGCCAACCAGCCGTTCATTGAATAGCTGCGCACCACCGGCAGTCCCTCAATCTGCCGTTTGTCCGAAGGGCAACGGTAGATTGCAGTCGTGCCCACATACGGCCACAGTTTGCCAAGTTTGATGGCAGCGGGATTGGTCGGCGCAAAGTCAGGCACGTAGAATGGCAGCCGAGCTGAGGCCACGCCAGGACACCACGTATCCACCAACTTGGGCAACCCCACCGGCCAGTTGGGAATCAGTTTTCCAGCGTTGTCACCGCTGTACATTTTGCAGCCGAGTGAAAGCTGGTGAAGGTTGGAGATGCAGTTGGCACTGAGCGCCTTTTTCTTGGCGTTGGACAGCACTGGCAACAACAACGCCGCAAGAATCGCGATGATGGCGATAACCACGAGCAATTCAATGAGCGTGAACGCGCGGCGGGTTTGCATGATTGATACAACACCGCAAGATCAGTTTCGTTTCAAACGATAAATGAAAATTGAAACGACAGCCATTGCGACCAATATTAAAAAAAACGTGATGCGACCATGTTTTTTAGGCGATTGCGAATGTGGAGGCTCTGAGTTACTGGGCACATACTTGTTGGCACTCATCTCGAGTTTCGAATGAATCTCTGTGGCTGAAGGCACTAACGTGCCGGTTGTCGTGTTGATATCACCTTCTTTTGCTGAAGGCAGTAACTTGCCGGTGCTCTTGTCGATCACGCCATCTCTAGTCTGAAGAAATACGAGCATTGTTGTCCTGTCATAGTACTTCCGCCAATCAAAGAAAATTTCCGGCAGTGGCGACTCCTGTATATCCAGCGAAAAAATCTCAAGGTTATGTATCGGAAACCATTTGCCTTCTTTTTCAGCTTGGACAGAGATACGGCTCGGCAGTGGAACGCTAAGTTGTTTTTCGTACGCGTATGTAACTTTGTAATTATACTTTTTGTTTTCTCTTTCCAAGACGTATTGAAGCCCTCGCGGGATATCATTTGACACAATCAAGCTGCCTGTGAATTTGGCGCCTGACATGTCGCTTTGGGCGGTAAAATTGTTACCCGACCAGATCAATGATCCCACTTTCACATTGACGACGCCAAAATTAAGTACGGGTGACATGATGTCCTCCGCATACCTTCTTACATTATATGCACCGTTCCGCTTATCTTTGGGCATATCATTCTTATCTGTCCACAAATACAATCCTATCCCGGTCGCGCCATAGTACCAATAGTTGGTCTGGTAATTACCTTCTAACCGTTTATGTGGGTAGTATGAATAGCTCTGCAATTCCTCGATAATGCGCGCCTCTCTCAAAAAGACTCCGTCTGGCTGCAATCTTGCCAGAAAGTATGTATTCGTCGTAATACCTCCGGCGCGTTTCTCGTCAGAAAAGACAAGATTGGAAATAATCACCGGCATTTGGGTAAACGCCTTCAAGTATTCAACGGGGGACAGCGGCCGCGAATCAAATACCGAGACTCTATTACCGTCGCTCGCCGAAATCGTGAACGCGGCCACACCAGCGACCGCAAATATTGGCACGCCCAAACTTGCCGCGAATTTTATTTTCAACCAAGTCAGCGTTTTCATAGTTCCTTTCACCAGTGCTGTTATTGTTGCCGAAATCAAAGTCCCCTTCGCTGCCGTCGCCGTGATAGCCGCTGCCAAACCCACAGGCGCGGCCTGCACCGAGTTCGCCGCCATCGCACTCGCAATGAGGGTTGCTGTCAATGTCACGCCGCGTTTGCTGAAAATCGTTCGCAGCTTTTCCAGCGCGCGGTTCACGCGTTTCTGTGCCGCGCGTTCTTCCATGCCCAACGCAGTTCCCACCTCGGCTAGACTTTTGTTCTCGAAATAGCGCAGCACCACCGCGTCCCGATCCGTCGCGCCCAGTTTTTCCATCGCGTCATCCAGATGCGGGGCAAGTTCGAGCCAGATCGAGTCTGGAGAAGATTCTGACAAAGTAGATTGCATATAAGCCTCCTGTTCCCGGCTGATACGGCGGGATTCCGCCCGACGAAAGTTCGCCGCCGTGAGCCGTGCCGTGTGGTAAAGCCAGCCGCTCAATACAGTCTTGCGCCCAAGCGAAGCAGCTTTGCGCGAGAGAATGATGAACACCGCCTGCGTGATCTCTTGCGCGTGCTGGGGATTTTCTGTGTGTCTCGCCGCCACGGAATGAACGAGCGCAATGTGCCGGCTAACCAGTTCGGCAAACGCCTGCTCGGAGTCGTTCCGGGCGAAGCGTTCGAGCAACTCGGCGTCAGGCGTATCGTGCATTCACCTGTTATATGTGCGCCGACAGGAAAAGGAGACAAACTATTTCGCAATCACAACTTATATTGCGGAATCTTCAACCACTCGCCGCCTTTCAACGCGGATTCATGCGCTACGATCCCGGCAGCGGTGAGGTTCAACGCCATGACGATGTCCACGAGCGGTTGACGATCTTGGAGGATGGCAGTCACAAATTCGTTGGTGAGATGGCCGTGTGAACCACCGTGACTTCCGGCCTTCAATCCCGGCGGCAACGGCGGGCGGTTGGTGTTGGGCAGCTTGGTTTCCAGCCCTTCATACTTGCCGTAAAAAGTTCCGCGTTGTCCGCGGATGCGACCTTTTTCGCCGCTGTCGCCAGGCGTATCCCAACTACAGACCATCCGTGAAGTGCCGCCTTCACTGGTGCGGAACAGCGCGATCTCCGTGCCGAAAGCATTCTTGTAAGGATTGTTTTGCGGCTTGAGATGTTCTACCTGACTCGGAATGCCGAGGCAGGAAACTTCCGTGAAACTTCCGGCGGTCACGCAATTGTAGTAGGCATTGGAGTGCGTGGGATACCATTGCGGCGGCAAACCAACGCGCCAGCCCTTGAAGGAATCGATGGGCGTCTCCATGTAGTGATAATATTCGCCTTCGGAATACACGACCTTACCGAAGCCGCTGGCGCGATAGATCTGCCGCATCGCCGTGAGGTCTTCGTGAAACGCCGAGGTCTCGAACATCATGTATTTGCGTCCGCTCTTCTTCACGGCTGCGAGAAGTTTCTCGCCGTCCTCCAGCAAGCCAAACATCGCGGGCACAGCGGACGCACAATGTTTGCCATGCTGCAACACCTCGATGCAATGCTTCGCATGATTCGGCGCATCCGTGGCAACGAACACCGCTTCGATGGAATCGTCCTTCACGAGTTCTTCGAGCGAGGGATACGTCTTGGCGCACCGGCAAACTTTCGCCATCTCCGCGCAGCGGGCGGGCAAGAGATCGCTCACGGCCACCACTTGCACGTTGGGATGATCCTGAAACCCAAACGCCGCGCCGAATTTGCAGACGCCGTGCCCGACTATGCCAACGCGAGTTTTGCGGTCGGAAACGGGATACCACCCAGCTGAGGCGTTCTGGTCTTCCGCAATCTTCTCGAAACCTTGAATCGGCTTTTCCTCAGCAGCTTGAAGGATGGCGGGAAAACCAACTGCACCAACACCCGCGAGCGCCGCTGTGTGTTGGAGAAAACTACGTCGGGAATGTTTGCTGTCGTGTTTCATAATTCAGTTGTGGGTTTTATTTGGTGGTATCTCTTGTTTTCTGGAAACAAAAACTTTCACGTTTGGATGCGCCGCATAAAGCCTGAACCGCTTGCCATCGTAGACCAGAAATGCGCTGCTGCGCTTGGGGTCATCCGGATTCACTGGCAGGATTGGATTGCCGGAGAACTTTTTCCAATGCTGCAGATCAGACGAGACGGCTAAGCATGTGCTCCATTCAGTCCACTTCTCCTTGGCTGAAGCGTGATAATACGCGTAGTAACGGCCTTGGTGTTTGATCACTTGGTTGCAGGCCACGGCGAATTTGTCGTATTCCTCTGGGCCACGTTTCAAGACCGGCTCGTCCTGAACATTCGTCCAAATCTTGAGATCCTTGGAGCGCGCCAGCCACACCGCGGCGTCGTCGCGTTCGTAAAAAAGATTCCACACCCCATTCTCGACAAACACTGTGGGCGTCCCATACGGGCCGGGCTTGATCGGCGTTCCATCCACGTTGCGAATGTCGAGATTCCCCTGCGCTTCCCAATGCTTGCCATTCTTGGATTTTAAGAGATGCGCAATGTCATCGCGACCTTCGGAAAACATGTAGAACGTGCCCGCATCCTTGACGATGCAGATATCCTCGATCCAGCCCTTGTCGTAAATTGATTCATCGCCGGAGCGTTTCCAAAGCAGGCCGTCATCAGACGTGGCGTAGCCAAGAAAATGCGTCGGGGTCCGGCTGGGGTTGTAACCATTATACCACATGCGCCAGGAGTCTCCGTCCCGCACGATCCAGCTACGCTCGCGAATCTTTTGATCCCAAGTGTCCGTGCCCGTGCCGGAGAACACAATGTTCGTGGACAAAGGTTCAAAGTGAACCAATTCATCGGGAAACTCCGGGCTACTTTGCAGCTCAGCGGCGCAAACCCTCGTCACAAAAATCACAACGGTGAACAATGCGGCAGCAATGCGTGTGAAGCTGCGTTTGGCGAAACGATCTGTTGCCGTGGTCATTCACAAAAGCGTGAACTTGGTTGTTGTTTGCGTCAAGCGGCCAGAGTGGCAACGGGCAGTGGGCCTGACCAAAAATAGGTTTCGCTTTCCTTCACGGTCGGCAATTAAACTCCTCAAAACACAGAATACTGGAATGAAACCTCTCACAACCATCCTGCTTCTTGGCAGCGCTTCCCTACTCATTTCCTGCGCCACGGTGCAACGCACTCCCACCTTTACCAAGATCAAACTGGAAAGCCAGTTTCTCAGCGAGGGCGCGGCCGTGGGCGATTTCAATCACGACGGCAAGAAGGACATTGTCGCCGGATGGCTTTGGTTTGAAGGACCGGGCTTTACGAACCGCCACGAGTTCACTGCTCCGCCGGAGAAGCCTTTCGACGGCGAGAAGAGTTACTCCGATT
>WBXK01000157.1 GCA_008933055.1 Verrucomicrobiota bacterium | reverse complement strand
GCCAAGTCCGTGAAAAGAGGATTGGCGGAGTTGTCGTAATAAGCATTGATCGAACTGCCAAGGGAGATGCCAGAAACTTCAATCCCATAAATTTGAAAGGCATCGTCCGTGTCCACGGAGGCACTGCCTAGTCCGTTTCCAACCTCAAAATGGGCGGCTGCAGCAGAAACTGTCTCTGAGGAATTATTCTGCCACCACAGGCCCGTGTTGAACTCCATGGCAAGTGTTTCCGGCAGATCCAGACCTTCCGCGGATTCAGAGCGAGACAATCTGCGGGTTTGAACTGTATCTAGGAGCATGAAGTGCTGGTCAATCGCGGGCCGGACAGTCAGAGAGTCTCCGTTGTAAGTCCATTGAATGCTCGCCTGACCCAGCCAAAGTCCTGAATTCGCTGCCCCGCTTTCGATCGCGGCGTGAGTCGGAAAGAGTGATCCGGAGAGACTGACAACCGCCAATAATAACGACCCATAGGAGCGAATTTTCATAAGACTTTACTTCCTTTTGTTCCTTCACCTCTGACCAACAGAACCCAATGGGTTTCTGATGGTAAATCATATCCCACAGCTCATCCCTCGCAACGTGAGCGAGCCAAATTAGGACGACTTTATCTACGGCAGTGCTTGGGTAGTTTTACGGAATGGTAAGAAGTCTACGCAGGATGTCAGGTAACACAGCCGCGTTGATTCACGGCAATGGCTAAGGACGCTTACGTCGAGGCTTGGGCTTAGTGCTCGCAGCGTGACAAATGGCCCGATAGGCACGCTACCACGAACTGTAACCCTAAGGATTTCACCCTGCCACATGTCGCGCCCTTGGGCCAATTCACTTGCTTGGAGTGCCCGGCGAGGAATCTGACGGGCATCGGATTGCCCGGCTCAGTGCTTGTCGCCGCAACAGCCGCCGTCCTTTGATGGGGGGTGATCGTGGCCGCAATGGTCGTCGTGCTTGTGTTTATCCCCGCCGCGCTGCAGCCGGCTTAGGATGATAAAGAAGATTCCTGCTGTGAGAACGAAGGCGAGGATGATGGCGGCTTCCATAGTGGGTCTCTGTTTGTTCCAAGACACTATGCGGGGCGTGACGCCGTGTCGAGAGTGCGTTGAATCTCACCCCATAGACAGTAACAATCTTGATGTGATACCAAGCAGCGACTAGGCTGAAGCAGTCACTTTAAGTGAAAGTTTCGGAAGCTTTCGCATAAGATGCTCGCCAAGGTTTGATTAGCGTCTGTCCTGAACATCCCAATCGAATAGAGAAACCACTGATGAACGCCGCCTTTGAGTTGATTCCATTCACGAGTCCTGAAGCGCTTGTGAGCGCCGTCGCGTCGGCGTGGCTCCATGAAATCGCCGCCGCGAATCGTTCGGGCGTGCCGCACTGCGTGGCTCTTTCCGGTGGGCGCATCACGCTCAAGTTTTTCGCCGCAGTCAGCGACCTCTCCACAGCGCGTAATATTTCCCTAGGCAACGTCCACTTCTTCTGGGCGGATGAGCGTTGCGTGCCGCCGGATGACAAGGAGAGCAGTTATGCCGCTGCAGCAGAACACTTTTTCGGTCCGCTTGCCATCGCGCCGGAAAAGATTCATCGCATCTCGGGTGAGTTGTCGCCTGATGTTGCCGCGCAACTGGCCGCTGAGGACATTCGGAAAACGGTCTCGCTCAATGCTCTCAGCCAGCCGATGCTTGACGTCGTTTTCCTCGGCATGGGTGAGGACGGTCATGTGGCGTCGCTCTTCCCTGAAGAGCCGGAGATCGCACGGCTCAATCCTGCGATCTACCGTGCCATCGCCAATTCGCCCAAGCCGCCGCTGAACCGCGTCACGCTGGGCTACGATGCCATTGCGGCTGCCCGTAATGTCTGGGTGCTGGCCTCCGGCGCGGGTAAGCAAGCCGCCTTGCGCGAATCGCTTTCTTCCGAAGGTAACACCCCTCTCGCGCGGGTGTTGAAGAGTTGTCGGGGAGCGAAAGTGTTCACGGACATCCAGGTGGGGTGAGGATGATGGACTCGAAACTCACGCTTCCGGGGTGAAGCCCATCACGATGTCAAACGTCGCTGCCAGCTCGCCCGCCTTGGAGTCTGTCATCGGAGCAAATGCTACGATCACAGACTCACGCGCTTTCGCATCGCGGATACCCCTTAACACGCCGTCGCGATCGTTCTGCGATTCACCTTTGATGTAACATTGAGTGGTGAATTTGTCGCGCCCCTTGAACTTGACGGCGAAATGGATGTGCGGTGTGCGCCCTGGATACGCCACGGGTTTGATGGTGCGGAAAAGGTATTCGCCCGTCGAACCTGTGATGAATCTGCCAAAACCCTGAAAGTTTGCATCGCGCTTGGCGGCGGCGTTGCTTTTCCCATGCAGATAAACCCCTTTGGCATCGCACTGCCAGATTTCCACGGTGGCATTGCGGATAGGGTTGCCATTGGCATCAAGGATGCGTCCTGTGAGCCAAGTGACTTCACCGACGGCGGGCGTGAGCGAGTCGTTGAGAAGGATCAGGTCGTTGTCTGTATCTAATGGAAGTTTGTCTGGATAGAAGGGGCCCTCAGCCTGTTTTGGGGTGCGGGTCAACGCTTCTGCGAATGCGCCAGGGGCGGCGAACAAGGCAGAGGCCAGTGTCAGTCGGGTGAGGAAGCGCCGGCGATCTTCTGGCTGCGGATAAAAGGAAAAAGAGGTGGAGCTCATAGCACGATTTTGCGTGAACACGTTTCGCGAGGCGAGTTTTTTGTCTGTCCTGATCTGGGGCTGACTGTCTTGGAATTTGTTCAGTATATACCGCTTGGCGTTTCAGTAGTGACTTTGGGACGACTGGCGTGGTTAATTCAGAAACAAAATCCTTCTAGGATATTGTTGTTCGGCATAAAAATGACAAATCAAATGACGAAGGGTCGCAAGTTTAAGGGTTGGATTTACAAAAGCTTGGTTGTTTGGACACTGCTCGTGTACTTCCTATCCCTTGGCGCAGATGCGTTTGCTGCCCCAGTGGCCAATGCCAATGACTACTTGGTGACCACAGGAACGATATTGCAGATTCCGGCTGGTGGCGTGTTGACAAATGATACCCCGTCCTCCGGATTGACCGCTGTTTTAGTGACGAGCCCAAGTCACGGGACGTTGACGCTGACGAACAATGGGGGGTTCTCTTACACGCCCTCAGTAGGTTTTATCGGGACAGACACCTTCACATACCGTGCGTCGGATGGGGCTACAGTCTCGGCTGCGGTCCCCGTGACGATCACTGTTCGACCAGTGGGCGCGATTTTTTACGACAATTTTTCCCGATCCACTAACGCCGGCTTAACGGCGCCATGGACGCCTGTATTGGGCCAATGGTCTATTACGGGCGACGAATTGATCGGTACTCATACAGGCTCGCAGGAGTACGAGGATTTTTATGTTTCCATGAATCTCACGGACTTCCGGCTTCAGGGACGTGTGCAGCTCCCGCAGGGTGCTTGGGGCGGTGGATTTGCAGGGCGGCTGAATGCCTCGACAGGGGCAAAATATATGGCGGTGATTTATCCGGCAGGCTCGCAGGGATCGGGTGGATTGCCGCTGATGCGCCTCATAAAGTTTCACACTTGGAATTCATGGAATTCAACGTTTACACCCATGGCTGAAGTGTCGCTCCCAGACGTCGGAACGAACTGGCATACCGAACGTCTAGAGTTTCGTGGAACGCGCGTGATGGTCTATCTCGATGATATTCTGAGGATTGATGCCACCGATAACAATGTGGACGGACTGCCGCCCTTGACGAATGGTGGATTTGCCGCGCACATGTATTCGGAAAATTCATTTTATACGACGCATTATGACGATGTGCTGGTGACCCCCTTGCAGCCTGTCGCCAATGATGATTCCTTCACGGTCACTACGGGCAAATCCTATTCGTCATCAATTCCCGGAGTGCTGGCGAATGATTTGAACGGAGTAGGCAGCCTGCTGGTGTCGACTCTAGTGACAGGGCCAAGCCACGGAACTGTGGCATTGAGTACGAATGGAAGTTTCATCTACACGCCCGCCGCCGCTTACCTTGGAAGTGACAGCTTCACATACGCGGACTCGGACGGCTCAAACACGTCGCCTCCCGCGACAGTGAGTATCACTATTGTGCCCAACGTCGCTCCCGATACAGCCGCCGACTATTTTACCTACACAGCCAATACGCCGCTCGCCGTCGCCGCTCCTGGTGTTTTGACCAATGATGTGGATGCGAACGGAGACGGGTTCTTCGCGTCGCTCGTGTCAGGGCCGAACTATGGCACGCTGATTTTGAACACAAACGGTGGCTTCACCTATACGCCATCAACAAACTTCACAGGGTTAGACCAGTTCGTTTACACCGCGAACGATGGTGCTGTGGGCAGCCGCCCCACGACCGTTTTTCTGAAAACTCAGCCGCCCTCGCTGTTCTCCGACAGCTTCTCTCATGCTGGAACGCTTTCTCCGTGGGTCTTGCGCGATGGTAATTGGAATGTCTCTGGTGCAGTCATCGACTGTGGCCCGAACGCGTTTTCAAGTTACGGCAATGTCTATCTCACTAACGTATGGACGGACTTCACCGTTCAGTCGCGGATACGACTTCCAGAGGGAGCGTTCGGTGCGAGTCTTGGGGGTCGTTTGGATCGCACCACGGGCGCGCAATACACCGCGTGGGTGTATCCCGAAAACTCGCCCGGTGGCTCAAACGTCCTCAAGCTTATCAAGTTCTCGAGTTGGACCGCTTGGGGCTATCAAGGCGCCAGCTATACCCCAATGGCGCAGGTGAACTTGCCTTCGGTGGGAACGAATTGGCACAAGGTCAATCTGTCGTTCCATGACGGCAACCGTATCGCAGTCTCGTTCGATGATGTGCCTTACATCAGCGTCTTCGATCTGGACCCAACGACCTATCCGGAGGGGGGAGTGAGTCTGAATATGTGGACTGACTTCGTCCAATACCAAGCCTCTTTTGAAGACGTCATCGTGACGCCTCTTGTCAACGACGTCGCTTTCAGCACGCCACAAAACAAATCGCTCACCGCCATCGCTCCCGGTGTGACGGCTAACTGCACGCCAGTTTATAACACAAACCTCACGGCGGTGCTTATTACCAGCCCCACCAACGGGGTATTGAGCTTCTCGACCAACGGCGCGTTTGTCTATACGCCCAACATCAACCTGCGAGCCAACGACACGTTCACTTGTCGCATAAATGACGGCGACACCAATCTCGGCACCGCACGCGTCACCATCACCGTCACCCCGGCTATACTCACAAATCAGACGATCAATTTCCCCTCTATTGCCGCCAAGACCTATGGGGATACACCCTTTGCCCTGCTCGCCACGGCGTCATCAGGTCTTCCGGTTTCATACAGCGTGTTGTCTGGGCCTGCCACGGTGAGCAGTGGTCTGCTCACGATAACGGGCAACGGAACCGTCGCCGTGCGGGCTTCCCAATCTGGGGATCTGACAAATTACAGCGCGGCCGCCAACGTGGATCAATTCTTCACCGTGACTCGGGCGGCTTTGGTGGTCACGGCGGATTCGGCGGCACGGCTCTACGGGGCAACAAATCCAGTATTGACGGTGAGCTACAGCGGATTTGTGAACGGGGAGAGCGCTGAGGTGCTTGCGGGAGTTCCGGCGTTGACGGTAGCGGCGGCGTCGAACACACCGCCTGGGAACTATGCGATCACAGCTGGGCCTGGGACATTGAGTGC
>WBXK01000156.1 GCA_008933055.1 Verrucomicrobiota bacterium | reverse complement strand
TTTTATTCTGAAGTCTCTTCCACGACCGCGCGGATCAGCTTCTTAAAGTTGCCGATGCCTTGATTGAGTTCAGCCGGAAAGCTTGCGCGCTAAATCGTCTTGGAATGTCTCCGCTCCCCAGCAGGCGCCAGCGTGTTGTCGAAACACATCGCGATGTTGCGGATGAACAGGCGGCCAGAGTCGGTGACTTCAAGCCCAGTCACCGTGCGACGTATCAAACCATCTGTTTCATATGGCGCGAGCAACGCGAGTTCGGCGGCGAAATGTTGCTCGAAGTTGATGCCGAGTTTTTGTGACATGGCGGGGAAGTCGAGAGAGAGATCGCACATCGTCCGCATGATTGTTTCGCGGCGGATCTTGTCTTCCTCGGAAACGAAATACGCCTTGTGCAACGGGACTTTTTCGGCATCGACTGCGGCTTGATACTTTGGCAGCTCCTTTTCGTTCTGCCAGTAGGCTTCAGGAATCTGCGAGACGGCGGACATGCCAAACGCGTAGATGTCCGAACCGGCGCGCGTGCTGTAACCCTGAAAATTCCGTTGCAGTTGCTTGCTTCGTTGCGCGATGGTGAGTTCGTCCGTCGGCTTCGCGAAATGATCCATGCCTATATAAACGTATTGGTCGTCCGCTGTGAGCCGCTCGATGACTAGCTTCAGCACTTCGAGTTTAGATTCCGGTGTCGGCAGGATTTTCTCTTCAAGAATCTTTTGTGCGGGCTTGATCCACGGCACGTGTGCGTAACTGAATACGGCGAGCCGGTCGGGCTTCATCTCGAGCACGGTGTCGAGTGTTTCGTTGAAGGTCACAGGCGTCTGAAACGGCAAGCCGTAGATTAAATCGAGGTTGATCGAGCGGTAGCCGAGTTCGCGCATCCAATCGATCGCCTGCTGCGTCATCTCACGCGGTTGGATGCGGTGAATCGCCTCCTGCACCTTGGGATTAAAATCCTGCACACCCATCGAGGCGCGGTTGAAGCCAATTTCGCGCAAGGCGACCAAATGTTCGCGCGTAAGCCGGCGCGGATCCACCTCCACGCTCGCTTCGATGTCCGGCGAAAAAGTGAAGTGCTTGTGGATGATGTCGCCGAGCCGGCGGATTTCATCGGGACGCAGAAACGTGGGCGAGCCGCCGCCGAAGTGGAGTTGTACGGCTTTGCGATCTTTGTTGAGCTGCGGTGCAAACTTTGCAACTTCGCGTCCGAGATACGCGATATAGTCGTTACCTTTGTCGTGATTGGTGGTGATCACTGTGGTGCAGCCGCAGAACCAGCAGAGCGATTCGCAGAACGGAATGTGAAAGTAAACCGAGAGGTCGCGCGGCGATTGGTTGTTGGCCTCGATTTTTTTTGCGAGTTGATCCCAAGTAATGGTGTCAATGAACTTGGTCGCGGGCGGATAGCTGGTGTAGCGCGGCCCAGCCACGTTGTATTTGCGGACCAGATCGAGATCAACGTTCAACGTTTTCATTTGAATGCCTTCACAGTATCCACCAATGACTGAATATTCTCCAGCTTTGCCCCCGGCGTCAAACCGTGGCCCAGGTTGAAGATGTGGCCGGGCCGACCGCGCATAGTTTCAAGAATCTTCGTAGTTTCGCTGGCAACAACCTCTGGCGTTCCTTCGACGATGAGTGTCGGTGAAAGGTTGCCTTGCATCCCGATGTGCGGGGGAATTAGTTGGCGCGCTTCGTCCAGTGCGGTTTGCCAGTCAATGCCGAGAACGTTCGCGCCGCTGGCGATCAGATCGGGCCAGTTGCCATGCGTGCCAAGGGAAAACTGGATGACAGGAACTTTGCCACCGAGATTGGAAATGATTTGCTTCATCCAACGACCCGAGCCGTCCTGAAATTCCGTAGCAGCCAGATGTCCACCGTGGCTGTCGAAGATTTGCACGGCATCCACTCCGGTAGCGACTTGCATCTTCAGATACGCAGTGACAGCAGCGGTAAGTTTTTCCGCGAGTACGAAATAAGTCTTTGGATCTTCGCGAAACAAGGCCAGCGCGCGGCTGTATTTCGGCACACTCGCGCCTTCCATCATGAATGTCGCCAGTGTCCACGGCGAGCCGGTGAAGCCGATGAGGGCCGTTTCATTCCCGAGTTCCTTGCGCAAAATCCGGAGTGATTTGTCCACGTAGCTCAACTTATCGCAAACCTGCGCGACAGATATTTTTTCGATATCGGTCTTGCTCGTGATGGCAAAGTCCATTTGTACGCCGCCGGTTTCCTTGAAGTGATATTCTTGCCCCATTGCCTCCGGAATCACCAAGATGTCGCTGAACAGTATCGCAGCATCGAATCCGAACCGCCGGATCGGCTGCAAGGTGACTTCCACCGCCAGATCAGGCGTCTGGCAAAGTTGGACGAAGGTGTAAGTCTCCTTGAGTTTGCGATACTCCGGCAACGCACGGCCAGCTTGACGCATCAGCCACATGGGCGGGCGCTCGTTGGGGCGGCAATAACAGGCATTGATGAAGCGCTGACGCTTGGTGCAAGCGACACTCACGATTTTTTGACGAAGTTATTCGCCATGTTTTCCAACGCTTTGATCCAGAGCGGATGCTCGTTCATGCAGGGAATCCGGGTAAACTCCTTGCCGCTAGCCGCGATAAAATCTTCGCAGCCGCGCATGCCGATTTCCTCGATTGTTTCCAAGCAATCCGACACGAACGCCGGACAGATGACCATCATGCGTTTCTTGCCTTCTTGCGCGAGCCGGACGAGTTCGTAGTCGGTGTAAGGCTTGAGCCACGGATCTTTGCCAAGGCGCGACTGAAACGATACGGAATACTTTTCCGGCGGAATGCCCGCTAGTTTGACAAACTCCCTTGTCGTGGCCAAACATTGAGCACGATAACACGTGGCATGGGCAGGACTGGCAACTTCGCAACAGTTCTCGACCTTTAGGCAGTGACAGCCGGTGGTGTCAGACTTGCGCAAGTGCCGCTCCGGGATGCCGTGATAGCTGAAAAGCAGGTGATCGTAGTCCTGTTTGAGTAACTCGGACGTGCTGGCGACCAAGGCGGCGATGAAATCGGGGGAATTGTAATACGGTGGTTGAACGGTAATTTTCATTCCCGGCGCAAGTTTGGCAGCGACTTCCTGCACGCGGACGACGGCGGTTTCGTAGCTCGACATCGCATAGTGCGGGAACAGCGGTATAAGCAGGGTTTCGGTCACGCCCTTCGCCGCCAGCTTCGTCACGGCGGATTCTATGGAAGGATTTTGATAACGCATAGCCAATTCGACCGGGATGCTGAGACGCTTTTGGAGCTCTGCCTGGACTTGTTTGCTTGAAACGACGAGGGGCGACCCGTCTTTAGTCCAAATCTTGTCATAAGCTTCGCCGGATTCGTGTGGCCGCCTGATGAGAATCAAGCCCACTAATAGGCGACGGATCGGCCACGCGACATCAATCACGCGCCCGTCCATCAGAAATTCATTCAGATACCGCCGCACGTCTTGCACGGACGGGGAATCAGGTGACCCTAGGTTGACCAGTAAAAGACCTTTGCTCATGTCAGGAAATTAAAACACGCCGAGTAACAATGGACACGGATAAAATAAACCAAATCCTACTGAGTCTGGGTATCCAACTCCGCCAGCTTCGTCGCGGCTGCCTCCCACTTGGGGGTCAGCTCGGCGAGGTCGTTTGCATTCTGACTGAATTCTCGGTTGAGCATGGAGGCGCGGCTGCCTGCTTGATAGGTCTCAGCTTTTTCCAATTCTTCTGTTATGTCCGCCTGGCGTTTTTCCAGGGCTTGAATCTTTTTCTCGAAGTCGTGGACAATCTGGCGCTGACCTTTCAATTTGTTGGATCGCGCCTGCCGCGCTTCAGCCTCGATGCGCTTTTGTTCTTTGCGATCCACGGCCGGTTTGGGCGCAGCTTGCTTGGCAGGTTGACCAGCTTTGTCTCCGGCGGTCAACGCGGCTCGGGCGGAAAGAGATTTTGTTTTATCGAGGTAGTATTGGTAATTGCCAGCGTAATGCGTTAGCGCACCGCCATTGACGTGGACAACTTTGTTCGCCAGTGCTCGGATGAAGTAAACGTCGTGGCTAATGAAGATAAGAGTTCCCTCGAATTGATCTAGCGCGTAGAGCAGCGCGTCAATGCTGTTCATGTCGAGGTGAGTCGTCGGTTCGTCCATCAGCAACAAGTTGGGAGGATCGAGCAATAGCTTTACGAGTGCGAGACGGCTCTTTTCACCACCGCTCAACACGCTGATCTTTTTGAACACGTCATCGTCGCGGAAAAGGAAACTTCCGAGAAGCGTGCGGACGAATTGCTCAGTCACGCGTGATGGCGTGTCCAAAGCCTCCTCCAACACAGTGCGGCTCATGTCGAGTTGATCCACGCGATACTGAGAGAAGTAACCAGACTTAACGTTGTGGCCGAGTTCTCGTTCACCCTGGCTCGGGGTGATGTTCGCTGAGAGCAGCTTGAGCAATGTTGATTTGCCTGCGCCGTTCGGTCCGACGAGTACCATGCGTTGGCCGCGTTCGGCTTCAAAATCAACGCCTCGATAGACCACATTCTGTCCGTATGCGAAATGGATGTCCCTCAAACGGATCACACGCTGCCCGCTGCGTTGCGGCTGCGGGAATGAGAAGCTTACTTTTTTGTCATCGCTCGTCGGTGCTTCAATCTTCTCCATGCGATCAATCTGCTTGAGCTTGCTCTGAGCTTGCGACGCTTTTGAAGCTTTCGCGCCGAACCGTCGCGCGAAATCTTGAAGCGCATTGATCTCGCGCTGTTGATTCTTGTAGGCGGCGAGCATTTGAGCCTCGTTCGCTTCGCGTTGAACAAGGTAGTCATCGTAGTTGCCGCGATAGCGGATCAGCTTGCTCATTCGAATCTCTACGGTGTGGCTGATGAGCGCGTTGAGGAATTCTCGGTCATGCGAGATGACAAGTATCGCGCCAGGATAACCTTGCAGATATTCCTGAAACCATATCAGCGCTTCAAGATCGAGATGGTTTGTGGGTTCATCCAGCATCAACAAATCAGGCTCTTGCGTCAGCAATCGCGCCAGATGTGCCCGCATCACCCAACCACCGCTCATTTCGCGAGCGGGGCGATCGAAATCTTTTTCCCGGAAGCTGAGTCCGGCAAGGATCTGCTTCGCCTTAGCCTCCACGTGATAGCCGTTCAACTCATTGTATTTGTCGTGAACGTCATCGTGGACGTCTTCCGCGTGTTCAGCCTCGATAGGATGATCATGTTCCCAAGCTTTAATGATGCGGCGGAGTTTGACGAACTCCGGCGAGATAGCTGTGGCAATCTCGATGACGGTTTCGTCACCAGCAGGGGAGCTTTCCTGCGGCAGGTAGCCGATATTGACGTTGCGCTCAGTGATGATTTCGCCTTCGTCCGAACCTTCCTCGCCGAGGATGATTGAAAAGAGCGTGGATTTGCCAGCGCCGTTCGGTCCGACGAGGCCGATGCGATCCTCGCGATTGAGTTGGAGCGTGACGTCGGAGAACAGGGTTCTGCCGCCGTAGGCTTTCGTAATACCGGAAAGTGTCAACATTGAGCCGCAGAGTGTGACAGAGCGCGGGGAAAAGAAAATGCAAGATTGTTTGCGTTCTGTAAAATAAAACAGCGGAATATCCGAATGGGCTTAACCCGGTTTGATAGGCACCTTGTGGAGAGGATGCGCATGGGTTGTTATTAGTTGAGTTGGTTTTCGAAGTCCACAGGTGTTTTGTAGCCGAGTGAGCTGTGGCGGCGCACTCGGT
>WBXK01000155.1 GCA_008933055.1 Verrucomicrobiota bacterium | reverse complement strand
GTCCGATGTCATCCGGCGCGTTGGTCAAATCGTCGCGCGCCGCGCAGAGCAACTCACAAACACCGATGACTTCATCCTCCTGCTCGCCGGGAAAGGTCACAACGGAGATGACGTCCGGGCATCACTCGGTTTCTTCGCGCATCGCCGAGTTGAATTGCTCACCGTCACAGCGCCCAAAGACCGATTCTCCGTGCTCGAAGCTGCGCTGTCCCGCGCCCCCGCGTTGATCGTAGACGGATTGTTCGGCATTGGATTGAACCGCGCTCTCGATGAAACGTGGGTGAAATTCATTTCGCGCATCAATGCAGCGCGAGTTCCCGTTCTCGCAGTAGATTTGCCGTCCGGATTAGATGCGGATACCGGGCAGCCGCGCGGCGCAGCGATCGAAGCTCGCGTCACACTCACCATCGGCGCGCCCAAGCAGGGTTTGTTATCCCAATCTGCCAGCGTATTCGTGGGCCGACTCGAAGTCGCTCCCGACGTGGGTTTGATTCCTTGTCCGTTCACGGCAGAATCGAACTGGACGTTGCCGGAAGATTTTCACGGCTTCCCGCCTGCCCGACCTGTGGCTAGTCACAAAGGGAGTTTTGGTCACCTCGCGATCATCGCGGGCAGCAAGGGTTTTCACGGCGCAGCGGTGTTGGCCACGCACGCCGCACAACGCGCTCAACCCGGCCTCGTGACGCTGTACACGAATGAGCCCGTGTATCAGCCGGTGGCCATGCAGTTGCAATCAGCCATGGTCAGCACCTGGTCGCATGACATGCATTTTCCTGGGAAATTTTCCGCGCTGCTCATCGGACCCGGCCTCGCCACGCACGATCTTCCGGAAGAACTGGTCATTGCCACACGCAAACTCTGGCGCGACTCACCGCTCCCGGTGGTAGTGGACGCGAGCGCGTTGGATTGGTTACTGATGGATCAGCCGCCGATAAAATCGATCCGCATCATAACCCCGCACCCGGGCGAAGCCGCGCGTTTGTTGAAGACCACTGTTCCGCGCATTCAGGAGAACCGCACGCACGCCGTCCGCGAAATCTCAAAACACTTGGGCAATTGCTGGGTAATCCTCAAGGGACATCAAACCCTCATCGGCCGCAGCACGGGCGAAATCTTTGTCAACCCGTCCGGCAATCCGCATCTCGCACAGGGTGGTAGTGGCGACGTGCTGGCGGGGTATATCGCTGGCCTCATGGCGCAACCTAAGTTACAGGCGGACTCATCGCGCACGTTACGTTACGCCGTCTGGCAACACGGAGCGACGGCGGATTTCTTACAGCGTAACACTCGCAATTGGATCATCGAAGACCTCGCAGCGCAGATCGGGAATGTGATTTGACCGGAAGATTTTATCCTGCTGGCAAAGCAAGAAGTCCTAACCCTCACCCCTTCGTCTTCACCAGCTCCAAGACGCGCCCTTCCTCCGCCGCTTCCACCAGCATGGGAGATTTTGCGTTCGCAACGATCTGGCGAGCGTGCGCGAGCATCTGATCAATCTTCGCGTCGTCGTGGTCGGGGTCGTGATGGAAAAGGAAAAGCTGTTTCACATCTGCCCGCAAAGCGAGCGTCACCACATCATCCACGCAACCATGCCCCCAGCCGAGGTGTTTCTCGTATTCAGCCCGGTCGTATTGCGCGTCGAGGATCAATACATCCGCGCCGCGGATGAACTCCGTCATTTTCGCTTCCTGACTGTGCGCGTATTCGAGCGACGCGTCTTTGCGCGTAGAATGAACATCGCCCTTCTCGTCGTAACTGCAATGCGGTTCATTGTCGGGAAAGAAAACAATCGAGCCTTCCTGCGTCTCAATCCGATAGCCGACGCAGATGCCGGGATGATTCGCAAACCACGCGGACACCTTAAGATTGCCAACCGGGAAATCCAAATCCTTGAGTTCGTCCACTTCGATATTTCCAGGCAGTTCGCCGAACGGCACAGGGAAGTAAGGGCTTTCCATCTGGCCGGTCAAAACGTTCACCAGTCCGCGACGCGCGCCTTCAAACCCCAGAATCCTCAGGCGACAGCGCGGCTGATAAATGGGCGTGAAGAACGGCAAACCTTGGATGTGATCCCAGTGTGTGTGCGAAAGCAGCAACGTGACGTTAAGCGGCTGATCTTTGAACTCTGCAAGCAACTCTCGTCCCAGCGGGCGCAATCCCGTGCCGCCGTCCAGAATGATGATCTCGCCACCCGCGCGTATTTCCACGCAAGTCGTATTACCGCCATAACGAACCGTTCCGGGCCCTGGAGTCGGTATCGAGCCGCGCACGCCCCAAAACTTCATCCGCGCTGGCTTCGCTGGCCCTGTCGGCGTGACATCAGCCTGGCGTGTCATGATCGTCGTGTCGTCGGTCAGGCGCGCGATCAATGCCATCAAATCGTAGGGCTTGATCGGCTTGGTGAGATATTCGTCGGCACCTGCTTCCTTCGCGGCGAGACGATCCGAATCATAATCCCTGCCCGAGGTGACGATGATTTTGGTGTGACGCAGCGTGAAGTCGCTGCGGATTTTCCGGCAAACAAGAAAGCCATTGCTGCGCGGCATCAGCAGATCGCACAGCACCACATCGGGATGCTCCTTATTAACCACTTCCAACCCAGCCTCGCCATCGCCTGCCTCCAACACACGCCAGCCCTCCATCCCGAGAACCTCTCCCATCAACGCGCGATACTCGGCGTCGTCGTCTATGATGAGGACTTTTTTGGGCGAAATCATTTCAGATGTGGCTAATTCTGAGAGCACACTACGTCACCGCACACCAAGATTGGAAATTAATAATCCGGTAACGACTTAGGCTAATTTGAATAGGAAAAGATTCGGCGGAGCTTGCCCAGCATCGCTTCCGAGTAACGCTCCCCCGCAGTCAGCACGCGACCGTGAATCTGGATTTCGTCCACGGCGGCGAGCGTCATGCAGAAGTCCACGTCGTGCAACGGGCGTTCGCGGCGGATGCGGCGTATCCAGCGACGCATGTCGCTCACTTCCTCGATCTCAATCTTCTGCCCAGGATGGAATGAGATGCCCCACTTGGCTTGCTTGATGAAGTCATCGCTCTCCTTCTTATCATTAAACCACGCGTCGCCGAGCAGGATGCAAACGGAGCGACCTTTACTCTCGCCGAGCCGGTAGAAAACGATTGGCGTCGCCGACTCACAGAAATGTTCGTAGGCAATCTCGATGGACTCCTGCGGCACTGGCGAGAAGCGCGTCTGGAAGCCGATGTGAACGCCGCCGGGTACGTCTGCCTTCTTCTCAAAGCAAAGATTTTCTTCGAAGATCCAAAGCAGATCGGTGGACAACTTGCGTTCGGCGAGAAGCTTCTTCCACGCGTCGAGAGCGGTGGAAAGGTTCGGCAGGGAGACTGGCGCAACTGAATTCATCGTCGCAGTCTAGTGAAGCAGGTTCAAATTTCAAACCGGTAATCGCGCAAAAATTGTAGCTGGCTAGCTGCGGAGCAGCGGGAGAAGTTAGCCCACGGCGCGAGCCGTGGGTTCTGGTGGAAACAATTCAAGCCCCGGCAGGGGCGGAAGAAAATCTGTGAAGGTCTGTCGCCTCTGCCGGGGCTTGTCGGTTCTGCGTTTTTCCCACGGCTCACGCCGTGGGCTACCTTCTGGCGCAACTCCGTTGCTGAATCCCGACTTCGGACTTCGGGTTTAACCCTCATTTCAGAATATAAACTGTGCTGGACAGAAACTAGCACCCGGAATAGCGTCGCGATATGAAACGAGACAGACGGAAATTATCACCGTCCATTATTAGTCGGTCGATCTTGCGCCATGCACGAAGACCGTCCAAGTTCCTGGAGATTTTTGGTAGAGAATGCTTTGGTGATACTAGTCGCGGAACGGGCAGCCCTCCTGAGTCGTTTTACACTCAGTAACTAAGATGTTTGTTTGGGAGCCTTCTTGTGCATTTAAACAAATTGGCGCACAGGTTTGAGGAAGAACCCATGGTGGCGCAATAATTACAAGGTCGTAATCTGAACACCATAAATCTGCAGCGTAATAAGTTGCGGGAACTTCATTGGTTTCTGTGCCGATCGCTTTAAGTCCCGTTGGATCTGGCAGGGAAGCACAATCACTTCCGCAATAACCAATCACATATTGACCTTCACAGTAGCTGCCAGGCATTCTTCGGCATCCAAGAATTGAAGAATTTACGTTGTTCGTCTCACCAATCGGTTGCCCATTTGGATCAGTCAAAACTTGACAGCCACCATGAGGTTGAGGCTCTTGATCCTGTGGGCAATCGCGCGGGTCTTCGTAATCGTAACAATCTTCGCCCTCATTGCCGAGTGCAATAATATATACGGATAAACAAAAACAAATACAGATCAGGATTGCTGAACTACCGCTAAAGAATTTTGATTTCATATTTAGGTTTTAATTGTTTGTTTTGCGGCTTACAGAAAAGTGCTTATACACAAGCCACACCAGTGGCAAGGCAAAAAAAGCAGACAGGACTATGACAACAATGTGCTTCTTTGTTTGAGTTGGGTAATTTGGTTTTTTATGTTTGATTGCCGCTTGATTTTTTAATGCAAGTTGCTTCTGTTTTGTCACTACATCGCTTTTTGTTTTTGGAAAAGCCATGTTCGTTGTCCTGTAGGTGAAGCCTGACAGAGCGGGTTTATTGTTTTCAAATCGTTTATCAATCACAAACATTGTACCTTTCAATGTTGGAGAAATGTCAGAGGCCTGCACATCTGGCTCAATACTATTAACTCGCCCCGTAATTCTGGAAAGCAAGTAAGTTGTAAAATCTGGCTGAATTCCGAAACGCTCGAATTGAAATGACAGAGGGATTATCCCATTTCCGAGATTAGTGGTTTCAATTGTTCGATAAATTGCATTCGTAATTGAACCCTTAAATGACGCTGGGGCTCGAACTATTGCTCGCTGGCCTGAAGCGCGGGCATAAAGAATACCGGGGTTCAAATAGATCAGATGCTTCGGCAATCCTGCTTCCATCGTTTCTAATATCCCTTCAACTGCATATTTCTCTTTGCGAAGCGTGCGATCGTCAAGCATCCACACTGGCTGATATTGATTGTTGGTTACTGATTTGAAGTAATTATCTGATGCGAAAGCGAGCCACAAAACTGAACTGCCTGATACGCTAGAAGGAGGAACCTCATTGTCTTCGACCACAACTGTATAGTCATTCAGTGTTGGATTTTTGCTCAAATTGACCCTAGATGCGTAATAGTTGACCCCATCTAACCTCGCGCTGATTTCTGCTTGATTGTTCAATTTGTCAAAGCTTTCAATAACCCAATTGCTACTTGAAATTGAAATAGAGAAGTCTCGTGTCCAATTGCTATTCGTTCCTGTCGGAAGATAGACTTCATAAAAAAGCCGCCCATGTACTCGAAAAGATCTTAATGACTCGGGTTGAATGGCGTTTGACAATGCCGGAGAGGGATCAAAGAAGACACCAATGAGTAATGTGCTTAGGGGGAAAATTGTTTTCCGTCTTTCTGGCAAGGTCATAAAATCACATTACTCGCCGCGCGATTAATTTCCTATCTTTTTATCTCTGATGCGATCTGCGCTGCGTCAGTGATTCCGAAGAGTTTGAGGATGTGGGCAGTGGCGTGGAGTTCGGTATCAACTGACCGAAGGTGTCAGGTGTAAGAACACAATGCCTTGCTCTTCTGAAACCACTCTACGAAAAGCGGGATGCCTTCCGCAATCTTCACTCGCGGATTGTATTCCAGCTTGGCCCGCGCCTTGGACACGTCAGCAAATGTGAT
>WBXK01000154.1 GCA_008933055.1 Verrucomicrobiota bacterium | reverse complement strand
TGGGCGTGAACGGGAAGCAGGCGGCGATCTACGGGGACAAAACGTTTGCGACGACGGAAGGCATCACGCTGGCGAACGGGACGAATGTGTTTGTGACCACGGGCTCGAACAGCGCGGGCGCGCTGGTGATCTCCACGTTGGAAAAGGCGGTGCTGCCGGTGACGGTGAATTGCACCTATGACCTGAACGGGAACATCACGAGCGACGGGTTGAGCCCTGTTTGCGCGGACGCGATTCAACGATTCACGTTTCCCGCGCAAACGTCTCCGCCAGCGCCACGGCTTTGAGCATCGCTTTGCTCTTGTTTACCGTTTCCTGGAATTCCGCTTCTGGTTCGGAGTCGTTCACCCAGCCGCCGCCGGCTTGCACGTAGGCTTTGCCGTCCTTCAGCAACGCGGTGCGGATGGTGATGCAGGTGTCCAGATTGCCGTTGAAGCTGAAGTACCCCACGCAACCGCCGTAAGGCCCGCGCGTCGTGCCTTCGAGGTCGGCAATGATCTGCATGGCGCGGATCTTTGGCGCGCCGCTCACCGTGCCGGCCGGAAACGTCGCGCGCATCAAGTCATAATTAGTTTTGTCGGCGGACAACTTACCTTCCACGCTCGACACGATGTGCATCACGTGACTGTAACGTTCGATGATCATCAGGTCTTTGACCTGCACGCTGCCGAAATCGCACACGCGGCCGATGTCATTGCGCGCGAGGTCCACGAGCATGACGTGTTCAGCGCGCTCTTTCGGGTCGGCGAGGAGTTCCTTTTCCAACACGACATCCTCGTCCGCAGTCTTGCCGCGACGACGTGTGCCGGCGATGGGGCGAATTTCCACATTGTTGTCTTCGCAACGAACGTGAATTTCTGGCGACGCGCCGACGAGCGAGAAGCCATCCAGTTCGAGCAGGAACATGTAGGGGGAAGGATTCACCGAGCGCGCAGCACGGTAAACATCCATGGGCGATGCCTTGGTCTCGACGCTGAAGCGTTGCGAGCCGACAACCTGAATGATGTCACCGGCGGTGATGAACTTCTTCGACGACTGAACGTTCGCGAGGAATTTGTCCTTGGGTTGGTTAGATGCAAAGGGCAGGGGCGGCACCTCGCCGGGAATGCAGACCGGGTTGTGTTCGCTCGGTTGTTCAAGCAACGAGAGTAGGCGCTCGATTTCCTCCACGGCGCTTTCGTAAGCCTCGGTCGGGCTGGCCGCTTCATCAATTGAGGCATTCACCAGTACTGTGATCGTCTGAGCCACGCGATCGAATACGAGCAATTGATCTGCGACGATGAAATACATCGTGGGCGTTCCCAGTTCGTCGTGTGTCGGGCGCGGGACGACCGGTTCGACATCGTGGATGAATTCGTAACCAATGAAGCCCACCGCCCCGCCCGTGAAACGCGGCAGCCCCGGCAGAGTAACCGGGCGATATTTCTTCATCACGCGCTCGACGACTTCAAGGCCGTCCTTTACGCAATTCTCACATGGCTCTTTGCCCGGCGCAGGAATAGCGAACTTCTCGGCGATTTTGCCGTCCTGAATGACTTCGATGCGATTACCGGTCTGTTTGATGACCGCGCGCGGATTGCAGCCGACGAAAGAGTAGCGTCCAAGATGCTCGCCGCCTTCGACGGACTCGAATAGAAAAGATTCCCCCTGACCACGGATTTTGCGATAGGCCGAAAGCGGCGTTTCGATGTCGGCGAGAATGCGGGCGTTGACGGGGATCAGGTTGCCCTGTCCGGCCAGCATTAAAAATTCGTCCAGTGATGGCGTGATCATAATAGTGTCCGTGGACACAAGGAGGAAGGTTAGCGGCGCAAGTTGACTGGGTCAAACAGGCTGTGAGGGTAATGAGCGAAGGCGATTCGTGGTCAATGAGCTTCGCAAATCCAGCGCTTTGCCTTCATTTCAAAACGGGGTAGTGTGCCAAGAGCAACCACATTAACCGGCACACGCAATGTGAACGCGGTTTCAAATGCCTGTCTAACGCGCGCCGTCAGTATCGTGGTATCTGCGCATGCCACTGCGGGTTCAACTTCGATCTGCAATTCAGACAGTGAATGTTTCCGAGTGATGATGGCGCGGTATTCTGCCACATCTGCAAACCCGCGCATGATTTGCTCCACGGCGGTCGGATAAACATTCACGCCGCGCACGATGACCATGTCGTCCACGCGCCCAATAATTCCTCCAGCCAGAGAGAACTCACTGCGCCCACACTCGCATGCCGCATTCCCGACTCTGCGCTTGACCAGATCTCCGGTGCGATAGCGGAGGAGGGGAGAGCCGGTGCGATTTAGGGTAGTGAGAACCAGCTCGCCGGTCGTGGCAGGTTTGCTCGTGGCGGCATCAATAACTTCTGCGTAGTAAGCAGACTCGATGACGTGCAACACGCCGGGGAGTTGTGGACATTCGTAAGTCACCGGGCCGACTTCAGTCATGCCGTGATGGTCGCAGATGCGTGCGCCAGGCCAGAGCGATTCCAACTTCGCACGCGTGGCTGGAATACTTCCGCCGGGTTCGCCTGCGACAATAATGGTCTTTATGCCCAGCGATTGGGTCTCAATTTTTTCCTCGGCGGCAACTTCTGCAAGTCGCAACGCATATGTCGGCGTGCAACAAAGCACCGTTGCCTTGTTATCGCGCATCATACGTAATCGCGCTGCGCTGCTCAATCCGCCGCCCGGCAAACAGAGACAACCTAGGCGTTCCGCCGATTCGAACGCGAGCCAGAATCCAAGGAATGGCCCGAACGAAAATGCAAACATCACGCGGTCGCCAGCGCCAACTGCCGCCGCGCGAAAAACTTCCGACCAGCTCTCGATCATCGCATCCCAACTTTCCGGCGTGTCAAGCCAACGCAAAGGCGAGCCGCTCGTGCCGCTTGTTTGATGGAAGCGCGTGTAGCGATTCAGGGGATAGGTAAGGTTTGTTCCGTGGCAAGGATTCGCGAGTTGATCAGCGGCGAGTTCTGCCTTGTTTGTGAAAGGAAATCGGGCAGAAAAATCTGCTAGAGATGCGATGTCAAACCCGGCTCCCGCTGATTGAAGTTTTTGCGCGTAGAATTTGTTTGATGGAATCAATTCAGCGACGAGCGCTCGCAGGTGTTCGAGTTGCAAAGACTCAATGTCTGCACGAGCGGGATGAACGCTGCTGCCCATCGTTAATTATTTGGAAGCGGCTGTGGGTTGAACCGCAGCAGGCGGCGGGGTTGACCCTGTATTTGTCGGCGCATACTTGGCAACCAAAAACGCGCCCCCAGCAGCCATTACGCAACCAAGTAAAAATGGAATCGGAAGCGATTTGAATCCTCCCTCCGGCGGATGCACGGTCATGGCTACGATGGTGTTGATGATGGGTGCACCCGCAAAAACAATCGGCATCACCGCTGCAGCGGCAGCGCCTTTGAAGATTTGCGCCGCCGCCCCGAGAGCCAATACCAGAGTGAATGCCCCGATCGCCCCGGCCCCGCCAGCAATCAAGCTCCACTTAATACCGCCGCCAGTAAAACTCCAGTTTGAGCCGCGCCATTTCAAAAGCGCCAATGCAGCGAGGCCGATCAAGGCATATGCGACGCAGACGAAAAGAAAAGCCTTAAGCCCAGCATGAGCCGTCTCCGGGCCCATGGGCATATTGCTTCGGCCTTTGTGCAAAAGGACGCCATAGACGCCCCAGGAGATGACGGTGAGAAACGCGTAGATAAGCCAGTTCATAATTGGGTTGTTGGATGTTTAGTGGGGTTTAGTTCTTCAATAATCTTTTCGGTGACACGGAAATCTTGTCTGAGATTTCTTTAGGGATGGTCGCGGCTTTCATTTTTCCGCCAACCATTTTGATGCAAACAACTGTGATGCGGCCGCGCGCGACCTCGTACGGTTTTGGCGTGTTAAGTTTCCTCAGGCGGAATGCGTAAGTCAGCGCTTTGGATTTCTTCTCCGCCACAAGCAGATGGATCTCCACCTCGTCTTCAAACCGCAGCGGCGCGGAAAAATCCGCCTCGGTGTGGACTCTTGGCCAGCCGACTGAAGACACACTCTTGGGCGGTGCAACAGTCAATCCGAGCGAGCGGAAGAAAGCGTGTTCCGCCGACTCCATGTAGCGAAAGAACATGGCGTGATGCACGATGCCCGCCATGTCTGTGTCGCTGAATTCTACGATCCGACGAATTTTGAATTCGTAAGCCATGTTTGATTTTAGATTTAAAGTTTACGGTTTGCGATTTCAAAAACACGCAATGTTGCTCTAGCCATCGCTTCGACGGAAAACTTCTCATTGATGGCGTCGCGTCCACGTTCGCCCAGCGCGGTAGATTGCGTGGGATTGAGGAGCAACTCCTCGATTTTGTCGGTAAGAGATGTTAAATCATCTGGCTCGCACAAGACGCCGCCGCCTGTGGCCTCGAGGATTTCCGGGAACGCAGCATGACGAGGTTGCACCACGGGAACGCCCGCCGCCATCGCTTCGATTACGTAAAGTCCGAACGCTTCGCCGTAAAGTGCCGGCACGGAAAAAACAGTCAGCCCACGGAGGAAATCAATCTTCTCCGCACGTGTCAGGTTCGGTAGGAAGGCGACCTCGCCGATATAGCCGGCTTCGGCAAGACGTTTGCGCAACGCCTTTACAAAAGGTTCATCGCCCGGCCCGCAACTTCCGGCGATCTGCAATTTGAGTCGCGGCACCTTCCCGCGTTGCTTCAGTGCGATAAACGCTTTGACGAGCATGTCGAGACCCTTGTCCTTGGACATTCGCGCGAGATAGCCAAGTACCGGGGCGGCGTGGTGCGTTATGCGTGGTGCGTGATTTTGTGCCGCCGCGTAGCCATCGAGATTGATTCCGTTGAGGACGACGCTCACTTTGGACGCAGGCAAACTTAACCGATGCGTCATCAAATCGCCAAAGTAACTGCTCGGCGAGATGAACATGTCCACGTCTGCCGCCCGCTCGCTTAATAATTGCCAAGCCGCGTCGCGATGTGAATTCGGCAAGCCATCCAGAAAAGCATCCTCACCTTGGAGCGTGCAGATCACCGTCGTCCGCAACTCGGATTTTAGCTTGCGCGCGAGTCCGACGAGCAGTGCGTTCGATAGGCAGATAACGTCCGGCTTTGGTTGCGTTTTGAGCCACAAGATGAGTTCATCCAGTTCGCGAGATTGTCGTCCTTCGTCGCCGCGCAACATGGAGATCATCATGTCGCCGACCTCGGATGCGCGAGTCTTGGCCGCTCGGGAGCCGGCCCAAGCGAGAAGTTTGCGGGAAGCAAGCAAGCGACGCAGCCACTGCGGTGAGCGTTGGAAAAGGTTGGATTTTTGTTCGAGATAAACGCTGATGCCGCCAAAGAAAATGGGAGACGCAGCGCTTTCGTCCGCCTCATCCAACGTGAGGGGTAGATACAGCGGGATCATCGTCACGTCATGCCGCAGGCGACGCAATTCGCGGACTAGTGCGTTATCGCGGAAACAATTTCCGCAATACATCGCGCCTGCGCCGGGAGTAATCTGAACGACCTTCATTTTTAAGCAGCGTGGACGAAGCGTAAGCCGAAGTAAATTCAACCTGAGCAAATCTACCTGAGCAAATCTATTGCGCGAGCGGTATGGCTCTGTTAAACCAGTCAAGTTGTTTCGGGCGGGTTTGTTTCCCCGAAGCGCAGTACAGGCGGGTGTGGTTCAATGGTAGAATGTGGCCTTCCCAAGGCTGAGACGAGGGTTCGATTCCCTTCACCCGCTCCAATCCTCAAAAACCCCAACAAATACGAGGATTTTACCCATTTCCAATCGCTCAAAAGCCCCAAATGCATAAAATATGCATAAGAGCCTCCCCCTTGGTTT
>WBXK01000153.1 GCA_008933055.1 Verrucomicrobiota bacterium | reverse complement strand
GGGTTGGTAGAGAAACGGGAGATGTTCTGTTTCAAGAAGTGGGGCATCGCGGCCGGTGTCTTGCTGATGCTCGGTACGTTTCTCCACGTGACAGGGCATCTGGGCATCCACGGGTCGCCGGCCAGAGTGAATGATTTTGAAACGAGCTTTCTCATCGTTTTCGTGCTGGGATTGTGTGTGCTGCAATTTCTTTCCAAGGCTAACACGGCGGGAATCCTCGCCATCTCCACGACCCTCTTTGGCCTGATGTATGTCCCGTGGCTGTTGAACTTCATCCAGAAAATCAATTTCTTTCCCGGCATCCATGACAATGGAAAGTTCTATGTGCTCTACTTCATTCTGGTGACGAAGTTCAGCGATTCGGGTGCGTATGCCGTCGGCTCGCTCATCGGCAAGCACAAGATGATCCCACGCATCAGCCCGGCGAAGACGTGGGAAGGTTTCGGCGGCGCCATCGTCGTGGCGACGGGCGCGAGCCTAGTGTTCGCGCATTGCTTCGCGGACAAGATGCCGGGCATGACGCCGCTGCACGCAGTGATTCTTGGCGTCCTCTTAAGTTCCACGGCGGTGATCGGCGACCTGATTGAATCCCTCCTCAAGCGCGAGGCGGGTGTGAAGGATTCTGGAAACTTCTTTCCCGGCATCGGCGGGATACTGGATCTCTTGGACAGCCTGCTGTTCAACGCACCCATCATGTATCTCTATCTTAGGCATGTGTTGACTCACCCATGAAAAACGTCGTTGTCTTAGGCAGTACAGGATCCATAGGCACTAGCACCGTCAAAGTGGCGGAAGATTTGCCGCAGCGTATCCGGTTGATTGGGCTAGCTGCGGGCAACAACTCTGAGCTGCTCGTCGAGCAAGCCCTCAAGCATCAGCCGATGGCGGTGTCGTTGAATGATTCTAGCAAGATGGCTGAATTGCGCGGGAAACTTGGCGACACGTGCGAGGTTTTGGCTGGCGCGGAAGGCTTGATGAGACTTGCTACGATGCCCGAGGCAGACATCGTTTTGATCGCCATCGTGGGTACGGCGGGATTACAGCCCGCACTTGCGGCGATCCGCGCGGGCAAAGACATCGCTGTGGCGTCGAAGGAAATCCTTGTGATGGCAGGGGAGATCGTGATGAGCGAGGCGCGCAAACACGGCGTCAAGGTTCTTGCCGTGGATAGTGAGCATTCAGCGATCTTCCAATGTCTCGATGGCAAACCGCCGGAATCCGTCCGCAAACTCTGGCTTACCGCCAGCGGGGGGCCGTTCCGCGACGAGCGCGCCTGGCCCAGGGAGAAGTTCTCCGAGATCACGGTCGAGAACGCGCTTAAACATCCGTCTTGGGTGATGGGGCGGAAGATCACCATCGATTCGGCCACATTGTTCAACAAAGGTCTGGAGATGATCGAGGCGCGCTGGTTGTTCGACATCGAGATGGCGCGGGTGGATGTGCTCGTGCATCCGCAGAGTATCGTTCACTCGATGGTGGAGTTTGTGGACGGTTCGCTGCTCGCACAGTTGTCCACGCCGGACATGTGTTTGCCCATCCAATATGCGCTGACTTATCCAGAGCGCGCCGTGAATGAACGCGTGCAGACGCATTTTCCCAAGCTCGGCAGTCTCACGTTTGAAGAGCCGGATGCGGAGAGATTCCCGTCGCTCACACTCGCGCGCAGAGCAGGGGATGTGGGGGGGACATTACCCGCGGTCTTGAACGCTGCGAATGAGGTCGCGGTGGATGCATTCGTGAATCGGAAGATCAATTTTCCCCAGATCACCGAACTGGTTTCGCGTGTGATGGACGCTCACACACGGGTCTCGCATCCGACGCTAGAGCAGATCCTGGCTTCAGACGCGTGGGCGCGGAGCGAGGCGGCGAAAGCAATTTGATTGTCAGTGTCGTCCGACTCACAGAGAATCCCATTACATGATCAAGGCGTTCTTGTTAATTTTCAGGCCCGTGCAGACGTGGGGTGGGATTGAGGTGGCAAAGCGAAGCGTCGCTTTTGTTTTGTGTCTGCATGTGCTCCCGCTGTTGCTGATCACCTCGCTCGCCGAAGGCTACGGATTGATGCATTGGGGCAAGCAGCACAAGGGGGAGATGTCATTGCTGCAGACCTATCCATTGAAGCAAGTTGTTGTAATCGAGGTGGTTCAATGCATCGCGTTGGTCGGTATGATATTTTTTGTGGCGTTTGCGGCTAAGGCTTTTGCGGAGACCTTTCATAAGCGGAACAATTTTCGCGAGGCGTTCACGGCGGTCGCTTATGGCGCCAGCCCGCTTTTGTTGATGCGGTTGGGGGATCTGTTTCCGGCGCTCAATGTGTGGGTGCCGTGGGCGGTGGGCATCGTTTTGATGATCAGCGTGCTTTATCTTGGGCTGCCGTGCCTGCTGCGGCCGGATCCCCCGCATGCGTTCGGACTTTACGTGATGACGAGTCTTACGCTGGTGGTGGTGAATGCGATCATGCGCTTGTTCATCTATTTATTCCACAAGGGCGATTTGCCCAAGATCGAGCAGATGCTCAACGGTCTCGGGAGTTGATCCGCTGGAGTGCCGGTCCTAGGGAAGCGCCTAGGCGAATCCATTCAGTTCAACCACGAATGGTCACGAATGGTCACGAACGGTCACGAATGGTCGCGAACGGTCGCGAATGACGACGGGATTTTACCCCCTCATTATACCCCCCCTCGGAACGGCGGAGAGCAGGTTCACCCCACAGCGAATAGAACTCGTAAGAAGCAAGAGTAAGAGCGGAGACTTGTTTTACCGGGGATTTTGAAGGGGCTGTTTTTGGAGAGCGGCAATGCAGGTAACACAAAAAGGCCGCATGTGCGTTTTGAACAAAATCCCACGCCGCCAAGGCACGGATCTAGTTGAAAAGGGATGCGCCACGGCGGTTGATAGGCTACTGACGGACTTTGCTTCCACGGCTTCTGATTCGTGTCCATGGGTGCTCATTCGTGGTGTCTTAGACAGCGTTGCGGCTTAGGAGCGTCTGTCTAGGGAAGTGCTCATCAAATCCGCATTCAGAAAATGCCCACTCTGTTTTAACCGTCGCAATCACCTCCCATAGAAATCAAAATCGCTCCTAGGGCATCTTGGGTGACCTCTGCAAATCGGAAGTCCAGTCAAGATAGCTGGCTTCGATTAATCACCACCTACCTAGGGGGAGTCGTGGCCTCGTCGCCTAGTAATTCAGTGCGTCGCCGAATGGAGCGCATCCTTCACGACCCACTTCGCACGTTTCAACCGGTCAACTGCCGTCGCCTCATCCACGCCAGTCAGCTCGCGCACGATCCGGACGGCGCGCGCGCGCAGTTTCACGTTGCTGGGGTTCACGTCCACCATCAGGTTGCTTGTCACCTTGCCGAGCTGAACCATGGAGAGCGTGGTGAGGATGTTCAAAATCAACTTTGTAGCCGTGCCAGCCTTGAGCCTTGTGGAGCCGGTCAACACTTCCGGACCGAGGTCGGGTGAGAGGACGAGGGTGGGCCGTTTAGCGCGGGGAATGATGAGGTGCGGATTGAAACAGACCAGCATCGTCGTGGCGCCACGCTTTTTGGCCTCATCGAGCGCGCCCCAGACAAAGGGCGTCATGCCGCTGGCCGCGATGCCCACGACGACATCATGCTGAGTGACGCGGCGAGACCCCACCTCGCGCCCTCCCGCTGCGGCGTCATCCTCCGCGCCTTCCACTGCGGCGCGCAAGGCGACATCCCCGCCTGCGATGATGCCTTGCACCTGTGTCGGCGCGACGCGGAATGTCGGCGGACATTCACTCGCGTCCAGAACCCCAAGTCTGCCGCTTGTGCCTGCGCCAACGTAAAACAATCTTCCTCCCGTCTGAAACGCCCGCGTCACGACCCTCACGGCGCGCGTGAGGAGGGATTTGTTGGCGAGCAATGCCGCTGTCACCTTGGATTCCTCCTCCAACATGAGTTGCACGGCCTCCGCCACCGGCATCGTATCCAGAGCCAGCGAGCGCGGGTTTCTGGATTCTGTCGGCGACAGTTTGCGTGAACGAAGCGCGAGCGGTTTCATGGGGTGCAACCTATCAGGCAAAGCTCGGCACCCCGATGTCCGTCATGAGGAGGAGGCCGGGCGGTGCTTTCAAAATGCGGGGCGCGGCGTTCACGAGCGAGGCCACCGTGGCGCCGTCCCCGGCCACTCCGCCGTTGATGAGCATGTTCATCGTGGGTTCGCCGACGATCTGGCAGGCATCGTGCGGGTTGGGCGCTTGGAGATACATCTTGATGTCGAGCGTGATCTTCACTTGGCCCTGGATGCGACCCACCGCGAGCTGATGGATGCCGCAGCATTCGCCTCGCTTCACCGAGACGTGCGGGGTGACGATGTCTTGCAGCGCCACCATCGCTTTGCCGGTTTCGATCAATTCATCCAGTTTCCAGCCGAGGCAATGCGCGAGGAGCGCGGCGGATTCCTTCAAGCCCGCGTGACCGGCTTTGTTTTGGTTGAAGAGGCGTTCAAATTCTTTGGGCGCGAGACCGCTGCCGATCTTCCGCTGGAGCGGGCCGCGCCGCGTCGTGGCGTCCACGACGCGTTGGACGTGGACGGCCTGCACGTGGCGACAGACGCCCGTGAGGCAGACGGGCAGCACGTCCATGACGAAGCCAGGATTGACGCCGGTGCCCAGCACCCGAGCGCCACCGGCTTTGCAGGCCGCATCGAGTTTCGCCGCCAGCTGCGGTTCGCGCAGGGCAGGGAACAGCAGCTCCTCGCAGGATGACACCACGCTGATGCCGTTGCGGACCATGGGTTCGATCTGGGCGTAGGCGGCGCGCACTGTCGAGACGGCGGTGTGGAAGATGACGTCCGGGGCGGCTTTCTTGAGCAGTTCGTCTAGCGAGCGATACGCTCTCGCAGCGCCCACCCTCTTGTCTCCGGTGATCTTAGCGAGCGGCTTCCCCGCTTTGGCGGGGTCGATGTCAATGCCGCCCACGATTTCAATCCACGGTTTGCTAGCCGCGAGTTTGAGGGTTTCAAGGCCGATGGGGCCGAGGCCGAACTGTGCCACTTTGATTGTCTTCATCGTGGAAAATGTTGGCTATTACCTCACAGCCGCGCAACGAGAAGTTCCCGCTGGAAGATCAATTCTTTGGGCAGATGCGAGTAGAGTTTGAAAAACAATTCATCCTGCATGAGCACTTCGCGCCGCCAATCTTCATAGTCGATGGTCTGGGCGGCTTCCAGGCGCGCTGCATCGAAGTGCTCCATGCCTTCAAGGTCGAAGCTGTGCGCGCCCGGCACCCATCCCAGCGGGGTTTCGTTGGCATCCGCACGGCCGCGGCAGCGGTCCACTATCCACTTGAGCACGCGCATGTTTTCGCCGTAGCCAGGCCAGAGGAAGCGACCGTCCTTGTCGCGGCGAAACCAATTCACGTTGAACACGCGCGGGGGGAACTTGAGCGCCTTGCGGATCTGGATCCAGTGCCGGAAGTAGTCGCCCATGTTGTAGCCACAGAAGGGCAGCATGGCCATCGGATCGCGGCGCACCTGACCTTGGACCCCGGCGGCGGCGGCGGTCATCTCAGATCCCATCGTCGCGCCGATGTAGACCCCGTGAATCCAATTGAAAGCCTGATACACGAGCGGCATGGTGTCCGCGCGGCGTCCTCCGAAAATGATGGCGGCGATGGGAACGCCATTCGGGTCATTGACTTCAGGAGACAGCATCGGGTTGTTCGCCATCGGCGCGGCGAAGCGGCTGTTGGGGTGCGCGGCTTTCTCTTTCGAATCGGGCGTCCATTGATTGCCCCGCCAATCGAGACACTTGGCGGGGGGTGGGCCGTCTTTGCCTTCCCACCACACATCGCCGTC
>WBXK01000152.1 GCA_008933055.1 Verrucomicrobiota bacterium | reverse complement strand
GCGAAGCCGAAGGCGGAAGTCGTGGCGGATATTTTAAACTCGATAAAATCTCGGAGTGCTTGATGCTCGGATAAGGATGAAACCGCTCGCAAAGCGTTTCTTGGTTTGGATTGCTCTCCTGGCAATCGTCAGGGAAATGTCCGCGGCAACTATTCGTGTTCCGCTGGATTACAGTTCAATTCAAACCGCTATCAATGCGGCCACTAACGGCGATTTGGTCTTGGTGGCTTCCGGCATTTATAATGAAGCGATTGATTTCTCCGGCAAGACTATCACCGTCGCTTCGGGCTTTTATGAAACAGGCAATTCGACGAACATCCTGAACACTGTCATTTCACCGCCGGTCAATCTCTCTGGCGTGTCAGCCGTGTCTGGTGAGAGCACAAATTCCAAACTGGTCGGGTTCACGATCACTGGTTGTTCCGGACTGAATTCGGCAGCGGTTTATTGCTATCAAGGGTCACTCACCATCTCCGACTGCCGGATAGTCACCAATCAATGTCGCGGGGTCATAATGTACAAGTCGCACTCAGTTCTACATTCAAATGAGATACGTGCGGATATTGCTTATCAGTACGATCCTATTCATTCCGCCCAATCAGGACCGACAATTGAAGGCAATTTGATTTTTGCTTCGGACCCAGGTGCCAGCCGTGACGCCATTTATCACTCAACTACCGAGGCAGCCACCAATTTGCAGACGGTGATTCGGAGCAACATCATATATGGTCGCCTTCAGGGTGAGTTTCATGCAGGTGGTCCGATCCACCATATTTCACACAATTTGATTGTGATCGAAAACGGTTTCGGTGAAGCCGTGATGATAACAGGTGGCGATTTTGGCCTGAAGATATTTAACAACACGATCATCGGCGGGGACTTCAACGTTCAACTCAACGCGACCCCTACTTTCTTCAATAATATTGTCGCGTTCGCTCATTATGGTGTGAGTTTGGGATTGTTCGCCCCAAGGCCGGAAGTGCGATTTAATATTTTCTGGCAATGCCCGCAAATCTCAGATGAGTTCAACACAAATGGAAACACCTTCGTGGACCCTCGTTTTGCAAATACCAACGACTACAATTTTCAACTTTTAGCAGATTCTCTTTGCATCGACGCTGGCGATCCGAAAGGAACTTCTGATCCTGATGGAACGCGAGCCGACCAAGGAGCTTTCTTTTACGATCAGAGATATCAAGCGTGGCTTAAACGTTATTTTTCACCAAGCATTCTCGCTGACACGAATTTGGAAACAACTGTTTGGGGGACAACTGCTGACCCGGATGCCGATCGGGCGTCGAATCTTTACGAGTATTTTAGCGCGTGTGACCCATTGAATGCTGATTCCAATTCACAACGGTTACAGATCAACCTTGTCGGAACTAACTCAGTTCTGACATTTAAGAAAAGCAAACGTACCGTCGGGATTACTAGCGAACTACAACGTGCCGATATTCTCCCGATTTGGAGACCAGCCGCTGCTACAGAATTGCCTCTGACTGACCTTGGCGATGCGTTCATGTTCCAGGCGAAAGTCTCGAATGTCGGAAAAGACAGGCAGTTTTTTCGCATGAAAGTTGGCTTCTTACCCTAGATTTTGAGGTCCGCGTGGATGCGAATTTCAGTGCCCCGCCGTTCAAGGCGAAGATCTCCAACGCAGAACAATTGTGGGTCCACACGATGCTGGTCATCGGCGGGCGCTACATGGAAGCCGGCCAAGTTTCCGTGCGCCTTCACCACGGCGGCCCGCAAGGCGCGAAGCCGAAAGGGGAAATCGTGGCGGATATTCTGGCGAGCATCAGAGAGCGGCGGGCGTGAAACATGAATGTTTAATAGGCTCGATCTGTTCTAAAGCTCTTTGAGCTCAACGACAACGGGTGAGAACAGTATCGCCCACGCCACGTCGGTGGATGTTGAGAGATGGCCAATTTAATTAGTTGATGCCGTCATTGGGTAACGCTTGTCCACGCAATAGCCAAAAGGCATTTGTTGCCTGAAGGATTTAGGTGAGCTGGGTTTTTGCTGAGTTGCTCTTCGGACACCGGGGCGCCGGCGGCTATGCTTCAACATTGCACTTTGCCAAAAGCCTAACTTGCCGCAACAGGGTGTATTCCATATTACTGTCTGGATAATAACTCCGACACCTGTCATGAACCGCCAGACTTCGATCCTCAATCTTACCCGGCGACGTTTCCTCGGCCAGATGACCACCGGCATGACCGGCGTGGCACTCGCGCAATTATTTGGCGATGAATTTCTTCCCCGCCTGCTTGCCGGGGGGGCTGCCGGAGCGCTGCGGCAGCCACATTTCGCGCCGAAGGCGAAGCAGGTGCTCCAGATTTTCTGCCCCGGTGCGGCGTCGCACATGGACCTCTGGGATTACAAGCCGATGCTTGAGAAATTTGACGGCACTCCTCTGCCAGGCGGCGAGGCAGAGACCAGCTTCCAAGGGAAAAATGGTAATCTGATGAAGTCGCCGTGGCCTTTTGCGGCGGCGGGGAAGAGCGGAAAAATGATTTCCTCAATGCTCCCGCACATGGCGCGGCATGTAGATGAAATGGCGTTCATCCACTCCATGACGTCCCGCACCAACACACACGGCCCGGGTTGCATCAACATGAACACCTGCTTCACGCGCGAAGGTTTCCCCAGTGCGGGGGCGTGGGTCAATTACGCGCTTGGGAGCCTGAACCAAAACTTGCCGACTTACGTGGCAGTACAGGACATCCGCGGCGAGCCTCCCAACGGCAAGGCGAACTGGAGCAATGGCTTTCTCTCCGCGCAGTATCAGGCCGTCGCTATGGCCGCGCAGCAACCGCTCCGCAACCTAGTGCGACCCGCGAGCATCAACGCCGAGCAAGAACAGGCCACGCGGGATTTTCTTAAAGCCATCAATGACGAGCACGCGGCCGCGCATCCCGGCAACGATGAGCTCCGAGCTCGCATGGCGAGCTACGAACTCGCCGCGAAGATGCAGCTCGCCGCGCCGGAGGTGAGCGACCTCTCGCGCGAGCCGAAACACGTCCATGACCTTTACGGCACTAATGACCCTAACAAACTCAAGGCCGCCTACGCTCGGAATTGTCTGCTGACACGCCGCTTTCTTGAACAGGGCATCCGCTACGTGAGCTTATACTGCGCTTCGCGAGCGAGCGCCGTGGATGGTTTGCTGAACTGGGACGCGCACAAGACCCTCAAGGCGGATTACGAGCGGCACTGCCCGATCTTCGACCAGCCCACTGCCGCTCTGCTTACCGATCTCAAGCAGCGCGGCATGTTGAGCGACGTTCTTGTGGTGTGGTGCACGGAGTTCGGCCGCATGCCGACGCATCAGGAAGGAACCTCTGGAAGGGATCACAATCCCGACGCCTTCACCACGTGGATGATGGGCGCGGGCATCAAGGGCGGCGTAAGCTTCGGCGAGACGGATGACTTTGGCCGGCGCTCGGTCGTGGATGTCGCAACCGTTTACGACTTTTACGCCACGATGCTGCACCTGCTCGGGCTCGATCATGAGAAACTGACCTATTATCACAACGGCGCTGCCAGACGGCTCACCGACGTGCATGGGCACGTGCTCAAGAGCATTCTGGCTTAACTCGCGCCATGAAACGTTTTCTCATCCTCGTCGCGCTGCTCGCGTCACTCGCCGTTGCGTCCTTCGCCGCCACGCAGCCGAACATCCTCCACATCCTCGCCGATGACATGGGTTGGACGGCGCTGAGTTGCTACGGCAACAAGGACGTCGCCACGCCGAACCTCGACCGCCTCGCGGCGCAGGGCATGAGATTCACCGCAGCGTATGCCGATGCGCAATGTTCGCCGACCCGCGCCGCCTTTTTCTCCGGGCAATACGGCGCACGCAGCGGCATGTTCAAAGTCACCCATGAGCAGGAGCCGCCAACGGCATTCATGCGCATCCCGACGCCGAACCTCTCGATGTCCTCAGACGTGGCGACGCTTGCGACGACTTTGCGCCAGGCCGGCTATACCACCGGTCTGAGCGGGAAGTGGCACATTGCCAACAATTATTCTGCCGCCGCGCTGCGCGGGATTGAGGGCGGTAAATATTTTGACCGCTACGGCTTCGATTTCTGCGGCGCGGCGAGCGAACCTGAGCACGCGGAGGACAAGGCCGTCACCGCCATCACCGATGACATCATCGGGTTGAT
Organism: Verrucomicrobiota bacterium; assembly: GCA_008933055.1. Taxonomy (GTDB): domain Bacteria; phylum Verrucomicrobiota; class Verrucomicrobiia; order Limisphaerales; family JADLHS01; genus JADLHS01. The sequence continues at coordinate 1,664 of WBXK01000152.1, read as the reverse complement.
CGAGCGGAGCAAGGACCGGCCGTGGTTCGCCTACGCGGCGCATTTCACCACGCACACGAAGCTCTCCGCGCCGAAAGCACTCGTCGAGAAGCACGTCGGGCGCGGCTACAAACGCACCACGGCGGTGACTGCGAAGTGTTCCGAGCGCCCCACCGCCGAGTATCTCGCCATGCTGGAGCATCTCGACAACGAAGTCGGCCGCCTGCTCGGCAAGCTCGATGAACTCAAGCTCAGTGACCGCACGGTCGTTGTTTTCACGAGCGACAACGGTGGCCTTTCGCGGATGGCCAGTTGCGCGCCGTTGCGCGAAGGCAAAGGCTCGCCCTACGAAGGCGGTATCCGTGTACCGCTCATCGTGCGCTGGCCCGGCCAAGTGAAGCCCGGCAGCCAGTGTGATGTGCCTGTTCACGTCGTGGACTATTATCCCACCTACGCCGCGCTCGCCGGAGCCAAGCCGGCGACCGCTCAAAAACTCGACGGCGAAAACCTCGTCCCGCTCTGGCAACAAATCGGCGACATCAATCGCAACGCGCTCTTCTGGCACATGCCCACCTACACCCCGATGTATGGCCGAACGCCCTGCGCCGTCATCCGGCAGGGCGATTGGAAACTCATCCACTGGTTCGGCGATTACCTCGACCCGCGCGGCTTCACGCCAGACGACGCGCCCTACGGCAAACTCGTCACCGGCCCGCGCACCGAACTCTACAACCTCCACGACGACCTCAGCGAATCGCGCGACCTTGCCGCCACTCAATCCAGCAAAACGAAAGAGCTTCGCGGCGCACTCGAAGCCTGGTGGAAAGATACCGGCGCTGGCTTCCCGACCCAGAACCCCGACTTCGATGAGAAGACCTGGTGGCTAACGAAAGAAGGCGCTCCGAAAGCGAAGGGCAAGGCAAAGAGGAAATAGTTCAGCGACATCCTGTGAAACCAAGACCATTCATCTTAACAATCGCTTCACTGTTCAGCATCAGCGCATCGGCGCTCGCTGCTGATCCTGCGGGCAACGCCTTCTTCGAGCAGAAGGTTCGCCCTGTGCTCATAGAGCATTGTTACGAGTGCCATAGCGCTGAGGCGAAAAAGCTCAAGGGCAATCTCTGGCTCGATTCAAAGGCCGGCTGGCAGAAGGGCGGCGACTCCGGAAAGCCCATTGTTGTGCCTGGCCAGCCCGATGAGAGCCTGCTCATCCGCACGATCCGGCATCTCGAACCTGACCTTGAAATGCCGCCGAAGAAACCGAAGCTGTCCGAGGCTGTCATCGCCGATCTCGTGACTTGGGTGAAGATGGGTGCGCCCGATCCGCGCGACGGTTCGAAGCTCGAAGCCAGGCGCGGCGACAAGTCGTGGTGGGCGCTGCAACCGCTCGCGAAGCGCTTGGCGCACGACAGCATTGATGGCTTCATCAACGCAAAGCTTGCAGACAAGAAGCTCCCGCGGAATCCGCCCGCGGATCCGCGCGCGCTGATCCGGCGAATGAGTTACGACGTGACAGGTCTGCCGCCAACGCCTGAGGAGGTCGAGGCGTTTACAGTGGCTCATCAGGCCGATGCCCAGGAGGCCATCGAGGTGCTCGTGGACCGCCTCCTTGCCTCACCGCGCTACGGGGAGCGCTGGGGCCGCCACTGGCTGGACGTGACGCGTTTTGGCGAGAGCAACGGTTT
>WBXK01000151.1 GCA_008933055.1 Verrucomicrobiota bacterium | reverse complement strand
GGTATCGGCTTCGGCAAGACTCTGGAACACAATTTGCAGTTGCTCGCCGTGTTGCGGAGTTTTACAAAGCTAGGGCGACCAATTCTCCTGGGCGTTTCTCGCAAATCCTTCATCGGCGCGCTGTCTGGCGCGGGTGTGGATGAGCGGCTACCAGGTTCGCTGGCAGCGACGTGTCTGGCAGTGGAGTCTGGCGTGCAAATAATTCGGACACATGATGTGGCAGAAACTGTCCAGGCTGTGCGAATGACAGAAGCAATTTTGAAACAACGGTGACGTGGCAGAACTTTCATGACATTTGGCGACCTGCGCTGGAGATTTTCATCCTTGCGGTGGGCATCTATTTCGCCACGCGCTTCGTGCGCGGCACTCGCGGCTGGCCCGTCGTCATCGGATTCACCATTCTGCTGCTCGCACTGACCCTCACGGCGGCGTTGCTCAAGCTGGAAGTGTTGCGCTGGCTGCTAGGCAATGCGTCGCTCGTTATCGTCCTCGGCGCGGTCATCATCTTTCAGCCAGAGATCCGCCGCATGTTGGGCGAACTCGGCAATCTCCCACTGTTCGCCACGGCACGCGAGCAACGCGAAAACATTGAGGTCGTGATCGGAACGTGCGAACGTCTCGCTGACGTGAAGATCGGCGCGCTCATCGCCATTGAGCAATCCATCCAACTCTATGAGGCAGTCGAGTCCGGCATCGTAGTGGATTGCGAGGCGACGCCCGAAATGCTTGAGACGATTTTCTTCCCTAATAACGCCATCCACGACGGCGGCGTCATCCTCAAGGGCGACCGCATCGCCTACGCCGCGTGCATCTTTCCGCTCACGCAACGCTCTGATCTGAACAAATCCCTCGGCACGCGTCATCGTGCGGCGTTGGGGTTGAGCGAGGAAACCGACGCTCCCATCGTCATCGTGTCCGAAGAGTCTGGCACGATTTCTTACGCCTACAAAGGCCAGCTCGTGCGCGGTGTCACCGTTGAGGAGCTGCGTTCGTTCCTCACCTCTGTCATCGTTCATGCGGCACGAAATCGAGGCATCGGTGACTGGTTGCGCTCACTTCAATCGAATACCCCGAAGTCCGGCCCGGCCGTGATCAACCGCAACGAACCACGCTCGACACCCCACGGAGGTGGCAAATGAATCTGCTCCGCGATATCCTTCTCAAAAACTTGGGCTGGAAACTGCTCTCCGTCGCACTTGCATCCGCCATCTGGCTCACCGTCAAGACTACGAGCGCAGCGGAGGGACAGACCGAGCGGGTGTTTCTAACATTGCCGCTACAGATCGTTTCCGGCACCGGCGATGTGCGAACGTTTCAGATGGAGCCGTCCGCCGTCACCATCACGCTTAAGGGCCGCACCGAAATCATCACCCGTTTAGCCGAACGCGAAATCCATTGTCTCGTGGATGTGACCTCGGCGGATTTGACACAGAATTTTCGGCGGCATGTGGATGTGGCTGTGCCCAGCGGCATCACTGTGATTCACATCGAACCCGCAGAAGTCCAGATCACTCCGCCCAAACCCAAGAACGTGATCAACATCATCAAGTAATGAGCAAGCCAAAAAAGATTTTCGGAACAGACGGTGTACGCGGCACAGCTAATGTTGAACCTGTCACAGCGGAAACTGCGTTGAAGCTCGGACGCGCCGCTGCTCACGTCTTCAAGAACCTCGAAACACAGTCGCGCGGTCAAGGACGCCACAAGATCGTCATCGGCAAAGACACGCGCCTCTCCGGTTACATGCTCGAGAATGCCATATCATCGGGAATCCTTTCGATGGGCGTGGACGTACTTTTCATCGGACCGCTGCCTACCCCCGGGGTGGCCTATGTCACTCGCAGTTTGCGCGCAGATGCAGGTATCGTCATCACCGCCTCGCACAACCCTTACGCCGACAACGGCATCAAATTCTTCCGCGCTGATGGCTACAAGCTCGACGACAAGGTCGAAGCGAGTATCGAGAACCTAGTGTTCACGGGTGAGATCGAAAACATCCGCCCCACCGCCGAGGAGATCGGCAAAGCAATGCGTATCGACGATGCGCTCGGACGTTACATCGAATTCGCCAAGGCGGGCTTCCCACGCGGCATGACGCTCGAGGGCTTGCGCATTGTCGTGGATTGCGCTCACGGAGCGGCTTACAAAGCCACGCCCTGCGTCCTGCGCGAACTCGGCGCAGAAGTCATGGTCTTTGGCGACACGCCAAACGGTAAGAACATCAATAAAGATTGCGGCTCGATGCACCCGCAACACCTCTGTCAACTCGTCCGCGAATTCCGGGCAGATGTCGGCATCGCGCACGACGGCGACGCCGACCGCGTCATCCTGTGCGACGAACGCGGCGAATTGATCGATGGCGACGACATTATGGCCATCGCCTCGCTCGAAATGCTTGAGCAAGGCACACTCGCGGAAAAAACTCTCGTTTCAACCGTCATGAGTAATGCCGGGCTCGACGCCGCCATCATCAAGGCAGGCGGCAAAGTCATCCGCACCGGCGTAGGTGACAAGCTAGTCATCGACGAGATGCTCCGTGGCGGCTACAACTTCGGGGGCGAACAGAGCGGTCACCTGATCTTCCGCGAACACGGCACCACCGGCGACGGACTCGTAGCCGCGTTGCAGATGTTGCGCATCATGAAATCCACCGGCAAACCCTTGAGCAAACTGGCGAAGTGTTGGTCACGCTTCCCGCAACTCGTCACCAACGTGAAGGTGCGCGAGAAGACACCGTTCGACCGGCTCGATGGCATCCTCAAGCTCGTCGAACAAGCCGAAGCCGAAGTGAAACCCGCCGGTGGCCGCGTGTTGCTGCGCTACTCCGGCACCGAACCCAAAGCGCGTCTCCTCATCGAAGGCCCGCAACAAGCCGTGCTGGAAAACTGGAGCACGCAGATCTGTGACGCCATCAAGCGGCAAGTCGGGGCGTAGGATCAGACAGGATCAACAGGATGGTCAGGATTTTGAGACCAGACCAATTCACGCCAGAGCGTCAGTTCAATCCTGTATAATCCCGCCAACCCTGTCTCAAACCATGGCGGCAACGTCAGAGGCCGCAAACTCGCCACTGCCGGAATCCGCCGCCCGTCCGCCACACCGGAATATCTCGCCGCAACCACTTCCGCGTCTCCGCATCCAGCTCACCTAGGTGCGACTCGATGGCATCGCGATCTTGCGACACAATCGGGCCGGGATGCGCTCCCCGTAGTTCGTCTCCGCCAACGGTTTCACATCCACGCCCCAAGCCTTTAGCCGACTTCTCAACTCGAACCAGTCGTCCCAAGGATATTTTAGCAAGACTGGCATTTCGTTCCGGTTGAGTGGCGCTTTTTGCGCCGGCTGGATTGGTATCGGGAGCATTTCAATAGCGACACAAAACCCATATCGAGCGGGCAACCCGATCAATCTCTTTAGATTTCCTTGGAGCAGATCATCGTTGGAAGCCCTCCGGCGTTTTTTCCGCTCAAATAGAGGCGGCTAATACAGTTCCAGTATCGAGGATAGGTATGCCGAGGCTGGCAAGGTAATTGAAAGTTGAATCGTAGTAGGCGGAAGAACGGGTAGGGTCGCGAGACTCGCCAGGCGGAACGAAAAGAACCATTCCTTGACGCGCGCGAGTGAGCAACACGCGATAAGCATTGCGGAGATAACCCTGATTATCTTTGTTGTGAATGTTACGCCATCGGTCACCGCAGAAGTCGTGGAAACTCCATCCTGAATCAGCAAACCGTAGATCGCCATCCCAATTGACGCATACCCAGTCGAGTTCAAGCCCCTGCACCTGAAATTCTGTGGCAGCGTCTTCAAGGTAATAGCTAGAACGAGTGTCTTCCTTTTCGTTTAGAAACCAATGCACCGGATTTACATCAACGCGAATATCAATCGCGTGAGGTTTCAATCGTTGAGCTTTCGAGGAGGCGACCATTCCAAACCGTTCCGATCCCCTTGCGTGATCTCGAATCCACTGTTTAGCGAGATTCAAGTTGCGCGTTATTGCAATCGGATAGCGGCTGGCAAGTTTTGCGAAAGCTTCGCGTGCCTGTTGCTTTTCACAATCAAGGAGGGCTTTGACGAAAGCTGAAACATTCTCCGCTCGAAAAGACCGCATGGATACAGCGAGATGCAAGGAGTCATCTAGGTGAGAATCGTGACGTTGACGAACATATTTTAATGCTTTGCCAGCGGCATATTCACTATCGGTGAGCTTTGACGAGATATACATGTGCCAATCCGGGAACGAAGTGTTCACAGCTTCCAGCCAAGCGTCGATTCCGGCCTCGCCGGTGTTAATTTCTTGTCCGCCACCAACGAGGCAAATAATGACAGCCCAATCCTTGTGCCTGTCCATGCAGGAAATTAAGAACTCCGGTTCTGATTGAGAAAAACCAGGACGTTTCTTCTTCCGCTGCATGAAATTCGCCGTCTGTTTCAAATTCCACGCGCGTTGTGCTTCGTCAAAAATCACGACGTGTTCGATTGGTGGGCCAGAATCAATCAACGCATCATCACGAAAGTGGTGAACGTTTTGAATGAAGGCTTTGACACTCTCGCCAACTTTTGCCTTCCGAACTTTTTCGCCCTGTTTCTTTCGGCGAGCTACTTCGTCACGGGTGAGAGCTTCGTGAAGCACAGCGACCAGTGAGAAGTTGCCAGAAAGAAAGACTGCGTGTGTCGGTTGGTTTGTTTCTCGACGACGAGTCGCAATATTTAAACCGACCAGCGTCTTGCCTGCGCCGGGCACGCCAGTGACAAAACAAATTATTTTGCGTCCCTTCTCTTTAGCTTCGTCCACCAAGTCTTCGATGCGCCGCGAAGTGACGCGTAGATTTTCTTTTCCAGCATCATAGCAAGCGATGGCTTCAACCGAGTGTTGAGCATAGAGAGACCGCGCAGCCTCTACGATTGTGGGCGTTGGGTGATACGGCGCGCGTGACCAATGTTGGTCGTCGAGCGCAGAACCCGTGATGATTTGCAACGCCGAATCGACTGCTTGGCGAAAACCTTCTGCACTCACCGAGATTGGACGATAAACATTGTCTTCGTCTGCTTGAAATTTAATCGCGCTAGATTCAGTGGCTTCGGTTGCGATTAGAATTGGAACAATTGAAACATTATGGCTGGCTTCGTGAAAATTCTTCAGGTCTAAAGCGTAATCCCAAACTTGATCAATCGCCGCAGGGTCAAATTCCTTTTCCCCAACCTTGAATTCCACCACAAAAACAACTGGTCCAATCAGTAGGACAACATCAATACGTCGCCCCATGCGCGGAATGTTGAACTCTAAGAAAATTGAACCAGTTAAACCGCTAAGACAGGCGCGCAAAATCTCAATTTGTGCAATCCAAGCATTCCGCTGGGTTGGAATCAAAGCGAAGTCGCTGTTTGCTGCTAGCCGTCCAAGAATAGAATCTGGCGAATCTTTGAGAAAATCGGCCATCAATGCGCCATACCAAGCACGCGAAGATACGCTTACAACTTGGTAGGTCTCACGTGTCGTTTCCATTTCAGGTAGATTATTGAAAGCAGGGAGTTACGCAATCATGTCTCGGTTAATCAGGCGGACTGAATTTGGGAGTGCAGATTGAAGCCGTTCCTTTTCATCAAACAGGCCGAACGGCTTCGCCTCCTTCACGGTTAAGCCCTGGGCAGCCAGACTTGGGCGGGTAAAACAGCATCAACGGATCCATGTCCGGCAAAAGTTTATCTACTCCTGATCACTTCATCCTCGATTCCATCCAAGCCGCACAGTCGGTGGAAGGCGTAGGTTGAGCGATCACCATCACGCTCCCGCCACTGGCAGTGTGAACGAGAACACCGCACCACCAGCGGGATCGTTCTGAGCACGGATGTCGCCGCCGTGATCTTCGATAATCTTCTTGCAGGTAGAAAGCCCCAACCCTGAGCCATGCGCCTTGCCGT
>WBXK01000150.1 GCA_008933055.1 Verrucomicrobiota bacterium | reverse complement strand
CTAGGATTTTAATACCAATTCATCCCAGAGACCGTCTCGCTGCCAGCTAGGTGTTTCCGAATGCGAGCGTGGCATTTCCTGCAAGCATCCTAATAGGATCATCTAATCCAACTGGTAGCAGGTGTCCACCCAGCCGGACGACGCTCTAATCCACGAACATCAGCTCGTTCGAGAACAGCAACACCTGAGCGTATTTTTCTAACGGTGAGAGGATGGAGGGAGGGGATGATTGTATTGCGATGAACTTTCGCGCATATGCCAGTTCGATTTTATCGGCAGGGCGTTGCCAGACCAGCCGATGCATGGCTTGGATTTTGTCGCCATCGTTTATCGCACAAACAACGTCTTCACGCTTGATGAGATTGCGAGCCTGTTCAATGACAAATGGGCTATTCATCAAGAACAATGCCTGCTGCGGCACGCTGGTCTGAAAACGGCCTTGGTTACTCGTGTCAGGATTTGCAAAATCAAACGTCCTAAAAACTCCAGGGAGATTCTGGCGATCAATCAGCCCGTAAACCGTTCGACGGTTCGGAAAGGGTTCAGTCGTGAGATCCACGGGCAAGCCCCCGATCTTCAAATCGAGCTGCCCGGAAAGAGCGAGCAGCGTATCACGCAGCGATTCATAATCCAGCCGGCGACGGTTCATGTGGTGGAGCAGATGATTCTCGGGATCGACGGCAAGGTTCTTTGAACTCGCATCACTCGACTGTTGATAGGTCGCAGACATCACAATCAAACGGTGGATTTTCTTGGTGCTCCAGCCATTATCCATGAACGCAGCGGCGAGATAATCCAGCAAATCCCGATGCTTTGGCACTTCCGTCCGGACCCCGAAATCGCCGGCCGTGGCGACTAATCCCACGCCAAAATGCTGCTGCCACACGCGATTGACATAAACCCGCGCCGTGAGCGGATTGTCACCGCTTGCAATGGCGCGGGCGAGTTCAAGTCGCCCACTGCCGTTCGTAAACTTCTTGCTGACGTCTGGACTTAACACTTCGAGAAATCGGCGTGGCACTTGCGCGCCGCGATTGTTTGGGTTGCCCCGAATGAACACCGAGGAATTATTTGGTGTGGCTCTGTCCACCATGGCCATGGCTCGCAACGGAACGCCGGGATGCGTCCAACTCAAGGCGGCGATTTTGTTACGCAACGGTGCGGCGCCTTCCCGCAATCGCCGTGCGTGGATTATTCGCACCTCGCTGCTCGGCAGATTCACTGGCGATTTTTCAGTATAAAGCACTTGTCGCAACGCTTCGTGATCGGGATCTGGCAACGCCGTGGGCGCGGGCTTTTCCTCCTTGGCGGCATTCGTCAGATTGGTTTTCCATTCACCGTCAACCCGCGCGAAAATTTTCTTATAAGCTTCTGCGACCTGATTCAACGATTCGGGTTTGCGCTCAACCAATACTTTAGCGACGACCTTATTCGCTCTGGACGCGTTTGTGGTCAGGCGAGCTAGGACAGACTGGGCGTTCGCAGCGAAGTTCGTCTCCTCCAGTTTGACAAACTCGAACCACGGACCAAAGATCGGATCGTTTTGTTTTTGGCGTTCGGTCAAATCCGTCATCCAACGACGCAGGATTCCGGGGAGCAGTTTCCGGTTGCCGGCAAAGTCGTCGAACTTGGATTGATCGTTCAGCGTAAATGCAGCATTTGCTGCCAGCAGATAATCGCCTACTTTCTTACGGAGTTCGGATAGAAATATTCCGATCTCTTTATCCTCGAACTCCGCGATCTCCTTTTCGATCTTTCCTTTTTCCTTGAGGTAATCCTGATAGCTAGGCGAACCCGCCAGAGGTTTCAGCAGCGGTAATTCCCCTGGCTCTTCACTGCTTGCTAGCACGCCATGCAGAGCGTAGTAGTCCTTCGCAGAGATGGGGTCGAACTTGTGATCATGGCAGCGCGCGCAACTGACCGTCAGCCCCATCGTGCCCCGCGTGATCACATCAATGCGGTCATCTATGATGTCATTCTGATTTTCGAGAAACCGCCGGCCCAAGGTAAGGAAGCCCAGCGCTGCAAGAGAGCTTTTTTCTTCGCCTAGCGGCAAACGGTCAGCAGCGATTTGCTCAATTAAGAACTGGTCGTAAGGCTTGTCTTCGTTGAAAGCGCGAATGACCCAATCGCGATAGGTATAGGAAAACGGAAAGCGCCGCTCCTCGCCACCGACGAGATACCCCTTGGTGTCAGCGTAACGCGCCACGTCCAGCCAGTGCCGTCCCCAGCGTTCCCCATAATGCGGTGATGCCAGCAGACGATCTACCAGAAGCGCGTAAGCATCAGGGCGACGATCTTTCACGAAGGTTTCAACCTCTTCCGACGTGGGCGGCAGACCGAGCAGATCATAACTCAAACGTCGGATCAGTGTTCGCCGATCTGCGATAGGTGCGGGTTTGAGTTTCTTTTCCTCCAGCTTAGCGAGAACAAAATCATCGACCGGAGTCTTTGCCCATCGGGAATTTTTCACCGTGGGCAACGCAGGTTTTTGTACCGGTTGAAACGCCCAGTGCTTCGCGCGAGCCACGCCGACTTCAGTGAGCAGCGGTTTGGTATCGGAATCTTTTGGCACCGGCGCACCCATCTTGACCCAAGCCTCTAGGTCAGCGATTTGCTCGGCTGGAAGTTTCTTATCCTTGGGCGGCATCTGCAAATCCGCATCCAGATATCGCACCGCCTTGATTAGTAGGCTGGCTTCCGCGTTGCCCGGCACAATCGCCGGGCCAGTGTCTCCGCCTTTGAGCAGCGCCGCTGGGCTTTCTAATCGCAACCCACCCTTGATTTTCTTTTCCGCGCTGTGGCAGGTGTAGCAATTTTCTGCCAATACCGGACGTATCTTGGTTTCGAAGAACTCGATTTGCTCCGCAGTAGGTTCGGCTGCGACAGCAAACCTTGCCATCGTCACAGCTACGGTCACGATACAAAAATAATTCGCTCTGCACCTCACACGATCAACTCCTTGACCACATTGCCGTGAACATCGGTTAGACGGAAATCCCGACCCGCGTGACGGAAAGTTAATTTGGTGTGATCAAACCCCAGCAACTGGAGCATCGTAGCGTGCAGGTCATGGACATGGACAGGATTCTGCACCGCCTTGAATCCAAATTCATCCGTCGCCCCGTGCACATAACCCCCGCGTACGCCACCGCCTGCCATCCACATTGTGAACCCGTGATGATTGTGATCACGTCCGTTGACCTTGCCCGCGTTTGTGCCTGGGGCGGGCAATTCCACCGTCGGCGTGCGACCAAATTCACCGCCCCAAATCACGAGCGTGTCTTCCAACATGCCGCGCAGTTTAAGATCTTTGAGCAGCGCCCCGATGGGCTGATCCGATTCACGCGCCAATTTGCGATGACCCTCTTCAATGTCATCGTGATTGTCCCACGGTTGACCTGCGCCATGCCAGACTTGGACAAAACGCACGCCGCGTTCGAGCAATCGCCGCGCGATCAACATCTGCCGAGCTTGAGTGCCGTCGCCATACATTTTGCGCACCGACTCGGGTTCGCGCGTGATGTCGAACGCATCCGTGGCGTCCATCTGCATGCGGTAAGCCAGCTCGAACGATTGCACGCGCGATTCAAATCGCGCATCCGCCGCGCGCCGCTTCGCGTGCTGCTCATTTAGTTTTTGCAGCACATTGAGCTGTTGACGCTGCTCCTCCAGCGAGACTGACTTATTCTTGATGTGCTCGATCAACTTCTCCACGTCTTCATTTGCCGTGTTAACGTAAGTGCCTTGGAAAATCCCCGGCAGAAATGCGCTCTGCCAGTTCTGCGATTCCTGGATCGGATAGCCGCCCGGGCACAGGGTGACAAAGCCCGGCAGATTTTGATTCACGGTGCCCAGCCCATACGTAATCCACGATCCCATGCTCGGCCGCGGCTGCCGGGCCTCACCGCAATTCATCAGGAGCAACGAAGGCTCATGATTCGGCACATCGGCTTGCATGGAGCGGATGACAAAGATGTCATCAATGCTTTCGGCAACGTGCGGAAAAAGTTCGCTCACCTCGATGCCGCTCCGTCCGTATTTCTGAAACTTGAACGGCGATTGAAACGCCGCGCCGGTACGGCGTTCGGTGGCGAGATTATCGATCGGCAACGGTTTGCCGTGGAGCTTGGCGAGGATCGGCTTGGGATCGAACGTGTCCACGTGCGAAGGACCGCCGTTGGCAAAGATGTGGATGACGCGCTTGGCCTTGGCGGGAAAATGCGGAGCATGAGGGGCGAGCGGACTATTGCTGGCGACCTCCTCCCCCAACGCGCTCGAACTCAAAAGCTCCGGCCCGAGCAGTTGTGCCAGCCCCAACATGCCGAATCCCATCCCACAGCGACCGAGAAAATCTCGGCGCGTAAGAAACCGGTCTTCAAAATTTGGTTGATGATGTGGCACTGGCATGGTCGGGAGAATCCACCAATCAAACAGGTGCGTCAACCCGCGGATTCGACACAAATGTACGGGTTGCGAGCGGAGTAATTCTTACACCTCGTTGCAAGCGATTCTCCTACCGAGGAAAAACGAATCAACCCAGCCGACAATACGCAGCCAACCCCTGCAAACCGCCCTCGCGACCGAAGCCGCTTTCCTTGTAGCCGCCAAACGGGCTCGTCGGATCGAATTTGTTGAAGGTATTCGCCCAGATGACACCGGCGCGCAGCTTATTGACCATCTTGAAAATCTTACTGCCCTTGTCCGACCATACGCCCGCGCTCAAGCCATAGGGGATGTTGTTCGCGCGCTCGAACGCTTCCTCCGGCGTGCGAAACGTCATCACGCTCAGCACCGGCCCGAAAATTTCCTCCGACGCCACGCGATGCGCGTGCGTGACGCCTGTCAGAAACGACGGCGCAAACCAATATCCCTTCGCCGGAAGAGTGCACTGCGTCTGCGTCAACTCCGCGCCTTCGTGCACGCCGCTTTGCACCAGCTCGCGGATTTTTTCGAGCTGCGGCCGCGAATTGATCGCCCCGATGTCGGTGTTTTTGTCGAGCGGATTTCCGACGCGCAACGTCTGGATGCGGTCGCGCAGTTTTTTGATTACCTTGGAATAAATTCCTTCCTGCACGAACAGCCGCGAGCCCGCGCAACAAACGTGGCCCTGATTGAAATAGATTCCGTTGATAACGCCTTCGATGGCCTGATCAATCGGCGCGTCTTCGAACACAATGTTCGCGGCTTTGCCGCCAAGTTCGAGCGTGAGCTTCTTCTTTGTGCCTGCTAAGGCTTGCGCGATCCGCTTGCCGACCTCGGTGCTGCCGGTGAAGGCGAGCTTGTTGATGTCCGGATTATTGACGAGCGCCGCGCCGGTGTCGCCCGCGCCGGTGACGATGTTCACGACGCCTTCGGGCAACTCCGCCTCCTGAAAAATCTGCGCCAGCCGCAGCGCCGTGAGACTCGTGGTCTCCGCGGGCTTGAGTACAACCGTGTTGCCACACGCGAGCGCAGGCGCGATTTTCCACGCCGCCATGAGCAGCGGAAAATTCCACGGAATGATCTGCCCTGCGACGCCGAGCGGCTGCGGCGCTTTGCCTGGGAATGCGTATTTTAACTTGTCTGCCCAGCCCGCGTAATAAAAAAAGTGCGCGGCCACGAGCGGCAAATCCACGTCGCGGCTTTCCCTGATCGTCTTGCCGCCGTCCATTGTTTCGAGCACCGCCAGTTCGCGCGCCTTCTCCTGGATGATGCGCGCGATACGATAAAGATATTTGCCCCGCTCGCGCCCCGGCATCTTGCTCCAGACCTTATCGTAAGCCTTGCGCGCCGCCTGCACCGCCAAATCCACGTCCTCGGCATTCGCCGCCGCAATCGTGGTGAGTTGTTGCTCGGTGGCGGGATTGATGGACGGAAAGTATTTTCCAGAGGACGGCGCGACGAACTTGCCGTTGATGAACAACTCATGCTGCGGCGCGATGACGTAACTCTTGGAATCCTCCGGCGCGGGTGCGAAGTCCCACCT
>WBXK01000149.1 GCA_008933055.1 Verrucomicrobiota bacterium | reverse complement strand
TGGAGCTGGAAATTATTCCAGTTGGTGTCAATACACCGGACTGACACCGCCACACTACCACTAAGCCCTTTATGTCCACCTTTTCGAGTCAGCAACAGACCGGAAGCCATGGGGGAATCTCACCCATTCTGCCAGAACATCGAAAAGGTTTTGCGATTGCTACATGGAGATTGCGGATTACGATGCGCGTCAACATGAACTCCTCGGAATCAGGATGCCAGACTTTGATAAGAAATTCCTAAGCGAAGGCAACCTCTGCGCCAAATCCATCACCCCGGCACTGGTTGGTGCGGGATGGGACGTGCAGACGCAGATTCGTAGGGAAGTCAATCTGACCCAGGGCCGCGTGATTGTGTCGGGGCGCACCTACAAGCGGGGTGAGGCCACGCGTGCGGATCACCTTCTACACTGCAAGCCCAACCGCCGATTCGCTCTCGCAGAGGCCAAGGACAACTCCCTCGGCGCGCACCTAATCGCCTCCACACTCCACCACCGCCTAGCAGTATGAGCACACCCAACAAAAACCAATTATTGTCCATAGAATGCAGCCAGCGCACCTGCCACATCTTGGTCGCATTCATTCTGCTGGGGTTATCCGCCTTCGGCGCCGACACCAATCGCCTAGCCCGGCGTGAATACGACGTGTTACGGTCGTTTCCTCCCGGTCGGCTGGCGGCGCTCAGCGTCTACGACAAGCCCGATGCCAAAGGGCTCAGCGGCGGGAATCGGTCGGTCGGCCGTTGGATCGAAGCCGGAGCGCAGCGGGGAAGCTGCCGCGCCGTGATCGCCGCCGTCGTCGCGGGCGATCTGGCTGCCGCCGATGATGCTTGGCACGGCATTGATGTCACATTCGAGCACCAGCGCAAAGACGGTGGCTTCACCGCCGAAATCCGACCCAATGGCGGCAGCGCCAAATCGCACGGCGCCGCGGTCGAGACGGCATTCTTTTTTCTCCAAGAACTCGGCCGGGCGATCCTCGTGATCCGCGAATCTCCTCACGAGGCGCACTTCCACGCCCGCATTGTAGCACTCGAACCGAAGCTGCGCCGGGCCTGCGACTTCATATCGGCAGGTTATGACACTATCATCCCCAAGAGCGGGCACACCGTGAACCGCACGATCATCGCGGCGAAAGCCTTTGGCACCTGCGGCCTCGTGCTGCACGACGAGACGCTCGTGGCTAACTCGCGCAAGCTCATCGCCCACGCACTCACCCGGCGCGACAAGGACGGCGTGTTCATCGAGAAAGATGGACGCGATTCTAGCTACAACGTTGTCTCGATCTATTTTGGCCAGGTCCTCGCGGTGCACGTGCCGTTGCCGGAGTTTGAAGCCGCCCTGCCGGCCGCCGTGGCGTGGGAACTCACCCGGATCAAGGAAACCGGCGAGGTGGACGTGACGGGTAATACGCGTACGGGAGTTGGCAAGGAAAGGGGTTACACGGGCCAGCCCAAGAAAGTGAACTATAACGGAGTCACGCTCGCCCTGACCTTTTACGGCCTCGTGCATCAGGACCCGGCTGCACTTGCCGCCGCAGACCGGGTGTTTGCCTACTACCACCGCCAACAATGAAAAGCATCACGCGTGAATCCATGGTAATGTTTCCGGTTGGTTTCGTCCCCCGAGCCGACCAGAAGCGGACCGCATTGGATCTCATCGCCATATGAATGACCAACCCAACGCGGGCAGCGTGCCGCCGCTAATCTTTCCGCCTGCAGGCGAGTCTGCCGCGTTGCGCCATGTGATGGCGATCATATTGAGCTTGGGCCTCGGATTTTTTCTCGCCGACGGCTTCGTGTCGCTCGTGGATGACTCGTTGATTCTACTTTTTGACCTGCATCTCCTGACGTGGCTCAGCGGGATGATGTTCCTATTCGCCGCGGTTCTGGCGCTGCTGACCTACGTCCTAATGGGAGTCACGCCACTGGTTCCAAAACGCTTGTTTCTGCCCATCGTGCTTTTCATTCTGGCGGGGCTGCTCGGCATCATTCCCGCAGCGATTTATTTTTTTGGTCGGATGCAACAGATTGCGTGGGGAATCTCGCTCGGTCAGGTCATCCTGGGTCTATTCATTCTCCACCGAGTGCAAGGCGGTTTCAAGTTCCGCTGGCCGTTTGTGACGGAAACCCAGCTTGAAGGTCGGAGTTTTAGCTGGGGACACCTGTCCCGATTTTTGCTGGTGAACATTTTTGGGGTGCTGCCCGCGCTTCTGATTTACCTAGGCCTCTGCGCAGTGCTAGCCGTGGATCATTTCAGCGACGGTTTCGTGGCGTTGCGCCCGGCAGGAGTGACCGTGCAGGTGCGAAAATATGTTCGCGCTGATGGCGCGGCCCTCCAATTGGTGCCGATGGCGCATGTCGGCGAAACCGACTTTTATCAGGGCCTCGCACGCTCTTTTCCCTCCAACGCTATCGTGATGATGGAAGGTGTGTCAGACGACCAAAACCTGATTACAAACCAAATCACATACGCGCGGATGGCCGCCAAACTCGGGGTCGCCGAGCAACAGGAAGCGTTTGAACCTCGCGGCGAACTGGTGCGAGCGGACGTGGATGTCTCAGATTTCACCCCAAACACGATCGCCGCGCTCAACCTAATCATGCGCGTGCAGGCCCAGGGCTTGAATGCCAATACTTTTCAGGAGTTGATGCAATTCTCACCGCCGCACCTAGAGGAACAACTTTTTGATGATCTCCTGCACAAACGAAATCGCCATCTGCTGAAAGAGATTGAGGCTCGGCTTCCGGCCGCGCAGCTCATGATCGTCCCGTGGGGAGCGGCCCACATGCCGGAGGTAGCCCGGGAAATCCAAAATAGTGGATTCCGTGTGGTCGAAACCCAGGACTTCGTAGCGATCCAGTTCCGTTCCAAGGCAAAGAAAATCAAGCCGGCCGCAAGCGCAAACCCATGAACACAGACTCACACACCCGCGCATTTGCCGGATTGATGAGCCAGCGAAACACAATCACGGCGACTTTGTGCAACTGGGTCGTCGGGGCAAGATCCACTCCGCCTTCTTTTCAGACAGGAAACATGGCGGAGAAAAATTGGCCTTCGCAGTGGCGCAAAAGTATTACCGTGAATTGCGGCTCAAGCTGGGCAAACCGAAAACCAATTCACGCCGGTTCTGGGGAGAGTTGCCGCGTCGGAAGGGCCGCTCGGGAATCCACAGCGTTCAAAAGATAATAGATCGTCGGAGCGTCAAACCCGTCATCGTTTGGAGGGCGACGTGGGGGCCAGAACCTTACATGGCTCGGAAGAAGCAATTCTCTGTGCGGAAGCACGGCCAAACTATTGGCCATACACGCACGCAGCGTCGGCTTGCGGAGCATGAAGTGAAGGCGATCGCGTTCGCGGTTTTCCTGCCTAGCGAACGCTTAGCGTAAATCCGCGACCATCCTCAAACGGTTCAACCATAGCCTCAACTTCCAAGATCGAATTCAGCTCGCCCGTGATCTGGTGATATGGACCAATTTCGACACTGCCATCATCGGCGATGGGAACGTCTGGAAGAAGACGTATTGAACCCGCGCTGCGCCGCGGTTGTATCATTGATTGGAGTTTGCACCGTGAGTGTCTGACTTGGAATTTTATCGCCGCCGAGTGGCGGGGATGCGAAGTAGAGAAATTCAAAATTTAACGGCGAAGTTAGGAGCGAGAAGTTAGGAGTTAGGAGATGGAGTCCGCGCCAGGGCTATGACCCACGCGATGGGAGCGTAAAAGTTGGTGGCTCACGCCATTCAAGTAAGGGGCGACGGTCGCAGACCGCCGCTACAACCGAGGATGCTGCACGAAGTCTTCAATGCTCCACATCTCACCGCCAATCTAGTTTGACGCCCTAACGCCCTGCCCCGCTCCCAATCGGATTGGGCGAGGGGGAGCATTCAACACTCAGCGTTCAAAGGCGAAGTTAGGATATGGAGTTCGCGTAAAAGACTGCGTCTCACGCGATTTTCGTTCGCGGGACGAAGCCGGTGCTGGGTTAAAGCAATTTCAAGTAAGCAATAATGTCCGCCTTGTCCTGGTCAGACATTGCATCTGGATTTGTGCCGAAGACGGCCCGGAAATATTTTTGATAGTGATTCATGAGGTCTTCCAGAGTGGCAGCGCTGTTGTCATGAAAATAAGGAGGGGTATCCTTGGAGCCCCAAATCGTCGGGGTCTTGAAGAAATTAAAGTCTTTCGGATCACCCGTGATCAGAGCTCTGCCAGCATCTGGGCTGGTCAGGTCGGTCGTGGTACCATCCGTGGCGGTGAAGCGAAAGGTGAAAGGTGTCTGGCCGGCATCGTTGAATTCGGAGACGAAGGCGCTGAAAAAGCGAGCGCCTAGTTTGGCGGGGAATCCAAGCGCCACCGCGCCCGGCGAGAACTGGTTCAGCATAGGGCCGCTGTGGCAATGCACGCACCTTCCACGCGGAGGATTGCCATTCAGCGGATTATCGTCCGTAAGCCAGATGCGGCCGCGCTTTTCGGACTCCGTGCGTCCCGTCGGCAGTTGCAGGGGGGTTCCTTGCGTGGCGAATTTCTGGAGTTTTTCGCGGTTGAATTGTGTCCGCTCATACGCTGCGACCGCCTGAAGATCGGAAACGCTCGGGACTTTGGTAATCTGTGAGTGGTTCAGCCACGCACTCAGAGCCTGCTCCTCGAGGCTAGGCTCGCGTCCATCCCACATAAGAACCGGGTCCAGTGCCGGAACGTTGTCCACGGTGGGAACCCCGCGCCGGACCAGCACCGATCTGGAGCTTGAGCCCACGATTTGCACGTTTTCCGGCAGGGGGATCTCGACAAGAAAGGTAGCTGTAGAGCGTAACCGGCTGAAGGTATTTCCTCCCATCAGATCGGCTCCATCATGCTGAAAAATAGGATCCTTCGGGCTGCGGGTTGCTATCTGCGCTGGCGACAGCGTTCCGGTCTGTTCGGTATGACATGTCACACAGGTGCGGCCATTGCCCCCAAACTTTGCCTCGTTGAAAAGCTGCTCGCCGCGGGCGAATTCTTTTTCTTTGTTAATCCGGTCGCTGTCTTGCCTGCCCGCTGGCATGTTGACCTGTGCCGAAACGAGGGAGGCCGTTAAACTGAACCCAAATAGGGATACGGCGGACTGTAGGTAAAAAGATCGGAAATATCCAAAGGGAGTACGAAAAGATTTGATTTTCTGACACGCGGGGTTCATCGCTCTCATTAAACAAGTCACCGTGAGGCTAGTCAAGCTAAATCGAGACGCAGGAGAGCGAAAAGCGCCGGAATGATTTGTCCCGATAGGGGTGACCTCCCCAGCCACTCAGCCACACACACCCACAAAAAATACCATCGGACGGCACAATTTGTGGCTGTAGTTTTGGCAGCATCCAATTGCGCGCTGGTTTTGTGGTTGTATGTTACAGATAGATATTTCCGGCTTCCCACCCCCCGGTGGTTTCGCCCCAGAGCGCCTTGATCAGACTGCAGGGGGTATTGTTCCTCTGGAAAAACGCGGGCGACGCGGGTGCGGCGTTTGAGTTCCTGATTGACCTGCTCCAGCGCGCGGTCGCCCCCCTGCCGCGGGGCGAACTTGGGTAGGCCGGGGACGTAGCCGAGTCACGGACTTTTTTGCTTGGGTAGAAAAAATGTTTATGAAGAAAATCCTGTTTCATCCCGTCCATTGTCGGCTAAATATAATCTAGAACTGATGAAGCAGAGTTTCTATGTGTGGCTGAGTGTGATCGCGTTTTGCGCGATGGGGGTGGCGTTGCGTTCAGGGGGCGCGACTGTGGGTGAGGAATTTTTCGAGAAGAAGATACGGCCGGTATTGGCGGAGAGTTGTTATGAGTGTCACAGTGCGTCGAGCAAGAAGCTAAAGGGCGGCTTGCTGGTGGATAATCGCGCGGCGTTGCTCAAGGGCGGTGATACAGGACCGGCTGTCGTTCCGGGCAAACCGGAGAAGAGTCTGCTGCTGGATGCGATGGCGCATCGCGTGGAGGATCTGGAGATGCCCCCGAAGAAGCCGAAGTTGCCGGATGCGGTCTTGAAGGATTTTGAGCGTTGGATCAAGGACGGCG
>WBXK01000148.1 GCA_008933055.1 Verrucomicrobiota bacterium | reverse complement strand
ACCAAGCTCGGCTTCCGCGTACTGCCGAGTCAGACGAACTTCATTCTCGCCAAGCCGCCCTTATTTCCTGCCAAGGACTGGCTGCAGAAACTTCGCGATCGGAAAATCCTCGTTCGTTGGTTCAGCGCGCCAGAGGTAAGCGACTATTTGCGCATCACCATCGGCGCGGCGGCGGAAGCGGAGGCGTTGGTGAAAGCAGTGCGCGGGATTCTTTGTTGAGACGCGTTGCGTCAAGTAACGCGGCGAATGTGCCCAGTTACTTGACGCAGTAAGCAAGGCGGCACCCGCCCCATCCTTCAAAGGTCTTTAATTCCCGCTCCGGGTACTTGTCCTGCTTTGTAATCCGCGTGTACCAGGAATTTTTCCACCTCACAGAAGCGCCGTTCGACATTACGCCGAACCCGCGCTTTCTGTTCTATTCCGCGAAACATCGCGAGGCGTTCAATCATTTGCTCTACGGCATCCGCGAACGGAAAGGCTTCGTTCAACTCACCGGCGAAGTCGGCGCTGGCAAGACCACGCTTTGTCGCGCGGCTCTCGAACAACTGGATCAGCATTACACCACCGCACTGATCCTGAATCCGATGATGAGTGCGGACGAACTCATCCGCGCCATCGCTTTGGAATTTGGTCTGCCGGTGACGGGCTTAGATCGGCTGACCACGATGGGGGTCATCAATCAGTTTCTTCTCCAACAGGTCGAACGCGGCAAAGACACGGTGCTCATCATTGACGAAGCGCAGGATCTGACCGACGACCTGCTCGAACAAGTTCGCTTGCTCTCCAATTTCGAAACCGACAATCGCAAGTTGCTCCAGATTGTTTTGATGGGACAGCCGGAGCTGCGGGATCGGTTGAACCAACACAAGTTACGCCAACTGCGCCAGCGCATCACGGTGCGTTTCCATCTGCTCCCACTCTCGCGCGAAGAGATGGCCAAATACATCACGCATCGGTTACACGTCTCCGGCGGCAACGGCAAACCGTATTTCACCAAGCCAGCACTTTGGCGAGTGCATCGTTACAGCGGCGGCATTCCGCGACTGGTCAATGCGCTTTGCGATAAAGCCCTGCTGGCCGGATTTGTGAACGAGACCGGGCGAATCAGTTACAAACTCGTCGGTTGCGCCATCCGAGAACTGGAAGGAAACATTTGATATGAGTCTCATCAACGACGCCCTCAAACGGGCCAAACAAACTCAAGAAGCTAACCCTCCGGCGACACCGGCGTTGGAATTTCGCCCGGTCGAACCAGCGCAAGGCGATGGCCGCCGCACGAGCCTGCTGCTTGTCGGTCTCTCGCTCGTAACCGTAGCCTTGATTGGCATGGGTGCCACGCTCCTCTGGTATGTCTCGCAAAAAAACGGACATGCACTGCTCGTTGAGGCGAGCTCTAATTATCAACTACTACTCGCCGCAACCAACACGCCAACGCAACCCGAGCCAAAACCAACGCCACCAGTGACGGTCGTTGACCCCGCAAACACAACGCCCGCCGTAGCCGAGGTTGTAGAGACGTCAACCAATAACGAGGCATTCATCACCGCAGTGGGCGCTGTGGTGGAAGCGTTGAAACCTGCGCCGCTCAAGTTGCAGGGGATTTTCTTCAACCCAAAGAACCCGTCTGCGGTCGTAAACGGCAAGACCGTGTATCTCGGCGAACGCACCGGGGGATTCTTCGTGCTCGCAATATCGCCTACGTCCGTGACGTTTGCCAACGGCACAGTCACGAATGTTTTGAGTTTGTCTGAGTAACCACTTCCCGGCACTCTCCGCGTAACATGATTGCCTCTTTCCGTGAGAACATGGCGAAGTCGCCCGAATACGCGCGATTCATGCCGTTCGTGATCTTCGTAGCCATTACCGCCATCGGCGGGATGTCCGGCGGCAGTACCATGTTCTGGAGTTATCCACTCAAGACGGCTGTGGGCGCGTGGATGATCTGGGAGATGCGAAAGGTCATTCCAGAGATACGTTGGACGCTCAGCCTAGAAGCCGGGGTGGTAGGAATAGTCATCTTCGTGGCATGGGTTGGGCTAGATCCGTTCTATCCCAAAAATCATCTATTGTTCAAAGACACCACAGGAAGCATCTGGAATCCGTTTACACACTTCGGCGAAGGCTCGGTCATCGCGTGGACGCTTATCGTCGTCCGTATCTTCGGCATGACAATCATTGTGCCGCCAATCGAGGAAGCCTTCTATCGTTCGCTCGTCTATCGCTACATTGTGAAATACGATTTCACCAAAGTGGCGATGAATCATTTCGATGGAGTGGCAATGGTATTGTGCGCCCTGCTGTTTGGTTTCGCGCACTTCCAATGGTTACCAGGAATCCTATGCGGCCTTGCTTATCAATGGCTTGCAGTTCGTCGCGGTCACCTCGGCGATGCCATGACTGCGCACGCGATCACGAACTTTCTGCTCGGCGTCTATGTTGTGTGGAAAGGCGGCGAGGCATGGAAGTTTTTCTGAGCCAGATTCTCGCTCGCCTCTGAAAAACAAGTTGGGTTAGCTCCTTCGTTTAGGCTAAAACTCTCCACCCAATGACAGTCGGACAAACAATTTCAATTCCACCCTGCGTCCTGCACGAGGACGAACATCTGATCGTCGTCAACAAACCTGCTGGCTGGAACACGCACGCTCCGTCGCCCTACGCAGGCGAGGGGATTTATGACTGGCTCAAACATCGCGAACCGCGTTGGTCAAATCTTGCGATAATCCATCGCCTCGACAAAGAAACCAGCGGCGTGTTGGTCTTCGGTAAATCGCCGCTGGCCAATCGTTCGCTCACAGAACAATTCGCCGGGCGCGAGGTGCGGAAGAAGTACCTGCTACTCACAGATAGCGAGCCTAGACAGCGCGAGCTCACCGCCAAATCCAAAATCATTCGCGCTGGCGAACGCTATGCTAGCGGTGTGCATGGAGAAGAGGCAGAGACACGATTCGAAGTTAGAACCCAGAAGTCGCAAGTCAGAAATTTGAAAACGAGTTGCTGCGAGGTTTTCGCCGAACCGCTGACTGGACGCACACACCAGATCCGTGTTCACGCGGCGGATAATGGTTTTCCAATCTTGGGCGATACGCTCTACGGGGGCACAGCGTTCCCACGGGTTTGTCTGCATGCTGCAAAGATTGTTTTCAAACATCCCGCATCTGGCGAGGAAGTGAAGTTCGCCGCCCCTGTGGACTTTGCCGCTGATGGTCGGCTCGCGCTTCGCAACGCCATCATTGACCCATCCGAAACAGACAGTTTTCGAATCACCCACGGCGCAAGTGATGGCTGGCCGGGGTGGTTCGTTGAACAACTGGGTGAATTTCTGCTCTCACAAAGCGAGTCTGCGCTTACTGAGGCCCAACGCGAACATCCGACCTCTCGCCCCTCGCCCCTCGCCCCTCGCCTTTACCATAAAACTCTTTCCCGCCACGTCCGCCGCACAACTACCGCTGAAACTTCGCCGCAGCTTGTGACTGGGGATGCCGCACCGGAACGCTTCGTCATCCAGGAGAACGGCGTGAAGTTCGAGATGAGTTTCAGCGAGGGCTACTCGGTCGGTTTGTTTCTAGATCAACGCGAAAACCGTCGCCGTCTTCTGACGAATCATATCGCTGCCAACTTTGACTTAGCTTCTATCGCCCAGAGCACAAAGCCTAGAGCCGAAATTCTCAACACGTTCGCCTACACCTGTGGCTTCTCTGTGTGTGCGTCGTTGGCTGGTGCGCGCACGACCAGTCTCGATCTCTCCAAAAAATATCTCGAATGGGGCAAGCGCAACTTCGCGTTGAACGGACTCGATCCTGCGCAGCACGATTTCATTTACGGCGACACGTTCGACTGGATGCGACGCCTGTCGAAGAAAGGACGCGCGTTTGACGCCATCATTCTCGATCCGCCCACATTCTCGCAATCGAAGGAAAGCGGCATTTTCCGTGCAGAGAAGGATTACGGCAAACTCGTTACCGCTGCCCTGCCCTTGCTGAAACCAAACGGCGTGTTGTTCGCCTCGACGAATGCAGCGTACTTGCTACCGGAAAAATTTCTCGATCAGATCGCCGAAGCCGTTCGCTCGGCACGCAGAAAGATCCTCCAACAACACTACGTCCCACAACCACCCGACTTCCCGATCAGTCGGGACGAACCAGCGTATCTGAAAACAGTCTGGCTGCGCGTGGGGTGAGCTGTTCTGTTCGCCACGAATAAACACGAAGTGAAGGAACTATATGTTATTGTTGATTAGGATTACTTTTACCTCTCATTCGCGATCTCTGCGCGTCGGTTTCAATGCGGGAATAAAACCTTAGGTTGTGTGCGTGATGCACCACAAACTTTACACGCGGCGGCAAACGGTGAATTATTCCGGGATGAAAAAGAGCTTCTCCATCCTGATCGCGCTCTGCCTTTGCTGGAGCGCGATGACTGCGCACGCTGAAAATAAACCCGCGCCAGCGCGCACTGCTCCCGGCACACAGATCGCCCAACAGATTTCTTTGCTCACAGGCGTGGCCATCACGCCATTGCTCGGCACGAGCGGGTTCGGACTTTACAAGTATTACAAGTCACCCGCGAACCAGCGCGCCAATCTGCCGTGGTTCGCGCAACCGTGGTTCTTCATCCCGGCGCTGTTGCTCGTGGCAGTTTGCCTCATCAAAGACACAGCAGGCTCAGCTTTGCCTACGGCGGTGAAGAAGCCTTTCGACATCGCTGAGGCCGTAGAGCACAAGATCAGCGGGCTGGTGGCCACGGGCGCATTCGTACCGTTCCTCATGATGATGATGAAAGATTCCGGTGCGCCAGAAGCCATGCTCAGTTCGATGGGATTTGCAGCAGTCGACATGTCCGGATTCTATCACGCGCTCATGGTGCCGGTGGCGATGGTGGCGTTCTTTGTCGTGTTCCTTGCGTCTAACGCAATCAATGTCCTCATCATCCTCAGCCCGTTCACGACGGTGGATGCCGCGCTGAAAGGCGTGCGCCTCGCATTGCTCGGCACAGTGGCGGCGAGCGCGCTTGCGAATCCGTGGGTGGGTGCGGCGTGGGCGTTGATCATCATCCTGCTGTCTTATCTCATCGCGGGTTGGTCGTTCCGGCTCTCGCACTATGGCCTCGTGTATGTCTGGGACTTCTTCACGTTCCGCAGTTCACGATTCACGCCGGACAAGGTCGCGAATAAGATGTTCCTCGGCCGCAAGACCAACAAAGTTCCCGCCCGCACCTACGGCAAACTCAGCCGTGACGAAAAAGGCCATCTCATGCTGACGTATCGCCCATGGTTGTTCTTGGCGGCGCGCACGCTCGTGTTGCCCGCGGGTCAATACGCCGTGGGCAAAGGTCTGATCAATTCCGAACTCGTGAAAGTGGAAGGTGAAGACACACGCACCGCCATGCTTCTCCCGCCGCGCTACCGCTCACACGAGGAACAACTTGTAAGCATTTACTCACTCGCGGATGTGCGCCCCATCGGATTGCGGGCGGCGATGAAATGGCTGAAGCAATTCTTCGGAGGCAAGGAACCAACGGTAGTTGCTTAAATGGATGCGAGCTCCAACGCGTGGCTCAAATCAGTGCCGCAACTTTATTGCCACTAGGGCTTGGTCGATCCGCATTTCCAGCATGATGTAAACTGCGGCTCTGAGTTCTCACCGCAGGTCGGACAAGCCCAATTTTCTCCTTCGACTGGTGCGGATATTTGCCAGGCAGTTTTTATCCGTAATGCCTGGACATATTTTTGCTCGTCTTGAATCCACAACTCCGGTGTGCTTTCAGAGAGGGGAATCTCAGAGTAACCTGCGGACATTTCATTGCGCATCAAGCAAGCAATGCCACCACTTTCCAGCATATCC
Organism: Verrucomicrobiota bacterium; assembly: GCA_008933055.1. Lineage (GTDB taxonomy): Bacteria > Verrucomicrobiota > Verrucomicrobiia > Limisphaerales > JADLHS01 > JADLHS01. Next base: position 206 of record WBXK01000148.1, on the reverse strand, counting down.
CTCAGTTGAGCAATCTCGCCTGGATTCGGAGAGCTTAAGATTATTTTCATAAATATGATTGAGCAACGGAATTGTTGATAATCAGGCTCACAGTTTTGGGCCGGCAAAGTGCTGGCTTGGGCTTGTATAGCAGGGAGTTTCGAAACGTCTGCGCACATCCCAACGGCGTCCGTTCAACTCTTTTTCCCGCGCTTACGGCCTTGCTT
>WBXK01000147.1 GCA_008933055.1 Verrucomicrobiota bacterium | reverse complement strand
GGCACGAACCTGTCGCCAGCAGCAGGAAAACCGGCTGCCTCACTAGCTCCATGAAAGCATTCGTTGCTATGGTGATGAATTGTCGCATCGGTTGGTCTCCGGGGCGGATTCGATGATGCAGGTTAGAAACCCACCACGTGGTTGTAAATTAGTTAATCTGCGCCAGATGACCTGGCTGAGACAATTGGACTCCGTAATTCACTCAAAAAAATGTCGTGGTAGGGGATTTTCGCCTTCGACGACTCGTCCAAAGTCGGGGGAGTGCGTCTCGCCGCACAGCCAGCGGAAAAATCCAACTCTCAATGGCGCACAGTGAAGGCTTGATTTTCCAGCGAATTCCCCACCTTACTAATACGCATCAGAAGTCCTTGCGATTGAACCGATCATGAATCCCATCCAATCCGATCTATCTCCGGCGCAACTTGCCGAACTCAAATCCAGCCCGCTCTTCAACGCTGACCTCTCGCCCGTCTCTTCCGCCGAGCGCAAATGGCGCGTGGGTAGTTTTGCAGCGCTCTGGATTTCCATGTCCGCGTGCATCCCGACATACATGCTCGCATCATCGCTCATCGGCGGCGGCATGAATTGGTGGCAGGCTGTCCTCACGATCTTCCTCGGCAATCTCATCGTGCTCGCGCCGATGATACTCAACGCCCATGCCGGGACACGTTACGGAATTCCCTTTCCCGTTTATTGCCGCGCGGCGTTCGGTCCGCTGGGCGCAAATGTCCCCGCTGTTCTACGCGCGTTGGTTGCGTGCGGTTGGTTTGGCATCCAGACATGGATTGGTGGCGATGCGATCTACAAGATTTGTTGCACGCTGTTTAATATTCAACCCGCGACCGCTACGAACTGGCTCGGCATCAACGCCGGTCAGTTCGCCTGTTTCATGCTGTTTTGGGCCGTTAATATGTATGTCATCTACCGCGGCATCGATACCATCCGCCTGCTGCTGAACATCAAAGCGCCGCTGCTCATCGCGCTGGGATTACTGCTACTTTGGTGGGCGTGGAGCAAGGCGGGCGGGTTCGGGCCGATGTTGTCGCAACCTTCTGCCTTCGATGTCGGTCAGCCCAAGGAAGGTCAGTTCTGGAAATATTTTTTCCCGGCGCTCACCGGCATGGTGGGATTTTGGGCGACACTCTCATTGAACATCCCGGACTTTTCGCGCTACGCGAAATCCCAGCGCGATCAGATTCTCGGTCAGGCGCTGGGATTACCTGCAACGATGGCGTTGTATTCGTTCATCGGGGTCGCTGTCACGTCGGCCACCACGATCATCTTCAAGGAAACGCTCTGGAATCCCGTAGATGTGCTCACGCGATTCAACAACCCAGCTGTGTTAGTCACATCGCTCGTGGCGTTGTGCATCGCTACGCTCGCCACGAACATCGCCGCGAACGTCGTGAGTCCGGCCAACGATTTCGCGCATCTCGCTCCGCACAAAATCTCCTTCCGGCTCGGCGGCTACATGACGGGAGTGCTGGGTGTTTTGATGATGCCGTGGAAACTGCTCGCCAATCCTGAGAGCTACATCTTCGATTGGCTCGGCGGCTACAGCGCGTTGCTGGGGCCGATCGCGGGTGTGTTGATCGCTGATTATTTCGTGATTCGGCGCATGAAGCTCGACCTGGTAGCGCTCTACAAATCGGACGGAGAATATCGCTACACGAACGGTTTCAGCCTGCTGGCGATTGCGGCCATCGTGCTCGGCGCGCTGCCAAGTTTGCCTGGGTTTCTCGTCCATGTGAAACGCCTCAATCCCGAAAACGTCCCGGCGATGATGGTGGATCTGTTCAACTACTCTTGGTTCATCGGCCTGGCGGTTGCGTTTGTCATCTATGTCGCCGGTCGGAAATTGTCCGGGCCAAAACTGATAAGAAGTTGATCGGGTCGATTGGCTTTTAGCTAAATCTACATAGGTTGCCTCTTCAACATTTCTCTTTTCACGCCGGGCGCTCGGCTCTAAACATTCGTTAGTTGTTACATTGAACGAACCATGAAAGAAAATGTGTCGCAGTCGCCGCCGCCGATAGTCCGCAATCGTTTCGAGCGTGTGCGAGAGCTTTTTACCAAGCACGTCATCCCCAGCTATGGGCGTTTCGAGCTAGTGCTCAGTCACGGCGTGGGCAGCCATCTGTTCGATGTGAACGGTCGTCGCTATCTCGATCTCGGTGGCGGTATCGCGGTCTGCTCGCTCGGTCACGCGCATCCCGCCATCACCGAAGCACTCGTGGAGCAATCCTCCAAACTTGTTCACGTCTCCAATCTTTATTACACCGAACCACAGGGTCGTCTCGCGGAGGCTTTGGTGGATTTGATCGGCCCGGGCAAGTGCTTCTTTAGTAACAGCGGCGCAGAAGCGAACGAAGGCTTGTTCAAGCTCGCGCGCAAGTTCGGACACGACGAGGGACGATTCGAGATCATCACCGCAACCAATTCTTTTCACGGTCGCACGCTCGCCGGGATCGCGGCGACGGGTCAGGACAAGGTGAAGAAAGGTTTCGAGCCGATGGTCTCAGGCTTCCGTCATGTGCCATATAACGATCTCGCTTCGATGCGCAGGGCCATATCGCCAGCGACAGCCGCAATCATGATTGAAGGCATTCAAGGCGAAGGCGGCGTCACACCCGCCACGCCGGAATATCTGCTCGGCCTTCGCGCGTTGTGTGATGAGAAGAAATTGCTCCTGCTCATGGACGGCGTGCAGTGCGGTCATTTCCGTAGCGGACGCTTTCAAAGTTTCCAACGCATCCTTGAGGGCGTACCCGGCGGCGAAAAGTTTTTGCCGGATGGCGTCTCGATGGCGAAATCGCTGGGTGGTGGATTCCCGATGGGTGCGTTCTGGGTGCGCGCGCCGTATGCGGACTTGTTGAGCGCAGGCACGCATGGCACTACCTATGGCGGCTCTCCGCTCGCGTGCGCAGTGGCATTGAGGATTCTCGATGTCATTGACGAAGAAAAGCTGGCGGAGAACGCCCGGCTCATCGGCGATTTTCTATGCGAAGGATTGGAACAGATCGCGAAGAATTATCCGCAATACGTGAAGACCGTTCGTGGGATGGGGCTGATGCTTGGCTTTGAACTCGCGCCGGATATCGCGTCGCTCGCTGTGGAAGGCAAGATGCCGTCTTCGTTGTTGGCTTCGCGATTGCAAGAGGAGGGTTTGCTAGTGATCCCAGCAGGGCAAAATGTGTTGCGTCTGTTGCCGCCGTTGAACCTCTCTCGTGGCGACGCCGAGGAAGGATTGATCATGCTCGAGAGAGTGATTGCGAAGCTGGGCGCGTGATTGTATTTAATGCCCTTTGGAACACGTCTGATTGCGGATGAAACATCTACTGAGCATTGAAAAACTGGCGCGGCCGGACATGGAACGCATCCTGACCGATAGCGTGGTGATGAAGCGCGCGCGCGGGAGACACAAGGCCCAACCGCTCGCAGGCCAAACCTGGGCGTTGATCTTCTCCAAATCTTCCACCCGCACCCGCGTGTCATTCGAGGTAGGCATCAGCGAGCTCGGTGGTCGTCCGATGTTTCTCAGCGCCGCGGATATTCAGCTCGGTCGCGGTGAGCCGATCAAAGACACCGCGCGTGTGATGGGTCGCATGTTGCACGGGGCGATCTTCCGCACGTATGCGCAGAGCGATGTGGAAGAATTTGCCCAATACTCTGGTATTCCGACGATCAATGCTCTCACCGATGCCGAGCATCCGTGCCAGATTCTTGCGGACATCCAGACGATTCAAGAGAAGCAGGGTTCAATCGCAGGCAAAATTGTCACCTTCATCGGCGACGGCGCGTGCAACGTGCCGGTGTCGTGGATGTTTGCCGCGGGGAAACTGGGCTTTCAACTCCGCATCGCTGCGCCGAAGAAGTTTCAACCTTCAGCCGCATTGCTCAAACGCGCTGCCGGAAAAATTATTTGCACGGAAGACGTGAAAGCCGCGGCTCGCGAGGCGGACGTGCTTTACACGGACGTGTGGGTTTCGATGGGCAAGGAAGCGGAGTCCGCCGCACGAATCAAGGCCTTGAAGAGTTATCAGATCAATCAAGCGCTCGTAAAGCTCGCCAAACCAGGCGCACTCGTGATGCACTGTCTGCCTGCGTATCGCGGCAAGGAGATTGACGATGCAACCTTCGAGGCCAACGCAGACACCATCTTCACGCAGGCCGAAAACAGGCTGCACGCCCAAAAGGCGATCTTGAACTGGGCGGTGAGTTGATTGCGAGTGTGGCCGTCCTGTGCCATAGCGGCAGCGCCGTGCGATGGCTTCCGAAAATGGCAACGCTTGGGTCTCTCTGACGTGGCTACGCTCGAGTACGGGTGCGCTCCGCCCCAAATTCCTCAAGCGATCTTGCCCCACGTCGTGATCGAAGGGTCTTCGGCGCACAATTCATTCCCGCGCAGCAGCAACTCCTTTATTTGTGGCGTTTGCATGCGTGCATCAAGCGAGGGTTTATCGTTCCAGTTTTCGTAAAAATTTGCAGGCGAATCGGTCGGGATGTGAAGATTGTAATTGGTGGAGCGAACCTCCTTGCGCGTGGGTTCGGCATGCGAGGGACAAGCGGTGACGCGACTGAGAGCGACTAAGAATCCGATGCGACGTGGATGCTACATAAATAAAAACGGCGGCTTCCGTCCTAATATCGCGTCTGGCGAGTGTAGCCAATTGCCCGCACCGGGAGGTGACATCAACCAACCTGTGTCTTGGTCTTAGAAACCAGACAGACATCCGTTATGCGCATCTTTTTATCCACGGCCTTGCACATGTCGTAGATTGTCAACGCCGCCACGCTCACCGCCGTCAGTGCTTCCATTTCAACACCAGTTTGCGCGGAGATCTTGGCAGAGGCGATAATCACGATGCGATCGCGCGTCCTCGGCGTCTCAAAACTCACCTCGCAATGGGTGATGGGCAGCGGGTGGCAGAGGGGAATGAGATCGCCAGTTTTCTTCGCCGCGAGAATCCCCGCAAGCCGAGCCGTGGCGAGAACATTGCCCTTGGTGATACCATTGGACTCGATGAGTTGCAGCGTGGCTTTCGCCAGCCGAATCTCCCCACGCGCAATGGCCAGGCGGAGTTGCACCGGCTTGGCGGACACGTCCACCATGCTAGCTTCACCGCGCCCGTTGAGATGAGAGAGTTGTCGCATGGATTGGTTGTATCGCTCGCGGCAGGACTTGGCAAAACACTTCTACCAACAGGCAATCACTTTCCATTCACACCTTTCAGATACTCTAGGATCAATTCCGGCAGTTCATCGCTGTAGCCACCTTCCAACAGGCTGAACATAGGCACACCGACCTTCCTCAACTCCCTGCCAAGCCAGTGGAAGTCCTCTGTTTCGAGCGGACTGTTTGCCAGCGGATCGCCCGAGTACGCATCAAACCCGGCCGACACACCGATCATCTCCGGGCCAAACCGTTTCAGCTCCGAGAGAGCACACAACAACGCAGCGCGATACTCGCCACGGGTGGCGTGTGGGCGGACGGGGAAGTTAAAGCAGTTGTCACCCACATGTTCCCCGCCTGTGCCGGGATAACACGGATGTTCATGAACAGAAAAAAAGGCCGCCCCCGGTTGATTCAGGAGGACGTCCTCCGTGCCGTTGCCGTGATGCACATCAAAGTCGAATACTGCAATGCGTTTCGTTCCGGTGGCCAGCGCATGAAGTGCGGCAATTGCCATGTTGCTCAAGTAACAAAAGCCCATCGCCTCTTCACGGGTGGCGTGATGCCCCGGCGGACGCATCAGGGAAAACACAGTTTCACCCCTTCGCGCACAATCCACCGCCATCGCGCCCGCACCCGCAGCTAGGCGCGCGATTTGTTCGACCTCAGGAAAGTGGAAAGTGTCAGCATCAAACGGTTGTGGGATTCGGAGGCGTGCAACGTGTTCAGGCAGATGAGCGCGGAGGGTGGCGTCATTAGAAATCGCCACGGGCTTGATCCATTCGATGGGTAAATCCTTTTGGCGGTGGAGCAGTGCCAGCGAATCCAGAATCCGCGAAGGCCGCTCTGGATGGCCAGGGTTGTGATAACTAGCGCAAGACTCGTCGCAGATGATCTTCATCACGCCGGATATTAGCCACGTCGAAACTAGATGGACATGGGATTTTTGACGTGCATAAACGCGATCAGGCTTCCCTTCACGTGTCTTTACGCTTCTCAGCCTCGACCGAATTGATCAAAACCTCCGACGCT
>WBXK01000146.1 GCA_008933055.1 Verrucomicrobiota bacterium | reverse complement strand
TCGTTGGCTGAGAGCTCCGCCTCAAATCTGACGAGCAACAAAACTGCTGCGTCAGAGAAATCAGGCAGCTTTCCGCTTAAGCTTGGCGGCGACAAAATCTCCGGGCGCGATCTGGAGAACTTCACACGCTTGCTGTCGAGCCTGCTCGCAGCAGGAGTCCCGTTGAGTCGTGCATTGGTCATTTTGCACAAAGAAGCATCCTCGCCAGCGGCCGGTGCGAAGTGGAGGGAGATTCATGACCTCGTCATTGACGGCATGTCGCTCGCCGATGCGATGGCGAAATCACCGGAAACTTTCCCGCGCGTCTATGTTGCGATGGTTCAGGCGGGAGAGACCGGCGGTTTTCTCGACCTCGTGCTGGCGCAGATCGCTGATTTTCAAGCCCGGGAAAAAGACCTGCGCGGTAAAGTGCTGACCGCGATGCTATACCCCGCAATCCTTTTAGTTCTCGCGTTAGGCGTGGTCGTTTTCCTCCTCGTATTTTTTATTCCAAAGTTCCAAGCCATTTTCTCCGGCTTTGGCGCCTCGCTGCCTGCACTTACAGAAATCATCATCGCCACGAGCCACGCGCTTCGTTCTTACGGATTGTTTCTGCTGGCCGGATTAATCGTCGCGGTGTTGTCTTTACGAAATTGGTTCAACTCCGAAAAAGGGCGGCGTGCTTGGGAAGGATTGATTCTTCGCGCACCCGTCGTTGGACCGCTCGTGGCGCAATTCGCCATGGCGCGCTTTTGCCGTATGCTTGGCACATTGCTCGGCGCAAGTGTTCCATTAGTGCAAGCGCTCAACGTCTCGCGCAAATCGATCGGCAACCAGATTCTCGTAGATACAGTCTCTGAATCCATCACGCGCGTTTCTGAAGGCGGCCAACTCGGTCAAAGCCTTGCGAATTGCCGCAATCTTTTCCCCGGCTCGGTGCTGGAAATGATCGCCGTCGCCGAAGAGAGCGGTAAGCTCGACGTTGAACTGGTGCGCATTGCAGTCGTCACCGAAAGCGACCTCGACCGCAACCTCAAGACCGGCGTCGCTTTGCTAGAGCCGTTGATGTTATTTCTCATCGCCGGCTTTATTGGAACGATTTTTATCGGCATGGTTTTGCCGATCTTCACAATGCAACAACACATGAAATAACCAGCCAACTTTAGATAACTTTATGAAAACACAAGTCAGTCGTCAGCCATCAGTCATCAACCCTCAGCACCGTCGCGCGTTCACCCTCGTTGAAATGCTGCTCGTCCTCGTGATTCTCGCCACGCTCGCAGCCATCGTCTATCCGAAGCTCGCCGGACGCAGCGAACAGGCCAGGACCACAGCAACTGCCACGCAAATCTCGTCCTTTTCGACAGCGCTTGATGCGTTCGAAGTGGACAATGGCTATTACCCAAAGGGCAAAAGCGGCTTGATGGATCTCGTCCAACAACCCCGCGAAGCTCAAAGCTGGAAGGGGCCATATCTGAAAGATTTGCCGAAAGATCCGTGGGGCAATGACTACAGCTACGAATGTCCCGGTCGCCATAATGCGACTTCCTATGATCTGACCTCGCCCGGACCCGATGGAAAAATTGGCAGCGACGATGACATCGCAAACTGGTCCGGAAAGAAATAGTTGGCGAGAACCGAAGCGATGAAGCTGCAATCTCAATCACGGCTATCAGAACAAAGCGGGTTTACGCTTGTCGAGCTGGTCGTGGTGATGACGTTGCTGGTAACAGTCATCGCGCTGGCGTCGCCGTCGCTCGCGGGTTTTTTTCGCGGTCGCGCCGTGGAAGCTGAAGCACGGCGGTTCATGTCGTTGACGCGATTAGGACAAAGCCGCGCCGCGTCCGAAGGTGTGCCAGTGATTTTGTGGCTAGACGCGAACCAGCGTTCTTACGGTTTGGAAGAAGATTCTAGCTATACGGATCAAGATCAGAAGGCTGTGGAATACACGATCGACGGGAATGTGACTGTCGAAATCGGAGCTACTGACGCTATGCGCGTGGCTGTGACAGGTAACACTCTTGTCGGCAACGGTACTTCATCACGGCGACACAGCTCTTTGCCGCAAATATGCTTTGAGCCGGATGGCACAGTCAGCGATACCAGTCCGGAAAATATTCGCCTGATGGATCGTGACGGGAGATCACTTTGGGTTGGGTTATCCGCCAACCGGTTGAGTTATGAAATTCGCAATCAAGAAGCACAACGCGTCACGAAACGACGCTAGTGCCTTCACGCTCGCCGAAGTTTTGGCGGCACTGCTGTTCATGGCCATCGTGATTCCGGTCGCGATGCAAGGGCTGCGGATTTCAAGCCGCGCGGGCGAGCTGGCGGATCGCAAACGGGAAGCAGCGCGAGTGGCAGAACGGGTATTGAACGAAAGCATTGTGACGACGAATTGGAATAAATCTGCGACAAGCGGAACGATCCAAGAAGGCGACCGCGAATATCGCTGGTCGCTCCGCACGGAATCGTGGACGGAATCCACGATGCAATTGCTTTCTGCAGAAGTGACGTTCCCCGTGCAGGGAGAAGATCACACCGTGAAACTGAGCACGCTGGCAAATACGCAGTGATGAAATCGAATCGAACAACAACGATAGATGCTTGCGCCTTCACCCTCATCGAGGTGCTGTTGGCGGTCGGCATCTTTGCCATCGTTTTGTTCGCGATCAATACGGTCTTCTATAGCGCGCTGAAGCTGGAACGTTCGACAAGCCGCGCCGTAGATGCTCGCGCACCGCTTAATCAAGCGCTCGCCATCCTGCGTCGTGATTTGCAGGGGGCGGTTCAGCCGATGACGAATTCATACGTTCTGCGGCGAGATTTCAGAATCGGCACAAAAAGTGGATCGTTGGCCTTAAGCCAATCCCTCGGCTTGGAGTTTTACACGACGACGGGAAGCATCAGCGAAGACGCTCCTTGGGGCGACGTACAGAAAGTTCGCTATGAACTAACGGAAGCAGCAGATCGCACCAGAGCTAAAGGCATGGAACTCGTGCGCACCGTCACGCGCAATGTCTTGCCGACCACGACTGCATTGGAAGCAGAGCAATCATTGGTGACAGAAATCGCGAGCTTGGAATTTCTCTGCTACAACGGGAGCAATTGGCGCAACACATGGGACACAACTGCAGGTGACGTTGGCTTACCGCTTGCCGTCCGCGTTCGCATCCAATTGGCTTCAGACAATCCGTCAGCCAAATCGTCGCGCGAACCCCTTGAACTACTAGTGCCGATCACAACGATGTCGTTGACGAACCAACTCGCAGGAGGTTTGCGATGAGATTACCCAAGCATAATCTCCAAACTGGCTCCGTCCTTATCATCGTGCTTTGGATCGTGTTCGGGTTGGTAGCCATAACATTGTATTCGGCCAACTCAATGAATTCAGAGCTTCGCGCTTCCGATAATCGCGTTTCCATGATGGCAGCCGACCAAACTATCGAAGGCGCAGCGCGCTACGTTTCCAAAGTCCTGACTGATCAGGCGACCAATGGCGTCGTGCCTTACATCGGCGACTATGCGGTCGAATCGGTGACCACGGGAGAGTCCCATTTCTGGTTCATCGGACGCACTGACGGTCAAACGACACCGAATCAAGTCGCGTTTGGTTTAGTGGACGAAGGCTCGAAGTTGAACCTCAATAACACGAACGTCACGGCAGATATGCTGCAATTGCTCCCCCGCATGACGCCAGAACTTGCAGCGGCGATCATTGATTGGCGTGATTCAAACGAGGATGTGGCCTCTAGTGGTGCGGAAGCTGAGACGTACGCCAGATTAGGCGAACCGTATCTTTGCAAGAACGCACCGTTCGATTCCATTGATGAACTTCGTCTAGTCAACGGAGCCACATTAGAGATCCTGCTCGGCGAAGATTTGAACCGCAACGGGGTGCTCGATCCGAATGAAACGGATGAAAATCGTAACGGCCTGGCAGAGCCTGGAATTTTAGAATACCTCACCGTTTCAACTCGTGAGCCGAATACGCGCGCGGATGGAACGGCGCGCGTGAATATCAACGCAAGTCGCAATGAGCTTGGTACTTTGCTGGCTGAAATTTTCAATAGGACACGCGCGGATCAAATTCTTGCGCGCCTCGGACCGCCCAATCGACAGTTCAGTAGCGTATTAGAGTTTTATTCTGTCAGTCGAATGTCTGCATCTGAGTTTGCGAAAATCGAGACTCAAATCTCAACAGAGGCAGGATCGGCGGTGGCAGGCCGTGTAAATGTTAACACGGCAAGCGCAGCTGTACTCACCTGCATACCGGGCATTGGCGAAGATAAAGCCGCAGAGATCGTCAGCTACCGCCTTTCTAATTCCGTCGGGTCAGGTTCAATGGCTTGGCTCAGAAATGTCCTCAGCAGCGTGCAAATGTCCGAAGCCGGGCCATTCCTCACTGGACAAACCTATCAATTCACGGCTGACATCGCGGCTATCGGAAAGTTTGGACGCGGCTACCGTCGGACCAAATTTATTTTCGACACGACGGAAGGTGCGCCAAAAATTTTTTATCGACAAAACCTGAGCGGTCTTGGTTGGGCGCTCGGTAAGGAAACCCGCCAAACTTGGCTGGCAACGACAACCCCATGATTGACCTGAAGAAAATAACTTCTTTGCGACGACAGAACACCTCGTCGGTGCTCGGCCTCGCGCTGGACGGCAGCAAGCTCGACGGCGTGTGGCTAAAACACACCGGTAATGCGCTTAATGTACAAGCGTCGTTCTCGGTGATGCTCGCGCTAGATCCTCTGACGGCGGCACCGGAGTTGGTCGGGCGCGAAATCCGCAACCATCTTGATGCAGCAGAAATTCGGGAGAGGGCCTGTGTCGTGGCGCTTCCGCTCAAATGGGCGCTGGCAGCACAAACCAAACTTCCGCAACTTGCGGAAGCAGATGTCGCTGGCTTCCTACAACTCGAAGCAGAACGCAGTTTTCCTTGTGACATCACGACACTGATCACTGCGACCTCCCGGCACAAATTGGCCGACGGCGTGCAGCACGCCACTTTCATCGGGATACCGCGTCAACAAATCAACACGGTGGAAACCGTGTTACGGGCCGCAGGGTTGAAGCCAGAAAGTTTCTCACTTGGCATCACAGCGCTGCAACCGGCGGCTGATGAAAGTGCGGTGACACTGGTAATTGGCGAGACCCACGTTGGGTTGCAGATCACATACGGCGGCGGTGTCATCGCGCTGCGATCACTGGAGGGCACGATTCAAAACACCGGAGGCAGAATCGCGGTGCTTTCGGACACGATCGCTAGAGAGATGCGAATCACCCTCGGCCAATTACCCGAGGAAATCCGGAGCCGCTTGCGGGATGTTCGAGTTTTTGGCCCAAAAGAATTGGCACAACAGTTAGCAAATGAAGTACAACGGCGATTTTCTTCGCTGGGTTTGTGCGTGAACGTAGTAACGAATTACAATACGAAGGAGCTTGGATTGCCGTTACCGGCCAATGCGTCGGTATCCGCAGCATTCAGCCTTGCGGCGACAAAGTTGGCAGGCCGCGCCAATCCTTTTGAATTTCTACCATCCAAGGTTTCGCAGTGGCAACAGCTGACAGCTCGCTACGCCACGGGGAAATTACGTAAAGTTGGAGGGATTGCAGGCGCCGTTTTAGTGCTCGTGCTCGGCGCATTCTTGATCCAGCAAATTTTCTTGTGGCGGTTGCAATCGCGTTGGTCCGAAATGCAGGTCCGCGTTAAGGATCTGGAAACGACGCAAGCAAAGATCAAACAATACCGGGCTTGGTTCGATGAATCAGCTCGCAGCCTGAGCATTTTGAAACAACTCACACAGGCATTTCCTGAAGATGGTGTCGTAACGGCGAAGACCATCGAAATACGCGAGGCAAACTTGGTGACTTGCACGGGAACTGCGCGAGACTATGGGTCACTGTTGCGAATGCAGGAAAATCTGGGGAAATCGGGCAATGTGGCGGATCTGAAATTGAACCGGATCCAAGGAAAATCACCGATGCAATTCACTTTTGATTTTCGCTGGGTCGAAGGAGGCACAAGTGCAAATTAAAAATCGTCAGCAGATGCTGATCATCGTCGCAGGTGTTGCCATCGGATTGTTAGTGGCCGACTCGCTTGTGTTGACACCGTTGATCAAGTCGTGGAAATCCCGCTTGGTTCAAATCGCTGACTTGAGAAAGAAAGTAGACAACGGAGAAAAACTCATAAAGCGAGAAGATGCATTAAAATCCCGTTGGG
>WBXK01000145.1 GCA_008933055.1 Verrucomicrobiota bacterium | reverse complement strand
TCATCCGATCAGCACGCTGATACCAGTAGCGGGCGTTGCCGAGGTCGCCCTCGATCTTGTGCAGCACGGCGTGAATCCAGGCGGCGGTGGGATCGTCGTCGTAGGCTTGGACGACTTCATGCGCGGCCTCCCACTGGTCCGCCAAGGCGAGGTCGGTCGCGCGAAGTAGCTCGCTTTTGGGCATGTTCATGGTCGTTGCTTGATCTTGCCGCTTGGATTAATGCCGGTTACTTTGTAACCCTCAACCTTTTTGAGGGTCTTAGTTCACTGGAAAACCCTCCGGCACCCAGAGCTAGATCAAGAGGGCTTCGACCTCCCGATTCCGAGCTCACTGGGCCAGAGGCAACTTAAAGGGCTATGACAAAGCAAGGCATGCGGCACTGCGGAGTGGAACTGGATGTTTGCCGCGTAGAACTTGTCTTCTCACCACTTCAATTCTTGCAAGCGGCGCGCGACTTCCTCGGCATTGGCGCGACTGTTGAAGGCGCTGATGCGGAAGAATCCTTCGCCTTTCGATCCGAATCCGCTGCCGGGAGTGATCACCACGTTCGCGTCCGCTAGAATTTTGTCGAAGGCTTGCCAGCTCGTGACGTCTTTAGGCGTGCGCACCCAGATGTATGGGGCGTTGACACCGCCGAAAACTTTCAGTCCGGCCTTCTTTGCGCCTTTGCGCAGCACTTCGGCGTTGCCGAGATAGTGTTCGATGAGTGTCTTCACCTGCGCCTTGCCTTCGGGCGAATAGAGCGCTTCGGCAGCCCGCTGCACGATGTAGCTCACGCCGTTGAACTTGGTCGTCATGCGGCGCGACCACAGCGGATGCAACGGCTTCGCTTCGCCGGTCTTGGTATAGGCATTGAGGGACTTGGGAACGACCGTGAACGCGCAGCGTGTGCCGGTGAAACCGCCATTTTTTGAGAAGCTGCGGAACTCGATGGCACATTCCCGCGCTCCCGGAATCTCATAGATGGAATGGGGAATCGCGGGATCGGTGATATAGGCCTCGTAGGCGGCATCGAACAAGATCACGGCTTTGTGTTCAAGCGCGTATTTCACCCACGCTTCGAGTTGTTCGCGCGTGGCCGCTGCGCCCGTCGGATTGTTCGGTGAGCAGAGGTAAATGACGTCCACATGTTTCTTCGGAGGCTCGGGGATGAATCCATTGCTTGGTTTGCACGGAAGATAAACCAGCTTGCCGTACGCGCCCGCTTCGTTGGCCGGGCCGGTGTGGCCCACCATGACGTTCGTATCCACATAGACGGGATAGACGGGGTCGCTGATGGCGATTTTATTTTTGTCGCCGAGGATGTCGAGGATCGCACCGCAATCGCACTTTGAGCCGTCACTGACAAAGATTTCATCGTCAGCCACGTCGAGGCCGCGATCACGGAAATCATTCTTCGCGATGGCCGCCCGCAAAAATTCATAACCCTGCTCCGGGCCGTAACCCTTGAAACTTTCGCGCGTCGCCATTTCATCCACGGCCTTGTGCATCGCCGCAACCACCGCTGACGGCATCGGTTCGGTCACGTCGCCGATGCCGCAACGGATGAGACGCTTGGCAGCTTCGGGATTCGCATCGCAAAAAGCTTTCACGCGCCGACCGATTTCAGGAAAGAGATAACCAGCTTTGAGCTTTAGGTAATGTTCGTTGAGCAGAGCCATAGAATATTGTGTTCGGTAAATAAAAAACCCGTCCTGCAACCGCAAGACGAGCGGACAAAAGGAGGATAATAAAACGCAACCCGGAATCAACCCCGGTTGTGCTGGGAGAAGTCAGTTTCCACGGCCACTCAGCTATCCGAGAGCGGAAACAAACATGGCACGCAGCTCGGTAGCCAAGTGCTATTGTGATGGAGACGAACAGCGAAAGACTGGGCCATCCAACCCCCTGCCCTCCCCCAGCACGCTTAGACTCGGGATGGGATTCAGGCTCTCTCGGTCACCACATCACGCCTCGAGAGACATCTGGCGCGCACAGATTTTCTCACTCAGGTCCGCAAATGGCACTTGCGCACTCAGCCACCGGGGGTTCTTCGCAATCTCGTCCATTGAAGAACTCGTGTTGTTGCAGATCAGATAGGCCTCGTTACCCAACGCCATAAAACCCTCGAAGCAAGTCCCGGTAGCATGACGCGCAAACTCAAAATCCCCATCCTGATGACCTCCCGCAAGCAATGCACTCTTCAAAGATCCAAGATCACGCTGGAACGTCTGCCGAAATTGCTGGCTGCGCGGGCCGGAGTAAGCAAGAACGCGCGCTTGAGGGCGTTGAAGCAACACGACAACCCATTCGTCAAAGACGGTTGCGCCGTATTCGGCGTTCATCCGAGTCGCGCAAGCGCGGACTTCTCGCATCGTTTCATCCAGATTCATAGGTTCGTTCATAATTCTGAGGCCTGCTCAAACAGTTTTAATGCCAATCAGACCCAACTTGCGTTTGTGTCATCACTCCCGTCCCTCCCCTCGAATTTATTAGTAAAAACAACGGCACGGACGGCGCGTGGGAATAAACCATCTACCCGCCCCGCACTCCGTGTCCATTTTTCGGCTTCGCTTCGTAAAAAAAGTGTTTAGATTCCGTGCCCACCGAAATGAGTTCCGATCTCACATCCAAACGCAACAGTGTTCCAAACCCGTCAGCCACGTTGTTCGACTGGTTTGCGCGCACGGCATCAGTGGTTGCCCTGCTCTGTTTTATTGCCGTATTGACGCAAACATTGTTGCGGTCCACCCCATTTGGAAAATCTGGCTGGCCCACAGCTTTGCTGATCATCACGGCCGCGCTGACCACCCTCTGTTCCATGTCACGCCAATTGGCAGGTCAGAACGTCTTGCTCGCAGCGACCATCGTCGCCGTGGCGGGCGGAATCGCCCACGCTATAGGTGTGATCACAGGGATTCCGTTCGGCCCATTCGCGTATTCTAGCGGCGCGGGCCCCATGTTTTTCGATACGCTCGCCTGGCCTATTCCTGCGCTCTGGATCATCGTCCTGCTCAACGCTCGGGGCGTCGCAAGGCTGATCCTCAAGCCCTGGCGCAAAATCAAGAACTACGGCCTCTTTGTCATCGGTGTGGCAGCAGTGCTCGTCGTGCTGTTTGATCTCGCCCTCGAACCTTTCGCCACGCGGTGCAACGGTTACTGGGTCTGGCTGCCCACAAAGTTCCCGTGGACTTGGAACGGAATGCCTCTGATCAACTCGCTCGGCTGGGCGTTGGTGTCGATCCTCACTTTCGCTTTTACGACACCCTCACTGATCAACAAACAGTCGCGTTCGAGAAAACTTCCGCCGGACTTTCATCCGCTGATCGTGTGGGTGCTATTGCTCGCCTTGTTCGGGACAAGCTCGGCAGTGAATCAACTCTGGTCGTCGCTCGCGCTCTGCATCGGAACAGCTCTCGCCTCAACTTTGTTTGCCCTGCGCGGCGCGCGGTGGTGATTCTTTGTGCTCCACCTGCTGCTTCTAGCGATTCGCAAGGATTGAACCGCTGACGTTGCTCCACGGACTGACCCTCCCTGCCCTGGATCCCTGATCGTCTTAGCTAGAACGATGTGGAAGAAACTACGAATGAACACCAATGGACACGAATCAGATGTAGTGGAAGCGACGTTAGTCAGGAAAATTTCTGTTCACTATTGGCTGAACGTTTTCGCCCCCGTTCCGAGGGGGAAAGCACCTGTCTTTATTCGTGTGCTCCCTGTAATCTTCTACTGAGGATCAACGCATCTAGATGTCCATTGACTCGAAAAACCCTCCGGCGGTAGGTGTTTTGGCTTGGGCCTTAGTTGTCACAGGCGTCACAATCCACTCCGGGGATGCTCTGCCAGCGCGACTCGCGCATGCCAGAAAGTGACTTGTCACTGACTCAGCGCACCTAGCAGGTTGCACAGAAACACTCCGTTATCGCACTGCGCGTAGTGCATCGTGCCACCCATGCGCGCGAAACTTTTGCAGAAGCGCAGATAGTAGGCAGGGTTCTCCTTCGGAGGCTCCCCGCGCGTCCAATCCCAGTTGCCACCATCCTGGATGTCCACGACGTGAATCGAGTGCCCGTTCACGACCTTGCGACCCGCTTGCGCTCGCAGATTGTTCACGCAGCTGATGCTTTTCTCAAACACCTGCGGCCCCATGATAGCCGAGCCGACACTCATCACCACCCCGCCATCAAGTCCCTCTACTGCGCGACCAAACAACGCAAAGTCCATTTGCGCCGCGCGACCGATTGCAGCTCCATTGAACATGGGATGATTCGAGATGATATCGTAGCCGATCCCTGGATGCACTGTGAGCGGGACATTGTGACGGAATGCTGTTGCAAGAATGGAGCATTCCGCGTGCGGATGTTTTACTTCCACGCGACCGGCAGAGAGTTTGTGGACAAGAATCGCTTGGAGTAATTCAGCGCGGGCGGGAGTGAGTGGATGAGCGGGTTGCTCGCGCAATACTGCTTCAAGCTCGTTTGAAGTCGGGAGTGTCACACCGTCCTCGGAAATAAATCTGCCGAGGCTACGACCATACCCTTCCTCGAGCAATGCACCCGCCAGCAAGGCGAGATGGATGTTGCGCCCCGTTTCATCCCAAGTGCCGAACGTGCCCGTGGCGACGTTATCGCGGACGCTCTCCTCCGTGCGACCTAGGAACGAGAGTTCCCAATCGTGGATTGTCCCCGCGCCGTTTGTGGCGAGGTGTGTGATCCAGCCGCGCTCGATCAGCGCATTCACCACGGGAAGCAACCCATTCTTCACGAGATGCGCGCCGTAGAGAAGCATCACGCTAGAGCCGCGCTCGCGGGCAGAGCGGATATTAGCCGCGCAGACATGGATCTGCGCCAGCATCTCTGCTGAACAGGACGGCGACGGTTGCGCCGGGTCAATCAACATGTGCTCGAGACGGCTTAAGCTGCGCCGCTGTGATAGCGGATGGGCCTTCACTGATTTCAGGTCAAGCGGCGATGGAAACTCTTTCATGCGGCAGAAAGAGTTAACCACGGATGGAGGTGCGTGGACACGGAATTTTTCCGTGGCCGACTCCGAAACAAGCAATGAATCAAAGGACTGAATCGGAATCCGCCGTTTGCAGAAGATGCTTTCCGTTGGGAGACAGCGAATAGGTAGCTTGCGCCCGTCGACGACTTTGATGAATATGAGGGCGTTAAGGACGACTTTAAAGGCTTTGACGGACGTGCCAGCCGCTGCATGCGCTTACAAGCGACACGGCTAGCACAAACAGTAGCACAACGTCATATAACGGCTCACTTATTAGTCGGACTTGGTTTGTTTCCAACGGTTGCCGGTGTGGCGAAATGGCAGACGCACGGGACTTAAAATCCCGGGACTTTAAAAAGTCGTGTGGGTTCGAGTCCCACCACCGGCACCACTTCAGTTTTTGCCAATGCATTCAATGGTTTTAAAATCATAGCAACTTTGGAAGTATGGCGGTATAACGTTTTGGTATAACGTGTCTACCCGTGTTGCAGGCATTTTTTAGGCGTCCTCCGATTTTCACCCGTCATGGTCATCAGCCAAATGGTTATGCAAGAGTTGGGCAAGGGTTAGGTATTCTGGCGGACCGGGCGAAACTGGATTGACTATTAAAGGTGGGTGGAACTGATGCAAAGGTGCGGTGTTTCAGAAATTGGCATTCGATGAGTGGTTGGGATTAAGGATTCCTCAAAAGTGCATCAAGTGTTCACGTTTTGCCGAATTCACTGACGTTGGCGCGGGCCTGGGGCGCGTAGCTCCAGAACAAACTGGCTGCGCGGCTGACGACCATAAAAGGGCGTCAGCCGCGATTTTTTTTGGCCACGTAAACGGCGCTGTCGCCGCACGTGGTGGAGTTATTGTTTGCGACCGGCGCAGATTTGGGGTTTGGCGTTTTTGTCGTCGGTGTAGTGGAGCAACTGACCGTACGATTTGCAGTGCGTCCAGTAGATCCCGGCGTCACGGCGGCGGTTATACCAATTGATACCACACTGGGCGGTGAGGGTGTCGTTCTTGGCGCGAGTGAGTTCGGCGCGTTTCCAGCGGCGTGTGTTCTTGGCAATTTCCTCCTCGGCTTTGCGCTGCTCGCGCTGGGCCTTCAACAAAATATTCGCGGCAGCTTTGGCTTCGCGCTCGTGCTGCTCAGCGGCTCTTTGGGCTTCGCATTTCGCGGCTTCGATGGCGAAGGCTTCGGCTTCAAAGGGCATCAAATCTTGCGTGGTCATAACTGGGGAGCGCACACGGCGCGGATGACTTCCAAGAGATACACGGCGGTCTTGGGCATAAACCGATTGAGGGTGAAGCGGGCATGAACCTGGGCGCGTTGTTCGGTGGAAAGATTGCGAAGGGTGCGGCGGGCTCTGCGCCAGCGGGCGGCTTCGGCATCGCGCCAGCGTTGGACAGTGGCGACGCCATCGAGGTCGAAGCGGTCGCAGCGTTGCTGCG
>WBXK01000144.1 GCA_008933055.1 Verrucomicrobiota bacterium | reverse complement strand
TGGCAATCCTGGCGTGAAGACGCAGCCGATTGCCAACAGCAAGAACCTCGACGTGGTATTGCCGGAAAAAGTTTTAGATTACACATCGGAAGTCATCCCGCAATCTGAGGTCGTCACCAACGTGTTGCCCAAGGACACTTGTTACGGGCAACGCCGCTATACCGGCTCCAACTCAAACTCTGTGCAAGTGAACGTTGTGCTGATGGGCGAGGACCGAACGAGCCTTCACAAGCCGCAATTCTGTCTCACGGGCGCCGGGTGGACGATCAATTCCACGGAAGTGGACAGCATCCAGATCGAAAAACCTTCGCCTTACGATCTGAAAGTCATCAAGCTGACCGTCTCTGGAGAGTTCACTCAAGAAGGCCGCCAAATAAAAGCCGGCGGCGTTTATGTTTATTGGTACGTCGCGGACGGATTGTTGAGTGCAGACCCCACGGGATCGGATCGCATGTGGTCAATGGCGAAGGGCCTGATCACCGAGGGCGTTCTGCAACGCTGGGCTTATGTGACTTTCTTTGAAGCATGCGAACCGGGTCGCGAGGCGGAGACTTACGAGCGCCTCAGGAAGCTGATCGCCGCAGCCGTTCCTGAATTTCAACTGACGCATGGCGGCATGATAACCCCTGCCGCCGCTAAACCTTGAGGCTTATTTAATACACCGTGCTACGTCGCGACAGACAGATTCGGATGCAGATCCATCAATTGATGGACGCGTGCATCTTTGCCGTTAGCTTCTGGCTTGCCTATGAATTCCGCACTTCGGATACCGTTCAGGAAATCGTTGGCTGGCCGAAGTTTCTACCGGCGTTCGACGTGTTCTTCTGGTATTATCTGGTGTTGATTCCTGTGTCGCCGCTCGTGTTGGAGTCACAGGGGTTTTATGATCGCCCACTCATTTCAGCGCGACGACACGCGTTGCTCTCGCTTTTTAAAGGGTGTCTGTTCATCTCCACCGGTCTGACCATTGCTCTGTTCTTTTCCAAGCTGGATATCGCACGATTTATTCCCATCGCGTTCGGAATGTTTGCGTTTTGCTTACTGTATCTGAAGGAGGAAATCATGTTGCTCGCCGCAAAGAGCAACATGGCAAGGGGGCAGAACCGCCGTCGGTTTCTCCTGATTGGTACGCCAGAGGAAACAGCGCGAATGAAGCAAGAAGTCAGGGCCCGTCCCGAATCTGGCGTGGAGATTTTCGCGGAGCTGGACCTGAACAACACCCAGCTACACAACCTCGTCAACTTGTTGCACGATCACTCCATCAACGGCGTCATTCTCAGCGCCCGACACACGAACTTCGACCGCGCCGAGGCTGTGGTGAATGCTTGCGAGATCGAGGGCGTAGAGGCGTGGCTCGTCGCAGATTTTTTTAAGACTCATATTTCCAGCACCACGCTAGATGATTTTTATGGTCGCCCTGTTCTCGTGTTCCGCTCTGCGCCAGAAACTTCTTGGCAGGGTATACTCAAGCAGATGATGGATTTCGCGGGCGCTCTGGTGGGCGTGATTTTGGTCTCCCCGGTCATGATCGGGGTTGCCGTCGTCATCAAACTCACATCGCGCGGCCCAGTGTTTTTCAAGCAGATGCGTTCCGGCTTGAATGGCGCGCCCTTCATGATCTACAAATTTCGCACGATGGTCACGAATGCCGAGCAGTTGAAGCACGAACTTGCGGCGATGAACGAGATGACGGGCCCAGTGTTCAAGATCACGGGAGATCCACGCGTCACGCCCATCGGTAAATGGCTGCGCAAGTTAAGCCTCGATGAGTTGCCTCAGTTGTTCAATATTTTGCGCGGGGAGATGAGCGTCGTCGGACCTCGTCCTTTGCCCGTAGACGAAACGAAACGCATCAATGACGCTGCGCATCGCCGCCGCCTCAGCGTCAAACCCGGCCTCACTTGTCTCTGGCAGGTCAGTGGACGCAATCAAATCAGCAACTTCAGCGAATGGGTGCGGCTTGACCTCGAATACATTGATAACTGGTCGATCTGGCTCGACATCAAAATAATTCTTCGCACATTCCCGGCTGTGTTTCGGGGATTGGGTGCAAAATAATTCAAACTATGAAATCCAAACAACCCGTCTCAGTCGTCACTGGTGCCGCAGGTTTTCTCGGCTCGCACCTCACTGATCTCCTGCTTTCACGTGGTCACAAAGTCATCGGCATGGACAACTTTGTCACCGGTAGTGTGGACAACATCAACCATCTTGGCGGCAACCCCAATTTCCGATTCGTCCAGCAGGATGTGACAGAATTCATATTCCTCGAAGGTCCTGTGAATTACGTCTGGCACTTCGCGTCACCCGCCAGCCCTATTGATTACCTAAAGATACCCATCCAGACGATGAAGGTCGGCTCGCTCGGCACGCATAAGGCGCTCGGACTCGCCAAATTTAAGAAAGCCCGTTTTCTAGTCGCTTCCACATCCGAGATTTACGGTGATCCTCTCGTTCATCCGCAAACGGAAGATTATTGGGGCAACGTCAGTACCATTGGCCCACGCGGTTGCTACGATGAAGCCAAGCGTTTCGCCGAGGCTCTTACGATGGCCTATCATCGTGAGCACAAACTCGCCACTAGAATCGTTCGAATATTCAACACCTACGGCCCACGCATGAGACTCAACGATGGCCGCGTCGTTCCCGCCTTCGTCAGTCAGGCACTCACGAACAAGCCCATCACTGTCTTCGGCAAAGGCACCCAGACGCGCGCTTTCTGTTACGTGTCCGATCTCATCGAGGGCATCTATCGTCTGATGATGAGCGATCATCATCTGCCCGTGAACATCGGCAACCCTCGTGAAATGACGATGCTGGAATTTGCTGACGCCATCATCAAGGCCACCAAGTCCAAGAGCAAAATCGTTTTCAAACCATTGCCGCAAGATGATCCTAAGCAGCGCAAGCCCGACATTACAAAGGCGAAAACCCTTCTCAAATGGGAGCCTCAGGTCGATCTCGCTGACGGCATGAAGAAAACCATCGCCTACTTCCGCACGAAGGTCTGAACCTTTCCCAGTTGCCCAATCTGAAGCTCGTGCTTTGCGCTGTTGAAGTTGCCCGCGCGCTCAGATAGCATTTTAAAGTTATGACGTTGACTGAAAAATTGCTCGCTCGCGCTTCTGGAAAAGCTTCCGTAGAGGCTGGCGATAATATCTGGGTAAAGGCCGATGTGCTGATGACGCACGACGTTTGCGGACCAGGCACTATCGGCGTGTTCAAACGCGAATTTGGCAAGACTGCCAAGGTGTGGGACAAACAACGCGTGGTCATCATTCCTGATCACTACATTTTCACGGCCGACTCCAAGTCGAATCGCAACGTGGACATCCTCCGCGAGTTCGTGAAGGAGCAGGGCCTGCCCTATTTCTACGACGTGATTGATGATCCGGACGGTCAATGGCAATTCGACACAAGCAAGGGCATGTTGAAGCGCCAATACGGTTCGCAATACGCGGGCGTCTGCCACACCGCTCTTCCGGCCAAAGGTCACACGCGGCCTGGTGAAGTATTGTTCGGCACAGATTCACACACCTGCATGGCGGGAGCGTTCAATCAATTCGCCACCGGCATCGGCAACACCGACGCGGGGTTCGTCATGGGCACGGGCAAGTTGCTCATCAAGGTCCCCGAGACGATGCACTTCCGGCTCGAAGGCAAGATGCAACCCGGCGTGATGGCTAAGGACATCATCCTGCATTGCATCGGTGAGATCGGTTTCGACGGCGCGACCTATCGCGCATTGCAATTCGATGGCCCGGGCGCCTCGAACCTTTCTATGGACGACCGCATGACCATCGCCAATATGGCGATCGAGGCGGGCGGCAAGAATGCCATTTTTGAATTCGACGCGCGCACCGCAGAATACGTGGACGCCCGCACGCGGTTGAACGGCACCAAGACCCAATACGAGCCGGTAACGCTCGATAAGGATCAAAAGTTTGTCTACGAGCACACGGTGGATCTGTCCAAGCTCGAACCCACGGTCGCTTGTCATCCCGATCCCGGCCAGCGCAAGAAAGCGAAGGACATGAGCGACGTGAAGCTTGATCGCGCTTACGTCGGTTCTTGCACCGGCGGCAAGACGAGCGACTTCGTGGAGTTCGCCCGCGTGTTGCGCGGTAAGAAGGTGACGATTGATACTTTCGGCGTGCCCGCGACACCGGACATCGTTCACGATCTGCAATCCACCCGTTGGGGTGGTGAAACGATCTGGAACATTCTCCTCAACGCTGGCGTGCAGATGACGGAGAACGCCGGTTGCGCTGCGTGCCTCGGTGGACCTGTGGATACGTTTGGCCGCATCAACAAATCCGGCATCAAGTGTATCAGCGCCACGAATCGCAATTTCCCCGGGCGCATGGGCGACAAGGAATCACAGGTGTTTCTCGCCAGCCCGGCAACGGTGGCCGCGAGCGCGATCACGGGACACGTCACTGATCCGCGCGAGTATCTGCCCAGCTAAACGGCTCCGGTTTTCAAATCCCTCGCGCTGGAAGGTGCGGGGGATTTTTTGTTTCTTTCACTGCCATAGGGGAAAAGCTTTGCGGGGGGTTGGCATGTCGAGATGGGTGAAGCAACTTGTTGGGCCTATGATGTCAAAGAGCTGGTCTGCAGGTCGATTCGCTCATTGAAACTCTGGGACAGCGCCCATTGATCACCATGCTGCCGGCTGACTTGGTGAGCCGGAGGATGGAGGGGTCGGGCAAGCTGTAATCCATGGTAATAAGCCGCAGCGGGGGCAATCGAGTTGCCCATCAAATTAAGCAGGCTGGTCGGCCCAAAGTCGTTTTAGCCACGGCCAATGATTGATCCATCGGCACGCGGTTAGGGGGAAGATTTTCTAAGCTTAAAACCGGATTGCGCGGCGAAGTGCTATTGGAATCCGGGCGTCACAAAACCCACTCTCCCGCAGACTGCGAGCGGCAATTTTGGATCGGTTCGGGCTCAAAGCGTCACAGACAAAGTCGTGCCGACGATCTGGCGGTTTTACTAACCCGTTCACGAGCGAAGTCCTTGTAACATGTAGAACGCTTTGAATAAGACCTTTTACGACAGCTGAAAACTTACTCCGAGCGGAACGATGCGAGACTCAGGAAGCGTTTCCATTGTGTAATCGTAAAATGCCTCGCCGCTCATAAACACGGTGCTCACGCACCTGACATCGTGGATCGGGAAATCCAGTTGCAAGTGCTGACGCGTCCGTTCGCTGACGCCGATTTGACCTTCTACCCAGCGTAATTCAAAACCCTGCCGGGCGGTGATCTAGTTCCGCACGTTGAGTGGTCATCAATTCGTCCGATTTCTTTGTTCCCGACCCGATGTAAGTGTAATTGATTCCGCCTTTGAGATTGGGATGCAGCGGAAACTTCATCTGCTGGCTCAACAGATATCCGCCAAAGCGACGCGGCTCAAAGCTCTCTCGCTGTTCGCCATAGAAAACGAGATCAACAGTTTTCGTGTCGAGACACTTCAGACTCAACGCCTGCCACGCCGCGAATTCGTCCCCTGCGAATACAGCAGAACAACACCATGACAATAAAACCAATGCGATCAGAAATCTGCGTCCAGTTTTAAAAGTCACCGGATCATGTGAGCAACGTCGTCGCTTTGGCGAGCGCTTCATCCAGCTTGCTCGCATCTTTGCCCCCACCACGGGCGTTGTCGGGCTTGCCGCCGCCTTTGCCCCCGACGATGGGCGCGATCTGCTGAATGATTTTACCGGCCTGAACTTTTGCTGTGAAGTCGGATGAAACCGTGGCTATCAACGTAACGGCGTTTTCCGAACCGCCGCCGAGGACGACGACGCCTTTGAAGCGGCCCTTCAACGCATCGGCGATCGCTTGGAGGAAATCGCCGGTGGCGTCACCGAGGTTGTGCGTGATCAGCGGGATGCCGTTCACGGTTTGCGCCGAACCGAGCAATTCGTTCGCGGCATTCGAGGCGTTGCGTTGTTGCGCGATCTGGATTTCCTTCTCCAAGGACTTCTGATGCGCGAGCAGGCTCTCGATTTTCTTTTCCAGTTCGTGGATGGGCGAATTCACCTTGCCGGCGACGGCCTTGATCAATTCGCGATCCAACTTCATCACGTCGTAGGCGGTGAGGCCGGCCACCGCTTCAATGCGGCGGACGCCAGCCGCCACTGCTGCCTCGCTGAGGATACGGAACAAACCGATCTCCCCGGTGGCGCGGGTGTGCGTGCCGCCACAAAGTTCCATGGAGTAACCGTTTAACTGGCTGGCTTCGCCGCCGATCTGGACGACGCGGACGGTGTCGCCGTATTTGTCGCCGAAGAATTGCATCACGTCCTTACGACCTTTCACGTCGTTGTGGAGGACTTCAGTCCACGAGACTCCGGCGTTTTCGACGATGCGTTCGTTGACGAGCTTCTCGATGTCGGCGACCTGCGCGGGCGTGAGCGGTGCGCTGTTGAAGTCGAAGGTCAACTTGTCCGGGCCGACGAATGAACCTTTCTGCGA
>WBXK01000143.1 GCA_008933055.1 Verrucomicrobiota bacterium | reverse complement strand
CTGCTGGCAAAATAACATCCGGGACTCGTGCGCATCCTCCACTGGCGGGACTGCCTCACTTTGCGCCCAAGGCCAAGCGGTTGATTTATCTGTTCATGAACGGCGGGCCGTCGCAGATGGATTTACTGGATTACAAACCGGGCCTCACCAAGATTTACGACACCGATCTTCCCGACTCGATCCGCATGGGACAAAGGTTGACCGGAATGACCAGCGGCCAATCACGCTTCCCGATCGCACCGTCAAAGTATGCCTTTAAACAGCACGGCAAATCTGGCATCTGGTTCAGCGAACTCCTGCCGCACACAGCAAAAATTGCGGACGATATCGCAGTCATCAAATCCGTTCACACCGAAGCGATCAACCACGATCCCGCCGTCACATTCATCCAGACTGGTAGCCAGATCCCAGGCAAACCAAGTCTCGGCTCGTGGCTCTCATACGGTCTCGGCAGCGAGTGCGACAATCTCCCAGCGTTCGTCGTGATGACGCCAAGTTGGTCGGCGAAACGATCTGCGCAGGCGCTTTATCAGCGCTTGTGGGAAGCGGGCTTTCTCCCGACAAAACACGCTGGCGTATCATTGCGCGCCAAAGGCGATCCCGTGCTTTACCTGAACGACCCGCCCGGCGTGGATTCCGCCGGCCGCCACGACATGCTCGACGCGCTTGCAAAATTGAATCAGGCCGAATACAAAAAAGTCGGCGACCCCGAGATCAACACACGGATTGCTCAGTACGAGATGGCGTTCCGCATGCAAAGCTCCGTCCCCGATCTGGTCAGCATCTCTAGCGAGAACAAAGCCACGCTTGAACTCTACGGACCGGAAGTCACCACACCCGGCACGTTTGCACACAGCGCGCTGATGGCGCGCCGACTCGCCGAGCGCGGCGTGCGTTGCATCGAAATCTTTCACCGCGAGTGGGATCATCATGGTGACCTTGAACGAGATCTGCCTTTGCAATGCCGCGACGTGGATCAAGCCTGCTACGGACTCATCACCGATCTGAAGAATCGTGGTATGCTCGACGACACCCTGGTCGTTTGGGGCGGCGAGTTCGGTCGAACTGTTTATTGCCAGGGCAAACTCACGCGTGAGAGTTACGGGCGCGATCATCATCCCCGTTGCTATACCATGTGGATGGCAGGCGGTAGCGTCAAAGGAGGCACTGTTTATGGCGAGACCGACGACTTTAGCTATAACGTCGTCAAAGATCCGGTTCATATTCGCGATATCAATGCCACCATTCTGCACTGTCTAGGCATTGATCACGAGCAGCTCACTTACAAATTTCAAGGATTAGACCAGCGCCTGACCGGTGTGGAAGAATCGCATCCTGTCAGTGGAATCCTAGTCTAGTAGCAAGCAACATTAATACGGCGTCCGCTTTATTGTGAAATCTCACGGACAATAAAAGTTTGGAAAATTCTTGAAAATACATTTCTATATTTTATCAGGTCACCATGAATAATTTTTTGGCTCGTTCTACACTTGCGCTTGGCTTGATGGCAACTTGTTTGTTCGCAGCTGAACCTTTCATTCCACCGGTTCCAGATAAACAACCTGAACCGCCGTTTCCCGCAACCCCGACGAACGCAGGCATCACGATGCTTGTGCCCGGGTTCACAGTGCGCGAATTGCCGTTGAAACTCAGCAATCTCAACAACGTCGAGTATGCTCCGGATGGACGATTGTTTGCTGCTGGTTATGACGGAAGGTTTCACCTATTGCGCGATACCGATGGCGACGGCCTAGAGGACAAAGTAGATACGTTCTGGTCGGAGAGCAGCGAGAATTACCCGCTCGGGTTGGCTATCCAAGACGGGAATCTTTACACAGTTCTCACAGACGAAGTCGTCCGCTATCGCGACACAGACAGCAATGGCATTCCGGATAAACGCGAAACAGTGATCAAAGGATTCGACGATCCAGAACTCAACAAAGCTCCCTACCTCATGCACCGCCGGGTGGATAGTTCGATGGCGCTCGCATTCGGCCCAGATGGCGCACTCTACATCACAATGGGCAATGGTGCGCCGGGCAATGCCTATTGGTCCGACAAAGCTGGCGTAAAACATTACTCCATCGACAAGCGTCGCGGTTGCCTGTTGCGGATCGGTAAAGACGGCAAGGTGGAACAAATTGCCACCGGTTTACGCTACATCATGTCGCTGCAATTGAATCGTCATGGCGATCTCTTCGGCACGGATCAGGAGGGTGCGACATGGGTGCCGAACGGAAATCCATTCGATGAATTGTTGCACCTGCAAACGAGTCGTCATTACGGCTTCCCACCGAGCCACCCCTTTTGGCTGACCAACGTGGTGGACGAGCCCAGCGTGTGGGATTACGCGCCGCAACACCAAAGCACGTGTGGCTTTCGTTTCAACGGCCCAGCACCGGGACGCGGACGGTTTGGCCCTGACTCCTGGGCGCATAATGCGATCGTCACCGGGGAAGCGCGCGGGAAACTCTGGCGAACTGTGCTGGCAAAAACATCGGCGGGTTATGTCGCACGCTCAGAGCTGATCGCACGCCTTGGCATGTTGACGGTAGATTGCGCCGTGTCACCACAGGGTGATTTAGTGGTGTGCTGTCATAGCGGCGATCCTGATTGGGGCAATGGCCCAAAAGGCGAAGGGCGTATTTTTAAGATCACTTATACAGACAAGAAATCACCACAACCCGTGTTGACGTGGCCTATGAATGAAGTTGAAACTGCAATCGCTTTTGATCAGTCCATCGAACAAGAATCCTGGCCCATTGCCTCGTCACACGCAAAGCTCGTTAGCGGGAGATTTGTTGATGCCGCTGACCGGCTTGAAAAAATCCGCCCCGGATATGAAGCGGTAAAGAAACAGACGCAAGAATTCCCCGCTAATTTAGGGCTAAACAACATCATGATCTCGCCGGACAAAAGAAATTTAGTGATCCAGACCAGCGACTCAAGAACACAGGCATTACATTATGCGTTACAACTTCAATCCCTGTCCGGCAAGAAATACGATGTAGCTCACGACATGTCGGGGCTCGCGGTTTTTTGGCGTGGATACAAAGGCACTTCATGGGACGGTTGGTTACCACACCCAGATTTAGCAGTTGCGCGGGAGTTTACTCACAGCAGCGCGTTACACGATGAGTTATGGCAAAAAATGAAATTGCCCGGGCGACTCATGATGAATGGGCAGCTTGATCTATGGCAGATGCTGATTCCGGCGACTCAACCAGGTTCTAAATTGGATTACACACCAGAGCCAGAAACAGTAACGGTCGTTTTCAAAAGTGACGCTGCTCTATCGGTGCTTTGCAAGGGGATTACAATAGAGCGTGTCAGCAATAATGAATCTTCCTTCCAGGTACATTCACCACGGAAAAATCATTGGCTAGAATTTTCTATCATTTTGGCGACGCCTGCACAAAGACTCGACGTTTCCTATCACACCACTCGCGATCCACGACCACGAGCACTTGCCACACGGCGCTTCCTTGTGCCGTTTGCCGGAGTTACTGAATCGGTGGAATCCGCGCGAGTGATTACTGAGATTACTGATGGCGATTGGCTCGCGGGTCGTGAATTGTTTCGAGGCAGAGCTAGCTGCGTCACCTGTCATGTCATCCGAGGCATGGGATCGCAAGTAGGCCCGGATTTAAGCAACCTCATCCATCGAGATTATGCCAGCGTTCTAAAAGATATTGTTGAACCCAGCGCCACGATCAACCCGGACGGCGTTGGTTATGTCGTCACACTTAAGGACGGCGGAGAGGTGACGGGAACACGGCTCGGGGAAACTCAGACAGAACTGCACATCGCTCAGGCCGGCGGCAAAGTCGCGAAGCTCGCAAAAAACTTCATTACCAAAACCGAGCCGATGAAAATCTCCCTGATGCCGAGCGAGATTGACAAAACTTTGACTAAGGAAGAACTACGCGACCTCATGACTTATCTATTGCTCGAGTTTCCACCCGCGACCCCGAAGTCATTGCATTAAAATGGCATGTGAACATGAAATCAGCCCCTTCTGAATCTCCTTCAGCCCGAGCTGGGGCGCGACATTTTCCGTCGATACCCAATTGGATTCATTGCTTCGCGTGGGGCGGAATTCTCGCGCTTGTATTTTTGGTGGTTGGAATTTCACACCTCTACGATGGACAAAACTTCTGGGCCTCGTGGACGGAAGCGAAAGAGCTGCGCCGTCCGGCATACATGGAACAGATTTATCCTGATAACTTTCTCCGCACCCGTGCGAATTCGTGGTCGAACCTCGCCTACGTGATGGTCGGGCTGTATGCGATTGGCTTGGGGTTCCATGATATGCGGCGGAACCTTTCGATCAAGAACAGCTATCTTGCCAACACCGGACCGATGAGTTTTCTATTTGGTGGCATGTGCTGCTATCTTGGGTTCGGCAGCGGTTTCTTCCACGCGTCACTAACGCGGTTGGGTCAACGGATTGACGTCGCCTCGATGTATGCACCTTTGATGGCGCTTATAGCCATCAACTTAGCGGGCTGGCTTCCTCGCATAAAAACCCCCTGGAAAGAGAACAGTTTCCCGACTTGGCCCATCCTGACCTTGGTTGTTCTCATCGCCAGCTATTTGCTCTACCGATACAAGTGGTCAATGAGTTCTGTGAAGGTTCTTTCTACGCTCATCCTGTCAATGACTATTTTGTCCGTGCTGGAAGAATTAGTAAGACGACGCAGAAAAACTTTTACTTGGCTGATCTTTGCGGCAGCGACTTTGGTCAGCGCACGCGCTTGCTGGGAGCTGGATGTCGCAAAGAAATTCAGCGCTCCGGATTCGTGCTTACAAGGTCACGCCATATGGCACTTTCTAACGGCCCTATCGCTCGGCGGTCTCTATTTCTATTATCGATTAGGAGATGGACATAGGCCCGATTGAAGAGCATCGACATACGCTAAACATGAAATCTTTCATCTAGGTGTTGCGCTGTCTCCCCTGCCCTGCCCTGTAAAGCCGTCGATGGTTTCTACTTCTTGCTAGGCGTATCATCGCACTTCAAATCACCCAGCGCGTACTGAATGCCAGCCAGGTAAGTGCCGAGCACGCCCGAGTGGGTGAACACCTCCGCGTTGTGGCCGAGGGAGCAGTAAAACACACGGCCTGCACCGTAGGGGCGAATCCAACACACGGCGTTGTCTTTGTCTTCGCGCTTCTGGTTCGGTCGGTTGCGGGTGACCTCGTCGCTTAAGTCCACGCTGATCAACACGCGGCATTTCTCCCGACTGTATGAGCCTTTGAATTGATAAATCTCGTCTTTAATTTTGAAGTTCTGCGCATTGAACGCCTTCACGATGGGATGCGCGGGTTCATCCAGCTTCAATGCCCACGTGCCGTTCGCGCCCCAGGGATGACCATCAAATAATCCACCGATCATTGCCGAGCCTTCCTGCCAGTCGGCAAAGTTATCGGATGCGGAGTGGATGCCGACGAGCCCTTTGCCAGACTTCACGTAGTCGAGTAGCGCGGCTTTCTGCGCCGGGGACAATTGCAGGTGCGTTGTATTGTTTAAAATCACCGCATCGAACTTCTTCAGTTCTGTTGGCTCAAAATATTTGTACTCGTCGGTGACGACCGTGACTTCCCACGCGCCGGTCTTCTGCCCGAGAATTTTAATGGCTTCATTGCCGGCGGGAATGCCTTGGGCGTGGAAGAAACCTTCGCATTTCCAAAAGACCAAAACCTTGCGCGGCTTAGCCGGTGCTGCAGGAGCTTTGGCGGGAGCGGCGGCACTGATTTCCGCCAGGAACTCCGCCGTGACCGGGGTCAACACTTTCGCTGGTTTCGGTTTGGGTGCGTCAACGGCATGGACAACATCAGAGGCTACGAGAAGGAGCGCAGTTAGGATCGCGAGTGTTTGTTTCATGGTTCAATTCTTTTTCAAGCCGCCGGGATAGTCTGCGCCGCTTAGGCTTTTATCAACCGAGGTGCGCCACGCCACCAATTGGGCGGTCATTTTTTTCACGCGCTCAGGTTCTTGTGCAGCGAGATCGGTTGTTTCTTTGGGGTCTTTCGAAACATCGTAGAGCAAGACGCTAGACTTTGCTTTGATTGGATGTTCCCCTTGGGTCACACCCTTTCCGAGCTTCGGGTCCAGATGCAACTTGTAAGGCCATTCGAGCAATACGGCGTGCCCCGGGGTACCTGCCGCCACATTTCCATGCGCCCAGAATGGAATCGCTTTGGAACGGGACTCGGTCTTGTGATCGAACAACGGAATCAGACTGATGCCATCGAGGGGTTGAGTTTGGTTCTTGGCGACAACGCCGGTTGCTTCGAGAACAGTCGGATAAATGTCGAGTGTGGAGCAAGGTATCTGGGTGATGAAGGGCTTGGGAATACGTGCTGGCCATTCGACGATTCCAGGTACGCGCAAGCCGCCTTCCCAGAGCGTCCCTTTTTGTCCGCGCAAAAAGCCGGTGGACTTCGGGCCGTTGACGCCGCCGTTGTCGCTGCAGTACCAGACGATGGTGTT
>WBXK01000142.1 GCA_008933055.1 Verrucomicrobiota bacterium | reverse complement strand
CCACGATCTCCGCTCGTTTCTCCACTCCAGTGTGCGCTTTCATCCCGAAACCCCATTGGTTTCCTTTCTTGGTCCGGTGCGTCCCTGGGTCGCGTTGTTTCTCCTGTTTCTTGGTGGAGGGCGGCGCGGGAATCAACGTGGCGTCCACCAACGTCCCTTCGCGTAACAACAACCCCAGCGCGGTCAGGTCCGCGTTGATAGCGCTGAAGAGGCCTTTGCACAGATCGTGATTTTCGAGCAGGTGACGGAAGTTCAACAGCGTGGTGGCGTCGGGCACGTCTTCGGCACTCAAATCGATGAGGGCAAATTATTGTAATGCCTGACTGTCGTAGAGCGCGTCTTCAAGGGCTTCGTCGGCTAGACCATACCACTGCTGGAGAAAGTAGATGCGCAATGTCCGCTCTTGGGATAGTGTGGATTGATGACGGTCAGCAGCTTGGCCCGAGGAACTTCTCCAGGCGGGTGGTCTTCTTCTTATCGGCAAACTCAGCTTGAGAAAAATTCGTCCAGTGTGTAATCCATCCGATGTTACGAAACCAACCCCCAACACGTCCCCTTCAAAAATCAAAACCTCAAACTTAAATCAGCGTTTCCTTAATGTCTCCATGTTTGGTCGGGTTGCTACCGCAACCCAACCAATGGTGACATTCTCATGGAGTTCCGACATTACCAGAATATGCTATTGTCATCCGGGGTTGCTCGGCATAACTTCAAGCAGAACTCGAACTATCCGTCCCTGATATGCACGACGCGACCAAAGAGCCAACAGCCAGCGACCTTCTTAAGAACTCCACTTTATATCGGGAGTTTCAAGCGGAGCGCGAAGAGATTCTCAAACACAAATGGATTGAATCCGAGAAAGCCGGGCACGACATAGGTTTTGAGCGCGCTCTCACAGATTGGATAGTCCGCCACCGTTCAAAGTGGCGCAAAGCCCGCCAGGGAAGCACCCAGCCAGCAGGTCAGTAAAACCAATGGTTCCGCACCTTTAAGGCGGCGCCGCGAGGTAGCCAAGGAGCAAAATGAAGAAAAAATTTACTCCGGCGAGACGTCGTCAAAGCGAAGTTCGCAGTTTTATTTTAAACTTTTCCACGCCCCACGGCTCGCATGCCTGAATCCACAATCATCCTAAACAACACCGGCATCCAACGCGCCTTGACGCGCATCGCGCATGAGATAGCAGAACGGAACGAAATTAGTGCGGAGATCGTGATCGTTGGCATCCAGTGCGGCGGGGTGTCCGTAGCGGAACGGCTTGCCCAAAATCTTTCTCAGATATGGAGCGCACCT
Organism: Verrucomicrobiota bacterium; assembly: GCA_008933055.1. Classification (GTDB taxonomy): domain Bacteria; phylum Verrucomicrobiota; class Verrucomicrobiia; order Limisphaerales; family JADLHS01; genus JADLHS01. Next base: position 5,430 of record WBXK01000142.1, on the reverse strand, counting down.
GTTCCGTGCGGTAGTATCGACGTGAATATGCACCGGGATGATCTGAGCCACCGCGCTGCGCCAACTGTTCATCCCACGCTTATTCCGTTTGATGTGACGGGAAAGACCGTTGTCTTGGTGGATGACGTTTTATTCAGTGGACGCACGATCCGCGCGGCGATGGATGCGCTGACGGATTTTGGCAGGCCGAAACGGATTCAGCTCGCCGTTCTCGTAGATCGCGGGCATCGCGAACTGCCCATCAAAGCGGATTACGTCGGTAAAAACCAACCCACGTCGCAGAAAGAAAAAATAATAGTGCGCCTTGCCGTGCGGGACGCGCTGGACGAAGTTGTGCTTGAACGACCATGACCTGGAATCGCAAACATTTGCTGGATATCGAATCACTCTCGGCAGACGAAATCACAACCGTACTGGACACGGCGAAGGCATTCAAAGCCGTCAGCCAACGCGCAATCAAGAAAGTTCCCGCGTTGCGCGGCAGGACCGTGGTGAATCTTTTCATCGAACCCTCCACGCGCACACGTATCAGTTTTGAGCTAGCACAACAGCGTCTTTCCGCTGACATCGTCAACTTCACTGCCGATGCATCGTCCTTGAAAAAAGGTGAGACGCTGAAGGACACCGCCAGAAATCTCGAAGCTCTTAACGCAGACTTCATCGTCATCCGGCACAGCGCGGCTGGCGCGGCGCATTTCCTCGCACGCACGCTGAACACTCACGTCATCAACGCAGGCGATGGATCACATGAACATCCCACGCAGGCGTTGTTGGACGCATTCACTATCCGTGAACGGAAGGGAACAATCGCCGGACTGAACGTCACGATTCTCGGCGACATCCTTTTCAGCAGAGTGGCCCGCTCGAACATTTGGGCACTCACAAAACTCGGAGCCAAAGTTACGCTGTGCGGACCTTCCACGCTCGTGCCCAGGACGTTCGAGGCTATGGGTTGTCGCGTCACGCATGACGTGGACGGAGCGATTCGCGATGCTGACATCATCCACCTACTCCGTATCCAGCACGAACGCCAACGCAAAACCATGTTCCCCAGCATTGGCGAATACACGCAACTCTTCGGCCTCAACAAGGCGCGCCTTGCCAAAACAAAACCTGACTCACTCATCATGCATCCCGGCCCAGTGAACCGTGGTGTAGAGATTGACAGCGACATCGCCGATAGTGTGCGTTCGCTGATCCTCGAACAGGTCACCAACGGGATTGCCGTCCGAATGGCTGTGATGTTTTTGGTCAACGGCGGTAAAGGGGCTCAGGAAATCACAGGTGGGTGATAATGCCTTCTTTACGCATCATCTTCATGGGCACGCCGGAACTCGCAGCTACGACTTTACGCGCTTTGCTTCGCGTTCCGAAGTTGCAGGTAGTCGCTGTTGTCACGCAGCCAGATCGTCTAAAGGGCCGCGATCTAAAACTTCATCCATCGCCAGTGAAACTACTCGCGCTTGAAGCGGGCCTGCCCGTCTTACAGCCGGAGTTAGCGCGCGATGAAAAATTCATCGCTGAACTCGGCGCATTGCGGCCTGAACTTATCGCGGTAGCGGCGTTCGGCCAGATTTTGCCCAAAACCATCTTGGAGTTACCGCGCCTTGGTTGCCTAAATGTTCACACATCACTGCTGCCGAAATATCGGGGCGCATCGCCGATTCAATCCGCCATCCTCAACGATGACGAAACAACGGGCGTCACCATTATGCAGATGGATGTCGGGCTCGACACGGGCGACATGCTGATGCAAAACACCACGCCCATCCGCGACGATGACAACGCTACGACGCTGCATGATCGTTTGGCAGAGATGGGCGCCGAGTTGCTCGTGGAAACGATCCACGGCTTGGTTGATGGGAAACTTCATGGATTCAAACAGGACAACGCGCTCGCGACTCATGTGGCAAAAATCCGCAAGGAAGACGGCAATATAGATTGGAACCAACCCGCTCGTGCGATCTGGAATCGCATCCGGGCGTTCACGCCCTGGCCGGGCGCGTTCACGTATCTCCCTGCGCAACCAAAGCCGTTGCTCCTGAAAATCTGGGGCGCAGAACTTGTTTCAACAGGTGGCCACGCAGGAGAGATTTTGAGCGCAGACAAGTCCGGAATAGTGATAGGTTGTGGCGAGGATGCCTTGCGCATAACGATTTTACAGCGTGAAGGAGGGCGGCGGATGAGTGCGCAAGAATTTCTTGCAGGGCATCCTCTGTCTTTGGGAATAACGTTCCAATTTGCCGCCAATCATCATCACAAAGGCTGATTGCCTGATCACGTTTAGTTGGAGTTTTAATTTATTCGCCTGATCAGGTTGGCTAAGGTTCTAACACGCCATGACGAAACCATTGCCACAAAAGCGAAAGCGGTTACCCAAATCGTTTAAGGACCTCACTCCGTCTCAACATTTCAAGCCAGGCGCCTTTTTCCGGGAACTTGTATGGAAGGCCTTAATCACTCGCAGGCGCGGTGAACACAAGCGGCCTGTGTTCCCCAAACTTAAACACGGGCAGGTGGCTATTACGTGGATCGGTCACGCGTCGTTTCTCTTACAGTTCACAGACCTGAACGTGCTCGTTGATCCTAACTTTGCGAACTGGCTCTTCCTGTTGAAACGCATCAAATGTTCCGGGCTGCGGATTGAAGATCTTCCGCCGATTGATCTCGTCTTGCTGACGCACGCGCATTTCGACCATTTCCATAAACCTACGTTGCGAAAGTTGCCGCATCCGAAGATTGGCGTGATGCCGTGGGGCGTCGGCGATCTCGCCCAGAACCTTGGCTTCGCACGCGTTATCGAACTGGAGTGGTGGGAAAGTTTCGCACAGCGCGATTGGAAGGTGACTCTCACTCCGAGTCAACACTGGGGAGCGCGGACGTTGCACGATCAACATCGTGGTTACGGCGGATTTGTCCTCGAAAATCAAGGGCGTCGCATTTATCACGCAGGCGATAGCGCCTACTTCGAGGGTTTTAAAGAAATCGGCCAACGCCTCGCCCCAGATGTGGCGTTGCTGCCGATCGGCGCTTATCACCCGGAGACGTTTCGCAAAGTCCACATGGGCCCGGACCAGGCCGTGAAAGCATTTAACGACGTGCGCGCCCAATGGTTTGTGCCAATGCACTACGGCACGTTCAAACTGTCATTTGAAGACTTGGATGAACCCCCGCGCTGGCTGCTTAAACTCGCGCATGAAAACGGCATCAGCGAAAAGATCCGTATCCTCGAGGAGGGCGTGCCAACCGTGTTTTGAAACTCACGCAGGCTTGACGAAGTGAGATAAAACCTCCAAACGATTGCAGTATGTCCGACAATAACAAAACCACATCAACCTCGCCAACGCCATTGCAACCCGATTTGGACGCCCTGCCATTAGCTGGATTCCAAGGGACACCCGAAGAAATCGAGCGGCAGTGGTTTGAGAAAGTCTATAAAGGTCGAGGCGATACCATGCCGCAACTCACGGTGCGCGCTGTTTTAGTGGGCAGTGTGCTTGGTGGCATCTTGTCGTTGACCAATCTTTACATCGGTTTGAAAGCGGGGTGGGGATTCGGCGTCGCCATCACGGCCTGCATTCTCTCCTACGCATTCTGGTCTTTGCTCTACAAACTCCGCATCGCCAAAACGCCGATGACGATGTTGGAGAACAACTGTATGCAATCCACGGCGAGCGCCGCGGGTTACTCAACGGGCGGCACACTCGTGTCCGCATTTGCGGCATTCATCCTCCTCAATGGAACGCCCATGTCTCTGCCTCTCACTTTGGGTTGGGTGTTCTTTATGGCTGTCTTGGGCGTGACCATGGCCGTGCCGATGAAGCGGCAGATGATCAACATCGAACAACTCAAATTTCCCAGCGGCATTGCCGCCGCAGAAACCCTTCGCGCTCTACATTCTCACGGCGCAAAAGGAATCCGCGCCGCCAAAGCTTTGGGTATCGCAGGATTGCTCGCCGCGCTGGACAAGTTCTGGGCAGAGGGGCTTCATCTGGTCAATCATTCGTGGGCCAAGTTAACCAGCGCGGCACTGATCACTGACGCGCAAAAATATATCCTAGGCGACAACCTCTACAAACTGTGGAATGGCCGCACGGTGATGTTCGCATGGGATGCGATCTTCATCGCCGCCGGTGCGATCACTGGATTGCGCGTCTGCATCACGATGTTCATCAGCGGGACACTTTGCTGGGCGGTGTTTGTGCCGGTCATGCAGAACGCTGGCCTCATCACCGGTTCGGGATTCCGGGACATCGTGCAATGGACACTCTGGGGCGGCACAGCTTGCATGGTGACGTCAGGCTTGCTGAGTTTCATTCTTCAATGGCAGAGCGCCCTGCGAGCCTTCCGGAGTCTTGGAAAAATGTTTTCGAGCGGGCAAAAATCCATAGATGAAGTCGAAGCCATCGAGACTCCCATGGCATGGTTTGCCATCGGGCAGGGCGTCTCACTGATCGCGCTGGCGTGGCTGGCACATGCTTCGTTTGGGATGCCATGGTGGCAAAGTGTTCTTGCCGTCTTGTTGTCTTTTCTGCTCGCGCTCGTGGCGTGCCGTGTCACGGGGGAAACCGACACCACGCCCATCGGAGCGATGGGCAAAGTGACGCAGCTTACATTCGGCGCGATCAATCCCGGAAACGTCAATGTAAACCTCATGGCCGCAAACATCACTGCAGGCGCGGCAACTTCTGCGGCAGATTTGCTCACCGATCTGAAAAGCGGCTATCTGCTTGGAGCGAATCCACGCAAACAATTTCTCGCGCAGTTCGCAGGCATTTTCATCGGCACGCTTGTCACCGTATATTCCTTCAAGCTGCTCGTTCCGAATGCCGCCGCGCTCGGCTCAGACCAGTTTCCCGCGCCTGCCGCGCAAACCTGGGCTGCAGTCGCCAAAGCCATGAGCAAAGGCATCGGCGCACTCGAATCCGTCAAGGTTTGGTCCATCGTCATCGGCGGCGCGCTTGGCATTGTTTTGTCCGTCTTGCCGATCGTGTTTCCGAAACGCAAAAATCTTGTTCCCTCCGCGGCAGCCTTCGGACTCGCCTGGGTTTTCCACTGGCATTACAGTATCCTGTTCCTCATGGGCGCGGTCATCGCCGAGGTCTTTCAAAAAAAATCTCCCAAGCTTTCCGAAGAATTCACTTTCCCGGTCGCGTCCGGAATAATCGCCGGGGGATCCCTTATGGGCGTAGCTCTAGTGTTCTGGGAGAACGGCATCGAAATGGTCAAAAGAATTTTCGGCTCTTGACGAATTCTCAATGCGGCGGCATCTCGCGATCAGATTTGTTTTGAGTTCACCAGTCGTTGCACCGTAATAATGACGCCCATGAAGAAAATCATTTGTTCACTCGTCACGCTGGTTTTTGTTGTCTCTACGAACGCCGCCATCCAAACCCAGATCGTCGATTACAAGGACGGGGACACTATGCT
>WBXK01000141.1 GCA_008933055.1 Verrucomicrobiota bacterium | reverse complement strand
CCCATCAACACCACGCTGCATCCAACAACGGCAATGGCCAGTTTGCGCAAGGAGTGAAGATTTCGTTGGGGCAGATACTCGCGGCATCGGGTTAGGAAGTGGTTCATGCGGCATGTGTCACGCACAGGGCTGTTTCTCACGCACGACCAGCACTGGGCAGGATGCGTGGCGGACGACGCGCTCAGCGGTGCTGCCCAGCCAGACGTGTTTCAAACCTGTGTAACCATGCGTGGTTAGAACAATCAAGTCTGCGTCCAGTGTCTTACCTGTTTCGCAAATTTCGACATGCGGTTTGCCTTCCCGGACAGCGGCGGAAATGTTTAATCCGAAAGATTTGGCTAGGTCTGAAGCAGTGCGCCCCAAGTCTGCCTCGGCCTGTTTTATCAAGGGTACGATTGAGTGGCTCGCCAGTTCTTTCCCCAACAGATAATCAATGGGGAATTTTTCAACGACATGGAGCAGCACGATTTCGGCTCGGAATTGTTCCGCCAAGAAAGTGGCCCACGGCAAAGCATCCTTCGAAAGTTCGGAGAAGTCCATCGGGAGAAGAATCCTCTTGAGCTGTAGCCCGTGTGCTATGCCCGTCCTCTTGTCCTTTGTGCGGGTGGGAACGGTAAGCACCGGACACGGGGCGTGACGCACGACACGCTCGGCGGTGCTGCCAAGGACGACGTGTTTAGGCCCGGTGTAGCCGTGAGTGGCAATGACGATGACGTCTGCAGCACTTTTATCTGCCGCGGTAGTGATTTCATGGAAGGGTGTGCCGTTGCGAATCGCGGATGTGAGAGTCACACCTCTATTGCCTTCACTTTTAACCAAGGCGGCCATCCGCCCAGGAGCAGACTGGGGCAAGTCTGTAGATTCATGAGCGAGCATGATTGATTTGGCCCCGGACTGGTGAAAGGGTTGGTCAACGACATGGAGCAGCGAGACGGTTGCGTGCAGCTTTTCTGCCAAGGCCACAGCGTATCGCACGCCGGAACGTGACTCGTCGGAGAAATCGGTCGTGGTAAGTATTTTTTTAATACTGTTTCGTTTTTTTCGTGCAGCGCTGCGGGGACGGTGCTTGTTGAGGGTTTTTGATTTTTTTAGAGTCATGTCGGTTTATCTATTCGGTTTTATGAACTAGGTCGGAGCGTGAATCGCTGCGCATTGACATCAGGCTATGGGTAGCGAGTCACGTTAGTTCGCGGGTGATTGGCCCATGAGACTTTTGAACACACAGGCAAAATGCCGCAACGATTCTTGCCTTTCGTTTGTTGTGGTTTGCCCGTTGAAATAGCTTCTACTGATTTCATTGGCTGTCGGTTGCTAGGGGCTTAGCGAAGAGTGCCTTGCGGATGGCCGTCAGCAACTTTTCCGGCCCTTCTTGCTTCACAATGAAGCCGCAGACGCCGGCGGCGCGGGCCTTCTTTTCGTAGCGCACCGGGTCGAACATCGTCATGCCAACGGTCAGCAGCTCGGGATGTTCCTGATGCAATATCCGGACGAGGCTCAGTCCGCTGGAGGACTTGAGTTGGATATCTATCAACACAAGGTCGGGACGAACGAAGCTGATCGCTTCGAGTGCTAACGACATATCCTCCGCCTCGCCGCATACCATCAAGTCGCTTTCGCGGTTAATAGTTTCGACGATGCCCTGCCGGACAGCCGCATGGTCTTCAACGACTAAAATTCTTTTTTTCAAAAAGCCTTCAAATTTTTCCGAATATGAGAGAGGCATTCGTGCATTGCTTACGCCGCGAAGCCAAAACGGTGATGTTCCTCTGCGGCGTCAATCCCAAGCGACGCACAGACATGGCGGGCTGCGAGCATCGATGCCGCCTGTTTGATGATCTGGTCGGCTTGTTTTCGCTCCAACGGCATCCCCTCATGCAAAATGGCTTTTATGTGGAAACCGTGTTCCAGGAGGTTGGACAGAAACTCAGTGCAACTGACGGGACCATCGGTCTGGTAGCGATTGGGAACGGCGTATTTACCGACGGGTACCGTATATTCAATCATGTATTTGGGAGTCATAGTTTGTTTTTCTTTCTTGGTTTGTTCGTTTCGAGATTCTCAATGTGTGACCTGCGGGGTGGTGGGTCGATTGTGTCTCATTTATTGATGCCATAGCGCACGAGGCAGTGTTTATAATGTTTCACCATGGCAAACGTGGGTTCAGCCAAAGCCTTCCCTGTGCCTGCGAGCCGTGGAGCTTCCAGAGGCATCTCCTTCCGTTCCAAAGGCAATGACCGAGCAGCGCAAGCGACATCTAGGTGATTCGTGACTAGGTCCATTCCCTTGTGATCAGCGAGTTGTCGGAGAAATTCCACAGAATGGGCCGCTGCCGGTGAGCTGATTTCGCCGTCGTGAAATGCCACCAGCGCGCGACGTGCGGCACGGCGCGGAGACGGCCAACTCTGCGCCCAGTGTTCGAAAACATCCCAGCCAGTTTCATTTTTACCTACGGTTACAACAACCATGTCTGCGGCAGCTACGTCGCGACTCGCTAGAGTTTGGATTTCCGGCTGGTTCAGTAGATCCAACCTCCAGAGGCGGTATTCCAACCAACGCCCCCGGTCGGATACATCGAGATCAATTTTGTTTAAGATGCGGTTGAAAGCCCAAGTGGCGTTGCGCCCGCTTGTGGCGTCTGAGTATAGAATCAGGATGTTCACTTTGTGGGATGAAAGTGGGATGTGCATTGTGTGCCCATTTCGTTGTTACTCATTCATGCCCCAACGCGAAGGGGGGCGGATATAATTTGAAGCCTCTGGTGTCTGCGCAAACTCACTATCAGTCTCGATGGTTAGAAATCGTGCGTTGTCTCGAAGGTCAAGAATCTCCATCTGATCCGAGTCGTCAATGAAGGGCGTCTCAGATTGGAGCGGCGGTGTTTCGATACGGGGGCTCATAGTCATGATTTTTGGGTGGGTGATAAAATGTTTTGGTTGGATCAAGAATGCTTTCGTTGGGTTCGATAAGCCGTTGGTGACTGCCCATTAATGCGTTGAAAACAACGATTGAAATGGGTCAATGATTGGAAGCCCACCTGATAAGCTGCTTGGCTCACGCGGCAGTTTGGGTCGAGTAAAAGAGCGCATGCCTTCTTGATGCGAACGCGTGAAACATAATCGGTAAAGTTGATTCCCGTGGCTTTCTTGAACAGCTTGCAGAAGTAGAATGAGCTTACCCCGACGCGTCGCGCCACATCCTCCAGCGTAAGTTTTTCCCCGCAGTTCTCCTCAATGAATTGCCGCGCCCGGGTGATTTGGGGCGGTTCGGCATGTTGCTGTTGAATCGCCATCTGGTTGGCTAAACCGCCGAGTTGTTCAGCAAAAAATCCCAGCAGGCGGACGATCGATTCGTAGGCATGACGTTTGAACACTGGCGTGGCGAGATAAGCGGTTTTGATGTCCCGCCCGATAGCATTCAAACCCAACGCCTGGGTGCGGCGGACAACTAAAGCAGTTTGTGTGGAGGTGGGTGGTTGGAAGAAAACCTGACCGGTTTGCAGATATCCGATAGTCCGGTCTCCCAAGTGAAGTGTCACTGCGGTTTCATTGAGCCCGAATGAACAGCGGAGCGTGCTGGGCACGCCGTTGGCTGAGCAGCATGTGCTTTGTTGCATCTGAAGGCATCCGGCGCAGGAGTGATTGTTGCCGCTTACAAGCGCGCAAAACTGGTTCTGATGAGGGTCACCAGCGTGTGCCAGTTGCCAGCTTTCCACGGCGCGGAGGGTCAGAGGTAGCCCCGTCGCATCACTGAAGGCGCGCTGATATTCTTTAAATACCGACGAACGGGAGAGCGTTTCAATCAGGCTCTTATCGTTACGGACGCTCAGCTCGGTGCTCAAGACCTTGCCTGCTGGTCCGCCAGACGAGGCGTGATTTTTTTCAGGGCGCATTGCTGCTCCATGTGAGGCTGAAGTCAGTGCCGAGCCGGGCCTCGAATGCGCTTGATTCAGAACCATCGGTTGAATGAGTGTCGCTGTCATGTGCGGTAGATTACAGCGCGGCGACCACACGTGACTATTGGTCAGAAGGATGCTCGTCATTAATCCATCAACGAGAGGGCGGATAGGTGATATAGGAACGGGGGATAAGCAAAATGCTTAGGCGCTGTGGGACGGAACATCCGCCTTAACAGCGCCGCGAGGTTTGCTTGGAGGAAACGATCGGCATGGTCGGGAACGGCGCAGGCTTATCTTGAGCCTGCACCCAACGGATGGCATAGCGTAGGAATTCCGGCGTGGTTTTCAATCCGAGCTTTTCTTTGATTTTGCCGCGATGAACATCCACGGTCTTGGTACTCAGATGAAGTTTATGCGCGATTTCCTCAGTGGCCCAACCTTCGCCCGCAAAACGTAGCACTTCCAACTCGCGGTCTGTCAATCTGCTCTCGGGTGTGCCCCCGGCCTTGCCCGCTGGGGCGCTGAATGTTTCAAGCAATTGCCCCGACATTGACGGGCTGAGGGCAATCTGTCCTTTCAAGATTGTGCGAATGGCGGCGATGACCTTTTCCGGCCCCTCGCTTTTCATCACGTAACCGCGGCCCCCTGCACGAAGGACGCGCGGCGCGTAGAATGTTTCCTCGTGCATCGAAACCACCAACGTCGGCAGTCCCGGGTGCAGTGCCTGAATATCTTTGAGCAGCTCCAAACCGTTCTTGTCCGGCAAGGTCATGTCCGTCACCACGAGGTCGGGCTTCAGATGAGCGATCGACTCCATCGCTTCGCGCGCCGTACCAGCCTGCCCACACACCATGAAGTCAGGCTCACGGTTGATGGCCTCCACCTGGCCTAGGCGCATCATGGGATGATCGTCCACCACCAGCATTTTCTTTTTCACAAAGGGCGCGTCAGATGGTTTGGTTTTTGATACCATGCTCAATCCTTGATGTCTCCTGTTGCTCTGAGCGAGTCAGTAGTGAGGGTGGAGCAGGTGGGCTATGCCGAGCGCAAGCCACGGAGCATCTCACGATGACGCCTCCTCCAGGAGCGTTCTCGACGCTCAAGAACCCTCCCATCGACTGGGCGCGCTGCCTAATGGTTTGCCATCCCACCCGTCCGGCCACGGTTGAACTCTGTTGCAAGCCAATGCCATGGTCACGCACAGAAATCTCCACACGATCTGAGTGCCCTGTCAGGCGGATTTCAATGCGGGTGGTGCCGCTATGTTTGAAGGCGTTGTTCACCGCTTCCTGCGCAATGCGATAAAGATGCGTGGCCGTCGTCTGGTCGTCTAGCAACACGGCTGAGTCCGCTTCAAAGCTGCACTCGATGCCGCAATCGCGCGTGACGTGATCTGCTAAGTCTTGAAGGGCTGTCATCAGCCCGTCCGGCTCAGAGGGCACGGGATAGAGGCCGTGCGAGAGTTTACGCGCATCCGCGAGCGCCTTCTCAATGAGAGTGTGAATCTGTGTCGCCCGTTCGGCCTCCGCAACGCTGCGTTCTTTAAGGTCACGCTGGAGCAGATTGCTGAGAAAGAGCGCCGCCCCAAGTTCCTGGCCCACGCCATCATGCAGGTCGCGCGCGATGCGGCCGCGCTCTTCTTCGGCGAAGGATGTGAGGATGGCTTCGACCCGCTTGCGCTCCGTGATGTCCGTTCGGATCGCAATATATTGGCAGGGCTTGCCCGCTGCATTTAGGATCGGGCAGATCGTCGTGTCCACCCAGTAATATGTTCCGTCCTGCGCGCGGTTTTTGATTTCGCCTCGCCAGACCTTGCCACTCGAGATTGTTGTCCAAAGCTCGCGGATGAACTCCTTTGAGTGATGACCGGAGTTGATGATACGATGATCTTGTCCAATCAACTGCTCACGAGAATATTTTGAGAGGGAGCAAAACTTATCGTTGACCTCGGTGATTTTCCCGGACGCGTCTGTGGTGGCGACGATGGAATGTGCATCAAGCGCAGCCTTCACATCCTTCAGGCCCCTCAGGGACTCAAGCAACTGCTCGTGACTTGTCAACGATTCGGAGTGGCTATCAGCAATTTGGTTCATCAAATCCAAAACCCTTTTCTTAATGGAGCTATAAGCTCCAAAGCAGAAGGAGATGTCAATCTAGGATGAAACCTTCGCGGGCGCAATGGGTGATCGCAATCCATGGCGTCAAGGGTGCGTTGAATAAGATGGTGGTTCTAGTTGGGGGCTCGGCGTTATCTGGAGTAGGAGGGGTTATCGAGTAGTAACTGTAACGATACCCCGCGCGTCGTGTCAGATCGAATGGAGTCAATAACAAAAACCACCTCGAGAAAAGCGCGCCAACAGGACGTAGCGTGCGAGCGTCGCCGTGCCGATGGAGAATCGAAGATAAAATTGGGTAAAGTCGGCCGAACTAATGCGAGCCATGAAGACGTGCCCCGCGATGGGGACTGTGGGCATCTGAGGTGGCGAGTCGGCTGATCTCAGATTGGGCGCTGCATTCTCAGTGCCCTGTGGATAATGGCCGGACGTGTTGTCAGCCCTTTCGTCTTTACCAGGACAACCTCATAAGGATACTGGCATCAGAGCGATCGGCAACATGACTTCGTTGCGGCGGAGGAATGGGGGCGTCCAGGGCGGATCGAAATACGCGTAGAGGGGAGCACCGTTTGTCGGCAGCGATTGAGACTCTAGCCACCCTTGGAGTTGGGTCAAGGCCGCGGACTCGTTGGCAGAACTGCGGCTGCCTTTGAAGCGCACCACGGCGAACCGCTGGGATGGGAGTGTACGCACGGACACGGCGGGATCGGTAGGAGCGGGGACTTGGGCCGAGGCCAGTTCGGCCGGCATCACGAAAGCCATGG
>WBXK01000140.1 GCA_008933055.1 Verrucomicrobiota bacterium | reverse complement strand
CGCCAATTTTGAAAATCGCCGAAGTCGAATCCCGGATTCACCATATAGCTTGGGTCGTTTGCGGATAACTCATCAAGATCGACATTGCAGTCGTCAGGATCAAACGCGTTATATTCATCGATTTATAAACGTTTGCACGAATCACCCGACTAACCAATTCGGGGTAAACCCTCGAGGCGATGCAGGGGTAAACACTGGATGCCACAAAACATATCTTCGTATCCAGATGCGTTGATTTTTTAATTGGCAACCTATGCGCCGTGGTCTAGTTTGCCGACGTGAACAAGGCCACACCTTACAGTCCGCACGCGCAACTGCTGCTCAAAGCGATCCAAGAACGCATTGTCATTATTGACGGAGCGATGGGCACGACCATCCGCACCTATGGGTTGGGTGAGAAGGAAATTCGTGGTGAGCGGTTTGCGGATTCCAAGAAAGATCTGAAGAACAACGGCGACCTTTACTCGCTCACGCAGGCGGCGACCATTTGCGATATCCACAGGCGTTTCCTGGAAGCGGGTGCGGATATCATTGAGACGAATACCTTTTCAGCCACGAGCATCGGGCAGAGTGAGTTCTTCGTGGACGATCCGCGTGAACACGGCGGGCGAAAAGACCCTGCGTTCTATCAAGGCGTCATCGAGAGCGAATTCCTCAACGATCTTGCCTGGGAAATCAATGAACAATCCGCGAAGCAATGCCGGGAGTGGTGCGACCGTATAGCGAACAATACAGGCCGCCCGCGTTTCGTGGCTGGCGCGGTCGGACCGTTGACTGTTTCACTCTCCAATTCGCCGGATGCAGACGACGCCGGCTTCCGCGTCTGCAGCTTCGATCAAGTGAAGACGGCCTACACGCAACAGATTCGGGGTCTCATCGCAGGCGGTTCAGACATTTTGCTCGTCGAAACAATCTTCGATTCGCTCAATGCCAAGGCAGCCCTTGTGGCTATTCAGGAAGTGTTCGAGCAGGATGGTAAGGTTCTGCCGATTATGATTTCCGCTGCTGTCGGACGCGGTGGTGAGACGATGATTTCTGCGCAGACCATAGAGGCGTATTGGAATGCGATGAAGCATGTGAAGCCGATTGCCATCGGACTCAACTGCTCGCTTGGTCCAGACTTGATGAGGCCATTCCTTGCTGAACTCGCGGATAAATCTAACACTGCCATCTCCTGCTACCCCAACGCCGGTTTACCGAATCCATTGTCGCCAACCGGATTTGATTTGAAGCCGGAAGACATGGGCAATTTTCTAGGCGAATTTGCTTCGAGCGGATTGATTAACATCGCTGGTGGCTGTTGTGGCAATACACCGGAACACATTGCGGCCATTGCCAAGGCTCTGGAAAGCAAACCACCGCGCACAGTGAAAACTGAAACCAAGTTTTCGACTGGCGCGGCTATTCCGCTCCGTCTCTCCGGTTCGCAGCCTTTCACACAGCAAATCGGGCAGTTCATCATGATCGGCGAGCGCACGAACGTCGCGGGTTCTCCCAAGTTTGCAAAGCTCATCAAGGAAAATAAATTCGAGGAGGCTGTCGCAGTCGCGCGCCAGCAGGTCGAGAACGGCGCGAACATCATCGACATCTGCATGGATGAAGGGATGATCGATGGCGTTGCTGCGATGAGCCGCTTCCTGCAATTGCTCGGTAGTGAGCCGGAAGTTGCCAAAGTTCCGTTCATGGTGGACTCGTCCAAATGGGAAGTCATCGAGGCCGGTCTGAAATGTGTTCAAGGAAAAGGTATCGTGAACTCCATCTCAATGAAAGGTGGCGAAGCACTCTTCCGTGAACATGCACACAAAGTTTTGAAATACGGCGCGGCTGTCGTTGTCATGGCGTTCGATGAACAAGGCCAGGCCGCGACGTTAGCTGATAAGATTCGCATCTGCGAACGAGCTTACAAAATTCTTGTGGACGAAGTTGGTTTTCCTCCCGAAGACATCATTTTTGATCCGAACATCCTCACCGTCGGCACCGGCATTGAGGAGCACAACAACTACGCCGTGGACTTCATTGAGGCCACGCGCTGGATCAAACAGAATTTGCCTCACGCAAAAGTCAGCGGCGGCGTTTCGAACGTGTCGTTCGGTTTTCGCGGCAACAATCCCGTGCGCGAGGCGATGCACAGCGCGTTTCTGTTCCACGCCATCAAAGCCGGCATGGACATGGCCATCGTGAATGCAGGCATGTTGGAGGTTTACGAAGAGATCCAGCCGGAGTTGAAGGAGCTCGTCGAAGACGTGTTGCTAAATCGCCGTGCTGATGCGACGGAACGACTCGTGAATTTCGGCGAAAAACTCAAAGCCGCCAACGCGGGGACGACCGTTGCCGACAAAAAAATTGAAGAAGAGTGGCGCAAGGGAACTGTCGAGGAGCGTCTCTCGCATTCGCTCGTGAAGGGCATTGACGCTTTTATTGATGCAGATACCGCCGAAGCACTCGCAAAATACGGCAAGCCCCTTACCGTCATCGAAGGCCCGTTGATGGCAGGCATGAGTGTCGTAGGCGATTTGTTTGGCGCTGGCAAAATGTTTTTACCGCAGGTTGTGAAGTCCGCCCGCGTGATGAAAAAATCCGTTGCGTATCTCACGCCGTTTATGGAAGCCGAGAAAGCCGCGATGGTCGCTCGTGGTGAAACTGTGAAGGCGCAGGGCAAAATCGTCCTCGCTACTGTTAAAGGCGACGTGCATGACATCGGCAAGAACATCGTCGGCGTCGTGCTCGCCTGTAATAACTACGAAGTGATTGATCTCGGCGTAATGGTATCGTGCGAAAAAATTCTGGAGCGAGCTAAGCTGGAGAACGCTGACATCATCGGCTTGAGCGGTTTAATCACACCTTCACTGGACGAGATGGTTCACGTCGCACGCGAGATGGAACGCACCGGCTTCAAGGTCCCGCTGCTCATCGGCGGCGCGACGACGAGTCGCGCGCATACCGCTGTGAAAGTCGCGCAACATTACAGCGAGCCGGTCGTGCATGTGCTCGACGCCTCTCGCGCCGTGCCGGTTACCAGCAGCCTGTTGAGCAAGGAGGGTAAGGCTGCCTTCGTGAAACAGCTGCTTGCTGATTACGAAAAGCTGCGCGAGCAACATGCGGGATCAGCGGCAAAACTACTTTCGCTCGAAGATGCCCGCGCCAATGCGCCGAAGTTGAAGTATGGCGAGCTGCCGAAGCCTGATTTCACAGGTGTACGCACGCTGTCATCCGGCAGTTTCGATCCGGGTAAGTGCGACTGCGGTTCGTCTCACGGTCATGCTGGAGCTTTCGCTGTTAAGTTGGAAGACCTCGTGCCGTTCATTGACTGGACGCCGTTCTTCCACACCTGGGAATTGCGCGGTGTCTATCCGAAGATTCTGACGCACGAGAAGCACGGTGAGGAAGCCACGAAGCTGTTTGCCGATGCGCAAAAGATGCTGGAGGAATTCGTGGCGAACGGGTGTCTCGAACTCCGCGCCGTCTATGGCTTGTTCCCAGCGAACCGCGTGGGCGATGACGTGGAAGTCTACACAAACGGTTCACGCCTACATCTCCGGACGAAGTTTCATTTCCTGCGCCAGCAGATTGAGAAGGGCGACGGCACTCCAAATTATTGCCTAGCGGATTTCATCGCTCCAAAAGGTGCGCCGGATTACATCGGCGGTTTTGCGGTCACGAGTGGGCATGGCTTGAAGGAAATCGTGGACAAGTTAAAAGCGGCACACGACGACTACAACGCTATCTTGGCTGAGGCGATTGCTGATCGTCTAGCCGAAGCGTTTGCGGAATACTTGCACAAACGCGCCCGCGACGAGTGGGGTTTCGGCAAATTGGAGAGTTTTACGGCGGCCGACCTGATTGAAGAAAGGTACCGCGGCATTCGTCCGGCCGCGGGTTATCCAGCGAGTCCCGACCATACCGAGAAGGGCATTCTTTGGGACTTGCTCGACGTGGAGCAGCACACGGGCATCAAGCTCACCGAGAGTTTCGCCATGTGGCCAGGCAGTTCGGTAAGCGGACTTTACTTCGCGCACTCCGACTCGAAATATTTCGCCGTCGGCAAGCTGGGCAAAGATCAAATTGCAGACCATGCTCAACGCAAAGGCAAATCGCTGACCGAGATGGAGCGGTGGCTTGGGCCATGGTTGAACTATTCGCCATCTTAACAATGAGGTGGTGATATGTGGTCGTGAGAAGGATCAAGGCTGGGAAGTTTTGCTCGATCCCTTTTAATCTATCTTCACGCCATTTTTCCCATAGCTTGAAATTCCTTGGGCTAATGGGAGTAACTGGGCTCACAAGGCGAAAGTCCATCGTTTTATCATCGGTCAGCCGCCAGATTGCTTTTGGGAAATCTGTGGGGTGATTCTTTCCGCATGGGAGTGGATTTAAATCCTGCAGTACTTCGGAATTAGTCGGATTATTGGCGAAAGCACCGCCGCCCACCGATTTCGTATATGGACGAACCGCTTTGTTGCACGAATCAGCTAAACGACAAACTTGTGACCTGGAGGAGTAGGGACTTTTATTCAAATCGTTGTGGTTTTTAGGCAGGGGGTTGGACGGACCGTTAATCTTACTCTGTTTGTTTTCATTATGGCCTACGACACGGCTATGTAGCATTGATTGGGATTGCGAAATACTAATCCACATTACTGCTGTAGAGCTTATGCCACGCCCCCGCTATTTGACATCCACCGCCTGATTTGGGATTCTCTTTAGGCAGCCTAGGTCTTGCGAGAGATCGCAGGGCGCGGGGGAACCAAAGTCCGGCAGTCTCGGACCGGGGCGTAGATGGTGCGAATCATCAGGTCACTTTCAAGACCCAGCCCGTCAGCTAACCTCGTCGGCGCGTGAAAGGGCAATCCGCGTTGCGCCAACGCTTCACGAATTCCCGCCAACAAAAATGCAAACTGACACAGGTTCGGGTAGCGCGTCTGCCCTGTCCGACAACTCGCCGCAGTCCGTGCGCGGCCACGTCTCTGTCAAAACCACTCTCGCCGCTACCGCACTCGCGGCGCTCGGTGTCGTTTATGGTGACATCGGCACGAGTCCGCTCTACGCATTGAGGACATGCTTCAGCGGTGAAGCCGCTGTCGCTCCCACACACGACAACGTCCTCGGTATTCTCTCGCTTATTTTCTGGGCGTTGATTCTTGTCGTCTCGGTGAAATACCTTGTGTTCGTCTTGCGTGCAGATAATCGCGGTGAAGGCGGCATTCTAGCCTTGATGGCGCTGGCTTTTCCTGAGCGTGAAAAGGAAAGCTCTCCCCGCACCAAGTGGATACTTATCGCCTTCGGATTGTTTGGCGCAGCACTGCTTTACGGAGACGGACTCATTACTCCAGCCATCTCTGTATTGGGCGCGATGGAGGGACTTGAAGTCGCCGCGCCCGCGTTTAAACCCTATGTCGTTCCGCTTACCATTTTCATTCTGGTCGGTTTGTTCAGCGTACAACGTGTCGGCACTGGGGGGGTAGGCCGCGTGTTCGGTTGGGTCATGCTACTCTGGTTTACGACCATCGCAGGTCTTGGTTTCAAGCAAATCTTGGCTGCACCAGAGGTGTTGAAATGTGTTAATCCGGCCTACGCCTGGCAATTTTTTTCTGACAACGGTTGGCGCGGATTTCATCTGCTCGGCGCAGTGTTTCTCGTGTTGACAGGTGCAGAAGCGTTGTACGCGGACATGGGACACTTCGGAAAAAAACCCATCCGCGCGGCTTGGTTCAGTCTCGTGCTGCCGGCACTGTTCATCAACTACCTCGGCCAAGGTGCGCTTGTGTTGGACATCCCTGAAGCAGCAACCAATCCGTTCTATCGCCTTGCACCATCATGGGCGTTGTATCCGCTCGTGGCTCTTGCCACAGCAGCAGCAGTCATCGCATCACAAGCACTCATCTCCGGTTCGTTTTCGCTCACGATGCAAGCCGTGCAACTCGGGTATATGCCGCGCGTTGCGATTGAACACACTTCGTCCTCAGCGCGTGGACAGATCTATATTCCGTGGGTCAACTGGGGTTTGATGTTCGCCTGCATCGGCCTCGTACTGGGTTTCCGTTCATCCGACAACCTTGCTGCGGCATACGGCATCGCTGTGGTGTTGACCATGATCATTACCACTTTGCTGTTCTACTTCACCGCCCGCCGACTTTGGAAATGGAGATTGTTTCCCACCGCAGCATTGTGTGCTGTGTTCCTAACGGCTGAGCTGTGCTTCCTAGGAGCAAACCTTACCAAAATTGCCCACGGCGGTTGGTTTCCGCTCAGTATCGGCTCGATTGGTTTCACCATCATGGCTACTTGGAAGTCGGGACGAAACCGCCTCCGCCAACGCCTCATCAACAGTCTGTTACCCATCGAAGATTTCTTGAAAGATGTCGCCGAGAGTAAACCTCATCGCGTCCCAGGTACAGCCATCTTCCTGGCGGGCAATCCCGATGGCACACCCGCTGCGCTTACCCACAATTTCAAACACAACAAGATTATCCACAAACGTGTCGTACTGCTCACAATCCTCATCGAAGAAATTCCCTACGTGGAATTGGAACGTCGGGTGTGTGTCGCTGATCTTGGTGAAGGATTCTTCCGAGTCATAGGCCGCTACGGCTTCATGGAGGAGCCTGACGCGCAGGAAATCCTGAAACTCTGCAAGCCGCTCGGCCTGAATTTCCGCGAGATGGAGACCACATTTTTCTTGAGCCGCGAAACCATCATCGCCAGCCAACGACGTGGTCTCGCGCGTTGGCGCAAACGCCTTTTTGCATTGCTTTCGCGCAACGCACAACCGGCGAATGCCTACTTCCGACTCCCCCCCAACCGCGTCGTCGAACTCGGTTT
>WBXK01000139.1 GCA_008933055.1 Verrucomicrobiota bacterium | reverse complement strand
GCGGTCAGCGAAATGTCGAGCCTCATCGGGGTTATGCGCAGTTTCGAGGCGAACCAAAAGATCATGCAGGTGCACAGCGAGCGCATGGCAAAAACAATTTCTGAACTGGGTAACCCGAATTAATTAACCCTCCATGCTACGCGCACTTTATTCATCAGCGGCCGGGATGCAGTCCCAACAGACAAATCTCGATGTAATCGCCAACAACCTCGCTAACGTCAGCACCAACGGTTTCAAAAAGAGCAAACCCGAGTTTCAAGATCTGCTCTACACTTCGTCCCGCGCCGCCGGCGCGGATGCAGGAGCAGGCAATCAGGTGCCTGCTGGTGTTGATGTCGGCCACGGCTCCCGCTTGGTCTCTACAGCCAAAGTGTTCACGCAGGGCGAGCTCACCAAGGTGGACGGGCAGCTAAATGTAGCCATTTCTGGCGAAGGGTTCTTTGAGGTTCAAACGACCGATGGTAATAAGGCATACACACGGGATGGATCCTTCCAGCTCGACAAGGACGGCCGCGTTGTTACAAACGATGGCTTGGTCGTGCAAAGTGGTTTTGGCGTCATCCCGGTTGGCACAACGGATATCACCATCAGCCGATCCGGCCAAGTCACGACCAAGAGTGGCATCACAACCACAGGCACTTTCAACGTGCAACTCTCTCGCTTTGTGAACCCTGCAGGCCTAAAACCTCTTGGCGGCAACCTCTACGCGGAAACCGAAGCTTCCGGCACCGCTGAAGCAGGCAACCCCGGCGAAAATGGAATGGGCAAACTAGAACAAGGCTTCCTCGAAGGATCAAACGTCAAAGTCGTCGAAGAGATGGTGAATCTCATCGTTGCGCAACGCGCTTACGAAGTGAACTCCAAGGCGGTGCAGGCTGCCGACGAAATGATGCAACTCAGCAACAACATGATCCGATGATGAAATTTCCCGTCGCAAAATTCCTCTGCCAACCCTGCCTGTCACTAGGCCTCGCGCTTACCGCCGCTGCGGCGGTCGAGCCACTAGGGTGGTCGCTGCTCCCCGCAGTACAAGTGGACGCCATGGGAATTCATTTGGACCAGATCATCGCCGGTGCGACGGCCGAAACGCCCCATATTCGCCTCGCATCCGCGCCGGTCGCCAATCGCGCCGTGATCTTCACCGCGGCGCAAATCAATGACCTGCTCCAGCAATCCGCCCCCGAACTCGTGAACACGAACTGGGGCGGTGCGAAGCAGGTCAAAATTTCCCGTCGCACGCGCACGATTTCGGAATCCGAGATCAAAGTATTACTAATCGCATCACTTCAACAGAACTACGTGAAAGAGCGCGGCGAACTTGAACTACGCTTTTCTCGACCAGTCCCGGCGGCTGTCGTCATCGATGAACCGCTTACATTGAAGTTGCTCGAGCTCCCGTCGGCCGGCGTAACGGCGAACTTCATCGCACGTTTTGAATTGCGAGCTGGGGAAGAAATCGCAGGCACATGGCAGATTCCTGTCACGGCCAACATATGGCGAGAGGTTTATGTGGCCAGCTCCGCTCTCAAACGCGGACAGTTGATTCGAGATGCTGATCTGTCAAGCGAACGGCGTGACATGCTTGCGTTGCGCGATGCTCTGACCTCGGTAGAACTGGA
This sequence comes from Verrucomicrobiota bacterium, assembly GCA_008933055.1. GTDB lineage: Bacteria > Verrucomicrobiota > Verrucomicrobiia > Limisphaerales > JADLHS01 > JADLHS01. Next base: position 5,286 of record WBXK01000139.1, on the reverse strand, counting down.
CAATCCATTTCTCGAACTCGGTGAAAATGTGCCTGCCGGCACGGCGCTGACCTCTCGCTCGCTGCGATTGCGGCCAATCGTCCATCGCGGCAAAGTCGCTGATGCTATTGTCCGTGACGGGCCACTTACGGTTTCTGTTAAAGTCGAAATCCTTGAAGACGGTCTGCCTGGTCAGACCATCCGTGTCCGCAATCTGAAATCGAAACGAGAGTTTCGAGGGAAGGTTCAAAATGAGGAAACCATCCATGTCACACTCTAACAATTCAAAATACAAATTCCTGTCACAGCTCGTTCGCGGAGGTCTTTGTGCGGCTATATTCATGACAAGCGTTCCGCTCCCAGCTCAATCTCTTTGGAAGGCGGATGCTTCTCGCGCCATAATCGCCGACAAAAGAGCAAACTCTGTCGGCGATTTGCTCACTATTCTCGTTCAAGAGAACAACACCGCGTCGAAGGACAATTCTACCAAGACGGCAAAGAGTTCGAGCATAGACGCGAGCATCGCCAAGTTTCTTTATAGCCCTGCGGCGAGTGGGTTTTTGACCAAGAACGGACAATTCCCGGCATTGAATCTTAGCGCAAAGCAAGACTTCGATGGCGGCGGCAAGATCAGCAACTCGGAGAAAATCACAGCAAAGATTACGGTGCGAGTCACCGATGTATTGCCCAACGGCAACCTCGTTCTCGAAGGCCGCCGCTCAACATCATTCGCGGGTGAGACACAGGAGGCCGTCCTGCGCGGTGTGGTGCGCGTGGAGGACATCGCCCCAAACAACACCCTATACAGCTATAATATCGCTGATGCCACGATCAAATATGTCTCCACCGGCACCCTCACCGACAACACTCGCAAAGGTTGGTTCACGAGAGTTTGGGAAAAAATTACGCCATTCTGATCTGAAAAACATGTACCGCATCACCTCAGTATTGTTATTTTTCTGCCTGCTGGATTTTTCAACATATACGTTTGCCACAGGCTCACGTGTTAAGGACCTCACTATGGTCGCAGGGGCGCGCGAAAACCAACTCGTCGGCTATGGCATTGTCACTGGGCTCGCTGGCGATGGTGACAAGAACCCCATCTATACGATTCAAAGCGTTGCGAACATGCTTCAAAGATTTGGAGTTAATGTTCCGGCCGCTGCGCTCTCCTCTAAGAATGTCGCTGCCGTCATGATCACCGCTGAGATTCCGGCGTTCGTGAAGAACGGCACTCGGCTTGACGTGACCATCTCGGCGCTCGGGGATGCGAAGACGTTGCAAGGTGGCGTGCTGTTGCAGACGCCCTTGATGGGTGCGGACGGGAAAGTTTATGCCGTGGCTCAAGGCACGGTCGCTGTCGGCGGATTCATCGGCGGTAACGGCGGGGGGAGTGTGCAGAAGAATCATCCTACGGTGGCACAGATTTCCGGCGGAGCGTTGGTGGAGCGAGAGATTCCTACCGAGATTGTCCGAAATAATTTCATCGAACTCCTCCTCCGTGAGCCGGACTTCACATCTGCGGCGCGGTTGGCTACGGCTGTGAACACACTCTTCACGAACAGCGCTGAGGCGGTTGACTCTACCTCGGTTCGCGTCCGCGTACCGGAAGGTCATGAGAAATCTCCTGTGCAATTCATCTCGCTCGTGGAAGCCATCGAAGTTCAACCCGACGTTCCCGCCCGCATCATTGTCAATGAACGCACTGGCACGATTGTGGCCACCACGCGCATCCGCATCGCGCCCTGCGCCGTGTCTCACGGCGAGCTCACCATCTCTATCGCCAACACGGACGAAGTGTCGCAACCGGGTGCGTTCAGCCAGACGGGGTCGACGGCAGTAACGACGCGTACCGATACGACCCTGAAAGAATCGAAGGCGCGTTTTGTAGTGATGCCAGAGATGCCGACGATCGAAAATGTTGCCAAAGGATTGAACGCCATCGGAGTCACGCCGCGTGACATGATGGCAATCTTTCAAGCAATGAAACAGGCTGGAGCATTGCAGGCTGAACTCATAATGCGTTGAAGTTGGATGTCCATGGAAATCTTTGCTCTCAAATCAAACGTCAACGTTGCCGATCTCAAGATCGAGAAGCAGGCCATCGATTCTCATGTAAGCGAGAAATTGAAGGTAGATCAAGTAAGCCGCGAGTTTGAGGCCGTGATGCTGCGGCAGATTCTTACGGATGCCACTAAGAAAACGTTTGCGTCAGACTCTGAGCCTGAGTCGTCCTCCGACAGTATCTACAAAGACATGGTCACGAACGTTTTGGCCGACAGCATCGCCCGCTCGGGCGCATTTGGGCTGGCGCGAAGTCTAGCGAAACAATTGCAACACGAATTTAAAACAGATAATTCGCCCGTTGCGGGTGAACTTTAAACATGAACGAAGCACTAGAAAAATTAATCCACGCGCTGCGTGAAGAATTACAGCAATACGGCGAGATGCTGGCCCGGCTTGACCAACAACAAGATCATGTTATGTCCCGCGCGTCAGAGAATCTTCTCGAAGCCACCGCCGGGATTGAAGTCCAGAGTCAAGCTATGCAGATGACGCGCAAGATGCGCATCGAATTGCAGATGGAGGTGGCCCGCTCACTTAGTTTCGCGAGTGATGCCACGTTTGCCGAGATCATCCCCAAGTTGCCTGTGAATTATCGTCCGCTCGTCACCGCGCTCGTGCAGGAGAACAATGAGTCGCTCGGGCGCATCCATCAGCGTTCTCGACAGAATCATCTTTTGCTGTGTCGCTCGCTGGAATTGATGAGCCGTTTGCTCAGCAATCTGTTGCCCGGCAGTGGAAGCCCGGTTTATTCAGGAAATGGAAGCGTCACCGGTGGAAATTTCCCGGCTCACGCGATGTATCAAGCGATCGGATAATTATGCTAGGACTCTTTGGCGTATTAAACATGGGGGCGCGCTCGATGGGTGTGCAGCGAGCCGGGGTTGAAGTGGCTGGGCAAAACCTCGCCAATGTCAGCAACCCCGCCTACGCCCGGCAGCGTGTCGCCATTTCCACGTCTATCACCGTCGAGGGTCAGGTTGGGCCGCAGGGCACGGGCTCGGAAGTCACAAGTATCGTTTCAATGCGGAATTCGATTCTGGATAGTCAGATCCAAGCTGAAGCCAGCACGCATGGAATGTTACAATCGCAGCAGACGGCATTGCAGTACGCCCAGGCCGCTTTGGGAACGCAGATTGATCGCATGGCGACTGGTGCAGAAGGCGCCACCGCTGCTCAAGGCGTCGGCGGCGGGCATGGCCTTGCCGACAGTTTGAGCGCTTTGTTCAATGCGTTCCAAAGTCTCTCCGCGAATCCTACTTCGATGGCTGAACGTCAGACGTTGATGATGAAGGCAGACGGGCTTGCCTCTCAATTTCGCCAATTAGACTCTCGCATCGGCTCACTCGCCAATCAGTTGAATCAGACGATTGATTCCGAAGTGGGCTCTGTGAATCAAGCGCTCACCAACATCGCGTCGCTCAATGACAAGATCACTCGAATGGAGGCCATCTCTGGCGGTACAGCCAACGACCTTCGCGATATGCGTCAGGCGCAGATCGAAGATCTGGCGAAATATGTGAAGCTTGATTTGTCCAACGGTTCAGGCGGCGCGATCAATGTCGCCATCGGGGGTGTGGACATGATCGCAAACAATCAAGTGGTCGAGACAGTGGAGGCTTACCAGGTTGGAAATAAAACATACATTCGAGCTGAAAGCACCGACTCGTTTTTGGATATCAAAGGCGGCAGCATACAAGGGACAATTGAGGCGCGCGACGTAGCGCTGGAGGATGTTCGCGCCTCGATCAATAACATTGCGAATATCCTTATTGCTCAGGTCAACGCGACACATGCTGCCGGATTCAGCTTGAACGGAAGTACGGGCGCTAATTTCTTCACCGGCACAGACGCTGCCACGATTGGTGTGAATACTAATTTGATTAACGATCCGTCCCTGATCCAAGCGTCCGGAGTGAGTGGTGCAACGGGCGACAATCAAGTCGCGCTCCAGCTCGCACAGTTGTCCCAAACTGAGTTTATTTACGGCCAGACGTTGACGCAGGCTTACGGTCAAACAGTGGCCACTTTTGGTCAGGCACTTTCCACCGTTAATAACGATCTCGCGAACCAAGATACGGTAGACAAGATGCTGCACAGCCAGCGGGATTCCATCGGAGGTGTTTCGCTCGACGAGGAGATGACTGATCTCACGCGATTCCAAAAGGCGTTCCAAGCCTCGGCGCGATTGATTACCACCGTGGATGAAATGCTCGACACGCTGGTGAATATGAAGCGGTGAACTAACTAGGTAAAATATGCGCGTATCCGCCAACACATTCTCCGACACGCTAATCAACCAGCTTGGCAATCTAGCCGTACGCCAATCGCGCTTGCAAAGCCAAGCCGCTACCGGACAGCGTGTGCGGTTGCCGGAGGATGATCCGGTCTCGCTTCGCCGCGCCCTAGACCTCAATGCGGAGTTCAGTTCCACGGGTCAATACTCCCGCAACATCGCGCGTCAACTCGAACTGGCGCAGGCTTCATTCGGTGGCCTCAAAGGAATAAAAACGCTTTCCGATCGTGCAGGGGAAATCGCGACTCAGGTTGATGATTTGAAATCGCCCGAGGAACTGCAGTTCTTCGCCAAGGAAGTCACCGAGATGATCAAGCAAGCCGTTCACATCATGAATGGCACCAATCGTGGCGACTCGATCTTCGGGGGCACGATTGCTGACCGACCGCCGTTTGTGATGACGCTCGACGCTAGCAACAGCGTGACGAGCGTCGCGTATCAGGGAAACACCACGCTTGCAGAAACTGAAATCTCTGAAGGCGTGACGATCACCTCCCAAACTCCGGGCGAAAACACCAGTGGCGCAGGCCCACGAGGGTTGGTTAGCGACAGCCGCTCCGGCGCGGACTTGTTCAACCACCTCATCTCCCTCCAAAATAATCTCCTGTCGGGCAACATTGCCGCTGTAGCAGCTGTGGATAGGGGTAATCTTGCCAATGATGAATCAAATATTCTTTATCATATCAGCTCCAACGGTGCAATTCAGGCGCGCCTTGAAGCGACAGACGCATTGATCCGGGATCGTGGCCTCGCCATTGAAGGCCAGGTCTCAAAAGAAGTGGATGCCGACCTCGCGCAAACCATGGTGAAGTTGAACCAGACACAAACGGCTTACCAAGCCGCACTCCAAAGCGGTGCCCGTGCGATGAGTCTCTCCCTGATGGATTACTTACGTTGACGGCGTAGGGCGGGTTGAAGATGGTGCGCGCTGCAGGTTTCGAACCTGC
>WBXK01000138.1 GCA_008933055.1 Verrucomicrobiota bacterium | reverse complement strand
GGCGACCATCGGGGCGGTTACGATGAATGGGATGTGGATATCAGTGACGCGATCGCGCAGGTCGGAGGGAGTGATGTGCCGCTTTCTGTGCTCTGTGACAATTCACGCGACGCCGAGAGCATTCCGTCGGACCTTAGCGATTTTAACCGCTACGGTGGGCTGTATCGCCACCTCACCTTGGTTTATGCCCCTGCAATTTCGCTGGAGCAAGTTCACATCGAGCCAACGGTCGTCGCTGGCGGCAAAGCCAGTGTGAAAATCCGTGGGCAACTTTACAATCCGACCGCGATAAAAGATGAAGCGGAATTCCTCATCGAGGTTCTTGATTTTAACGGTAAATCAATTCATACCTCCAAGCAAAAGTTTGCGCCGTGGTCAGGCGCAAAAGAAATCTTAGCGTTCCAGATCGGGTCGCCACAGTTATGGTCTCCAAAATCTCCCACGCTTTACACGTGTAATGTCACGATCAAGTCAGCGCATGGCGAGCAGCACGTTGTTGAACGGTTCGGGGTGCGTTCTGTCGAGTGGGTTGAGCACGGGCCCTTCAAACTTAATGGCCAGAGGTTGCTCCTGCGGGGAACACATTATCACGAGGACCACGCAGGCGTGGCGGCAGCCGTGCCGGATGCCGTCGTACGGCAGACGTTGCAGGCTATGAAAGAAATGGGCGCGAACTTCGTGCGCCTCGGTCACTACCAACAAGCGCCGCTGGTTTTGGATCTTTGCGACGAACTCGGTTTGTTAGTCTGGGAGGAAATCCCGTGGTGTCGCGGTGGTCTCGGAGGTAATTCCTTCAAACAACAATGCCGCGATATGCTGCGCAATTTGATCGGCCAACATTACAATCATCCCTCCGTCATTCTCTGGGGCTTGGGAAATGAGAATGATTGGCCGGGAGACTTCGAGAAGTTTGACACTAATGCCATCCGCGGTTTCATGGCCGAGCTGAATACCCTCGCGCATGAGCTCGATCCGTCGCGTAAGACGAGCATTCGCCGCTGCGATTTCTGCAAGGATATCGTGGACGTTTACTCGCCCAGTATCTGGGCAGGCTGGTATGGCGGCCGTTACACCGAGTATCGAGCTTCGACGGAGAAGGCGATCAAGGACACTAAACATTTCTTACACGCTGAATACGGAGGGGACAGCCACGCGCGGCGGCATGCTGAGGATCCTGAGAGGTTCATGACGCAAATCACAACGGGGCAGGGGACAGCGGAGGTGGGCAAGGCTTACAAGGCGAGTGGCGGTAAAGCGCGTGCGTCGAAGGATGGCGATTGGTCCGAGAGCTACATGATTAATCTGTTCGACTGGCATCTTAAGGAACAGGAGCAGATGCCGAATCTTACCGGCGCAGCGCAGTGGATCTTTAAAGATTTTTCCACGCCACTGCGTCCTGAAAATCCAGTGCCTCGTGTCAATCAGAAGGGTGTTCTCGAACGCGACGGCACGCCGAAGGAAAGTTATTACGTTTTCCAAAGTTACTGGTCTGAGAAGCCGATGATCCATATCTACGGTCACACCTGGCCGGTGCGTTGGGGCAAGCTAGGTGAGGAGAAGCTCGTGAAAGTTTATTCCAGTTGCCGGGAGGTGGAACTGTTTGTGAACGGCGTCTCCGCAGGTGTGAAGCGACGCAACACAACGAATTTTCCTGCTGCGGGTTTGAGCTGGTCGGTGAAGTTCAAAGAGGGAGGAAACAAACTTCGTGCCGTTGGAAAAACGAATGGTTCTGTCATCAATGATGAAATCTCCATGGCGTATCAGACGACAGCGTGGGGCGCGCCAGTGAAGCTCGTGTTGACGGAGGTGGATTCAATCAAGGGTGTAAATACCATCGAAGCGCGATTGGTCGATAAGGACGGTGTGTCCTGCCTCGACGCGGCAAACTTGATTCGCTTCGGTCTGATAGGCGATGGACAATTGCTGGATAATCTCGGCACCTCCACAGGTTCTCGGGCCGTGCGACTTTACAATGGTCGCGCGCAGATTAGCGCGAAACTCCATGGCTCGTCAGCAGTGGCGAGCGTCGCGAGCGAAGGAATCGAAACTCAGTTTATCAACCTTAAGAAAGCAAAATGGCCAAATTCACCAGCCTCGTCTCGTTAATCATTCTTACCAGTTGGGGGGCGTTGGCGGAGGAGGTTTCGCCCCGCTACTTTGGAGTTAAACCCGGTCTGCTGGCCGAATCGAAAGCGCGCCTGGCTGCTGGCGACCAAACATTACAGCCGGCACTGAAGAATCTATTAGAGGCTGCTGATGTGCTGTTGAAATCCCCGCCACCTTCCGTGGTGGAGAAAAATAAAGTTCCGCCCAGCGGCGATAAACATGATTACATGACGATTGCGCCATACTATTGGCCCGATCTGACAAAGTCAGGAGGTCTGCCTTACTTGCGTGATGACGGCAACATAAACCCGGACAGCCGGACCTCAGATTACGACCATGGACGAATTAGTTTGATGGCGAGCAGTGTCGAAACCTTGGCTCTGGCCTACTATTTCACCGGCAAAGAAATTTATGCGGAACGAGCATCGCTTTTTCTTTGGGTATGGTTTCTAGATCCTGCCACGCGGATGAATCCTCACATGGAATTCGCGCAAGGCGTGCTGGGCGTGAACACCGGTCGCGGAACAGGCATTATCGAAGGGCGACATCTCGCAACGGCAGCAGATGCAGCTGGATTATTGGCGGGCTCGGCGGCGTGGCCGAGAAAGGATGATGTGGCACTCAAGATTTGGTTGAGCACGTATTTCGATTGGTTGGTGAATAGCAAGAATGGGAAGGAGGAATCCGCCGCGAGGAACAACCACGGGTCCTTCTACGATGTTCAAACAGTCCAACTCGCTTTGGTGCTGGGAAAAACTGATGTCGCGAAGCGCATGGCAGAAACAGCCAAACAGAAACGTATCGCCATTCAGATCGAATCCGACGGCCGTCAACCCCTAGAGCTAGAGCGCACCTCGTCTTTGACCTACTCGCGCTTCAATCTCGAAGCCTTGTTTGCATTAGCGTCTTTGTCCGACCACGTCGGAGTGGATCTCTGGCATTGCCGGCTTCGCAGTGGGCAGTTCGCATTGCTCGCAGCGTTGGATTTTCTGTTGCCCTACGCGACAGATGCCTCAAAGAAGTGGCCTTATGAACAAATCAAGAAAGTCGAAAGAGCTGACTTTGCGGCCCTGCTTCGGCAGGCTGCGCTTGTTTATTCCGTCGCCAAATATGATAAGACTCTGTCCGGATTCCCGGATGTGTCCGGCAAGCGATTGCAGTTGTTGTATCCCGCGCCCATGCCACCGCCGGATGTCGGGGCGATAGACAGAACACGTATTCTAAAAGCAGCAAAGGTCGCGCTTGCCCTGCGTCCCCTCACCATCACCAAGTCTCGGGCAAAGTTGAGTGAAGGCGGACCGAATGATTTCTATTCCAATGGCGATTACTGGTGGCCTGATCCGAAGAAACCGAACGGGCTTCCCTACATTCAACGCGATGGGCAGACTAATCCTGAAAACTTCAATCAGCATCGTGGACAGATACGAGACTTGCGAGATTCAGTGGCAGCATTGGGCGCGGCATATCAAATCACACGTGAAGATCGTTATGCAAAAAAAGCGGCAGAGTTGTTGCAGGTCTTCTTTCTCGATCCTGCGACACGGATGAATCCTCACCTGAACTATGCGCAAGCAGTACCGGGAGTGTCGCCAGGCCGTGGCATCGGCATTATTGACACACTGCACCTGATTGAAATCCCGCCGGCGATCGAAGCGATGCAAAAGTCGCGCGCCTTCCCGCCGAAGGTTTTGGCCGGCATGTACAAGTGGTTTGGGGATTACACCGAGTGGATGATCAGCAGCAAGAATGGAAAAGAGGAGGCAACGGCAAAGAACAACCATGCAGTGGCGTTCTGGCTCCAAGTGTCCGTCTTTGCTCGGTTCACTCGAGACGAACCACGGCTCGCGGAGTGCCGTCGACAATTCAAGGACGTCTTTGTTGCCAAACAGATGGCGGAAGAGGGTGGTTTCCCGCTCGAACTTAAGCGCACCAAGCCCTATGCTTACTCGATTTTCCAGCTCGATAACATGACCACGCTGTGTCAGGTGCTATCGACGCCCCAAGATAATCTTTGGCAATTTGAATCGCCAGAGGGGCGTAGCATCCGCAAAGCCGTGGCGTACCTGCAACCGTTCCTAGCCGATAAATCAAAGTGGCCACTCAAGCCTGATGTGCAGGCGTGGGAAGGTTGGCCGTCACGTCAGCCGGCTCTGCTTTTTGCGGGCCTCGCGTTCAACGAGCCCAAGTATCTCGATCTTTGGAAAACACTGCGCCCTGATCCTGTTGACGATGAGGTGCGGCGCAATATCGCCATCACGCAGCCGGTGTTATGGCTTCGTTGAAGTCAATCTGCTGCCAGAAGGTGGCTGCACTCGCCGTGCGATTCTTCATCTCTCCTTAAGGTTATGCTGGTAAGATTGGGTATGTTCAAAGTGATGCTCTTGGTCGCAGTGATTTTAAGTTCTCTGTTAAATGCGCAGGCAGACGCGATCCTGACTTCTTGGTTCACCAATAACTCTGGGGTTCTGTCCCGTGTGATTCAAAGCGGGACTTTGACCAATCCGGTGACGACCTGGCCTTCGGCAGGAGTTGCCAATGGCAATACTGGCGGTGCTGCGCAGGCTCTGCCCGCGTATTCCGATGTGCAACGTATCCGCTATACGGCCACCGATCTTTACATCAACGCCAATGGGCTCGCGTCCTACACAATGGGGCCATGGTTCACTAGCGGAGGCGGATTGTTCGGTTTTTGGCCACTGGCGCGGGACTATCAGATTCGCATCACGCGCTCGCCTGCGCCCGCAATACCGACGAAAACGAAGCATCCCGGGGGCATGATTGGAATGATGGTCAATGGCGTCGCGATTTACGATCTGGGCGATGCCTTTTCATTCCATCAGACGGCGAACAATCCGTCGGTCACCGGCACAGATGGAATGGGCGGGACGGGAGACGGCTATTGGTCGCGTGACGCGCTCGCGGTAGAAGTAGTGACCTTCGATCCGGGATTTGCCCATCAGCCAGGCAATAACGGACAGTACCATTATCACGCCGAGCCGAAGGCATTGCGTTATCAACTCGGAGATAACATGACCGCGACCTACAATCCCATGAAGAATACCTATACCTACTCGGAAACCGATCCGAGTGGGTCGCTGACACCGCTGCATCACTCGCCGATTCTCGGCTGGGCTTACGACGGTTATCCGATCTACGGGCCGTACGGTTTTTCCAGCGCCACTAACCCACCCACTGTCATCACGCGGATGCGCACGGGTTTTGTTTTGCGCAATGGTCAGAATGGCACGCAGGATTTGCGTGTCTCGGGTCGAATCTCATTGCCCAAGTGGGCAGCCATCGCGCAGGGCTTCACCAATGCGAACAGTCCCAATCCTTACCCGCTTGCGTCAAATCAATATGGTCCGACCACGTCTTATCAAACTGTTGGACCAGGCGGCACGACGACTTACTCGCTCGGTCGCTACACGGGCGATTATGATTATCTGGGTGATCTCACCAATTCCATAACAGGGACAAACTTTCAGAAGGGCGTGGAATTCGACCTCGACCAATACAACGGTCGCAACTGCGTCACACCGGAGTTCCCCGGCGGCACCTATGCTTACTTCATTGCGATTGATACGAATGGCGCGCCTGCTTTTCCTTACATGCTTGGCAAGGAATACTACGGCGTTCCGAATGCGGGCAATGCAACCACTGTGCCGGGAAGTGCCGTAGAACTGTTCAGTGGCGGGCCGAACATTCGCGAAGTAATGAAAACACCGTCGGTGAACCCGGGCAATGGAAACGTCACACTTACATGGAGCAGCGTGGAAGGCGGTACTTACATTTTGGAGGCGTCCAACGATACAACCACGAACTCGTGGAGCACGATTGCCACGGTTTCTGCAGCAGCCAATGCGACACAAACGACCACGAACGAAACAGGCGCAGTTTTGGGTAACCTCAAACGCTTCTATCGCGTCCAAAGATCTGCGCTGGCACCCTACGATCCATGAAACGAATATCAATCACTTTAAGCAAAACCATCGCACTAACCTGCGTCACAGCCTGCTTTTTCGCTCGCGCTTGGGCTGCGTCTCCAGGGGATTGGACTCAATTCCGAGGACCGAACGGCTCTGGCATATCACCTGACGCAACCCCCCCGACGGCTTGGAGCGACACGCAAAACTTGAAGTGGAAAACGCCGTTGCCCGGGGCAGGCACGTCTAGTCCGATTCTTGTCGGAGGTAAAATATTTCTCACCTGTTGGATGGAGGCTGCAGCAGGCGGTGCCTCTAGCTTCCAGCGGGAGCTTGTCTGTCTGGACCGCACCTCAGGTAAAATTCTCTGGTCCAAGAGTGTCCAAGGCGAGGCGCAGCCCGACCGTTACGAGGGCTTCATGCAGGAGCACGGATACGCGAGCCACACCCCAGTGAGTGATGGAGAGAACGTTTTTGTTTATTTCGGTCGTGGTGGCGCGCTGGCATTCGACCTCGATGGGAAAGAGTTGTGGCGGGTCAATCTTGGCAACGACTCGAATCAGAAAAATTGGGGCTCGGCTTCGAGTCCGATTCTTTACAAGGATTGCGTCATCATCAGTGCGTCGGAGGAAAGCCACGCCGTGTATGCGCTGAACAAGAAAACTGGTAAACAATTGTGGAAAGCGGAAGGCGATGCGCTCACGCTGGTTTTTGGGACGCCTGTGATTTCCGAGCAGGGCGGACGCACAGATATCCTGATCGCCGCCCCCAACGAGTTGTGGGCGCTGAATCCGGACAACGGCAAGCTCCGCTGGTTCGCTGAAACGGGATTGCCCGGCAACATCGCGCCCAGCGTCGTGCTTGGTGAGGGTGTTGCGTTCGCGTTTGGTGGTTTTCCGAAACTCGGCTCACTGGCC
>WBXK01000137.1 GCA_008933055.1 Verrucomicrobiota bacterium | reverse complement strand
CCCAATTACCTTAACCACATTCCCCAACCACCCTCTCCCCCACAAACTCCTCAACCCATCTACACATTCACCTCACCTTAGCATCACAAAAAAGATCGGATACTGCACTTGCTCAAACAATTTTTGCTGGCAGAATTCCACTCCGTTGTTCGCGTGTATAACCCCCATTCTAAATACCCCCAAATGGCTAAAGACATTCAACCGGTGAATTCACCAGACGCATATCTCGAAAAGTTTAATCGCTTCGAGCATGAGATTGGCCAGCCGAAATGGCTTTTGCCCATGCGTAAGGCTGGACTCGCGCGCTTCATCGAGGTTGGCATGCCGACGTTGAATCACGAGGACTGGCGTTTCACTAACACCGCCGCCATCGCCAGTATCCCGTTCAATCCGTCGTTTGATTCAGGCGCAAGCATCCAGGCTGAGGAACTCAACGGTCTCGTCTTCGCAAAGCAACCCGGTTCGCGCCTCGTTTTCGTCAACGGTCACTTCGCGCCGAAGCTGTCTTTAGTAAGAAACCTTACTGAAGGTGCGAAGGTCGGCAGTCTCGCAGGCGCGCTTGCGACGGATTCGGGCTTTCTTGCAAAGCATCTCGGAAAATATGCCACAACCGCTGACAACGGTTTTAGCGCCCTGAATCAAGCGTTCTTCCTTGATGGCGGGTTCGTTCATGTTCCGGCCGGACAAGTGGTGGAAGAGCCGATTCAGTTCATCTACGTGTCCACCGCTGGGCAGGTCGGTGCGACGATTCATCCGCGCAATCTAGTGATTGCGGAGGCCAACAGCAGCGTTACCATTCTTGAAAGCTACGTGACGCTCGGCGGCGCGGGCTATTTCACCAACGCAGTCACGGAATTGTTCGTGGGCGACAATGCGCGCTTGGAGTTCGTCAAGTTTCAGGACGAGGCAACGGATGCGTTCCACATGGCATCGTTTCATGGTGAGTTTGGTCGCGCGAGTAATGTAAACGTTCACTCCTTTGCGCTTGGGGCAAAACTTTCCCGTAACAACATCCGAACCAAACTTGCGGGTGAAGGATTAGAGTGCGTTCTGAACGGCCTTTATCTTACGCGTGGCGAACAGCTCGCGGATCACCACATGATTGTGGAACATGCCCAGGCGAACTGTGCCAGCCATGAGTATTTCAACGGTATTCTCGACGATAAATCCAAGGGGGTTTTCCACGGACGCATCCTCGTGCGAGAGGTCGCACAGAAAACGGACGCTAAACAGACGAACAAAAATCTGTTGCTCTCTGACAATGCAACCGCTGACACCAAGCCGCAGTTGGAGATCTATGCCGATGACGTGAAATGCACCCACGGCGCGACTATCGGGCAGTTGAATAAGGAATCCATCTTCTATCTTCAGACTCGTGGCATCGGTCCGGAGGCGGCTAGGCGCATGTTGGTCCACGCTTTTGCGGGCGAAATCATCGAGCGCATCCAGCAAGAATCCGCACGCGAGGAATTAGACAAGGTGGTCTGGGATAGGTTGGAGGGGCATCCAGGTTTGGCGCAGTGAACTCCAGAAAATGTTGAAGCCTCAACCCTTTTAAGTCACGGCTTCACATTTGTGGATTAGTAATCGCCTACCGATACGCCGCGTCTTCCAATCCCTGTTTTTTGATCTCTGCGTTGTCTTCCCAGACGATTGCACTGGTTCGGGCGTCAATTAGTTGAAAAGCATAGAGGATATAATCACTCGTGCCTTTGGAGGTGCGAGTGGACAAACCCTCTAACGAGCCGGTTAGAAAATAATCTGCGCCTTTGAACTCTTGCTTCGCAGGGTCGCTAGTTGTTGACACAGCGCCCTCACGCTTAAGGTTGCGTTCTTTTTCGAGTGCGGCCATGCGTTCGCGCGCGAGGAAGGTCACCTTGCCTCCAGATCTTTTATTCAACTCCGAGCGAATGCGTGTGAGGAAAATATCTTTGTTGATGGGGAATCGCGTTTTGTTTTCGACTGGATCCAGCACGATGATTGGCGGTAAGGTGGCATTGGCGATCTGCTGAATGCCCATCATGCTGCGCGACATCTTGTCGGTGATGGTGACGAGATCTTGCGATTCGACGCCTGTTCCAGCGACGAAGCCCTGTTCATCTGCAGCCATCTGCTTGACGGGCACGCCAGCAGGATTCTTGATTCCGCGGGAAGCGCAACTCGCGACGAGCGCAGCAGTGGTGAGTGTGAAGGTCAGTTTGATGAGTTTTGATTTCATATTTATTCGTTCTGCCGCAAAATGCCTTCCCCACGAAATACACTAAACACACGAAAGGGGAAGCACGGAAAATAGTTCATAGAGCCTCATTTCCTGCCAACGATCATTCGGTTAAACTTTTTGGTTTGTTCGCGGTGGAAACTCAAGGTCAGAAAGGCGGCGCATCTGGCACGTGCGGGGCGTCGGCGATTTGTGGTCGGGGTGTCCATGTGTAAGTCGAGCGAGGCGAGGGCCGAGACGTGATCTGCGAGGACGTGCCGAACGGTTCCAAAGCCTGAGTTTTAGCGCATGAAGTCGGGGGCGAAGTTACACCAGTAAATTGCGAATTGGCAAAGCGTTGCTCTTCACGCCGCGTCGCATATTCCGCCACGCTGCCCAATGCCAATCCCGCGGCGGCACCGATGAGCGCGCCCCTGCCGACATCTTGGCGACCTGCTCCGATGAGTGCGCCAGAGGTTGCTCCGAGAATCGTTCCGCTCACGGCGTAGTTGGGACGTGTGGTTCGGTAATAATGTCCTGGCGCAAGATAGCTGTTCGGCGAGTAATAAACGTAGGCCGAACTGCCGCAATGCGCGTAGCTGCGTCCGTAGCCGTAACCAGCGCTGACACTCGGCGCGGAATAATAATGGACCGGTTCGTCGCAGTAAGAATACCGGGATGAGTTGTGCGCCAAACTTCCAGCCAGCAGTCCCACCCCAGCGCCTATGGCCGCGCCATTGCCTGAGAATCCATGATGCCGATCGCCGCCAATCACGCCGCCGATCACTCCGCCCCAGAGGGCGCCGTTGACGGATTGAGAGGAGAGTAGTTGCGCCTGTGCGGTGAGCAGGGTTGCGGCTGTGATGCAGAGTGCGATGACCTTTTTCATAAAAACGATGTCTTGGACGAAACGGCTCGTCT
Source organism: Verrucomicrobiota bacterium (assembly GCA_008933055.1). Taxonomy (GTDB): domain Bacteria; phylum Verrucomicrobiota; class Verrucomicrobiia; order Limisphaerales; family JADLHS01; genus JADLHS01. The sequence goes on along the minus strand of WBXK01000137.1, from coordinate 3,880 downwards.
TTTATTCTCTTCCTATGAAGATAGCACGGTTCGTGCGGTTGGCCAATGGCCGTGTTTGTGGTCAAACCCCATTCAACACGAAGTAGAACTCACAACCTTTGCCTGGCTCACTGTGAACTCCTACGCGTCCGCCATGTGCCAGCACGATTTCACGCGCGATGGACAACCCAAGCCCTACACCACGTTTCGTCTGCCCTGGCACGCGATAGAACCGGTCGAAAATCAACCCGTGATGTTCCTCTGCGATACCCGCGCCTTCATCGCGTACGCTGAATTGCACGCCGTTGTCCGGCGCTGCAGCGGCAGCAATGACGATAGTCGTTCCCGCGGGCGAGTGCTTCACCGCATTGGAGATGAAGTTGTGAAATACCGGGCTGATCTGTTGCTGGTCCACCATTACGTCCGGCAACGACTGGCTGATGTCGCAAACTAGATTCAACCCCCCCGCCTTTACGCCGGCAAGCGCTTCGTCGTGAATGAATTTGACCAAGGTTGCCGGGTTGATTTTGTCTCTGGCGAGGGAGGATGCGCCCGCTTCCAGTCGAGCGATGTCGAGAAGTTCGTCCAGCATCTTGAGCAATCGCTCGCAATCTTTCCGAGCCGTCTCGATCAGATCACTTTGATTTTTATTCAACGGCCCGAGGCTTTTCTCCGATAGTAGGTGCAGCACCATGCGCACGCTTGTCAACGGCGTCTTGAGTTCATGGCTGACGGTGGCCACGAGATTCGTTTTCGCGTCGTTGAGCAGCCGGAAGCGAGTGACGTCGTGAAGCACCACGGCCACGCCGATATGTCGAGCGTCGCTGTCGCGCATGAGATGTATGAGCGGGAGGAACGATTTTTCGTCAGCGGTAACGCGAAGTGTGATGACTTGATCAAAGTTGTCCGGGAGAAAATCCTTGCTGGTCTCAATGGCTTTGGCTGCCGCAGTGGCGAGTTTCGGAGGGAGTGCGCCGTCGAAAGAAAGCTGTGAGCTGAGTTCTTGCGCTGCGCGGTTCTTCAATTCAATCCTTCCATCGTTATCTAGGATGAACACCGGATCGGTGAAGGAAGCAAGAGCGGATTCCATCGTGCGATGCAGTCGAACGATTTGTTCGGTGGTGCTCTGACGATACGTGTTCAACTGTGCGGCCATCTTATTAAACGTGGTCGCCAGCGTGCCAAGTTCGTCGTTGGAATAGACTGGCACGGTGACGTCGAGATTTCCTTGGCCAATCGATCGAGCGGCGCGCGTGAGAGTCTGGATGGGTTTTAAAATGGCTTTGCCTAGTTTGTAGCTGGTGTATGCAGAGATCAGCAACGCTATGGTAAGGCCGAGGATCAGCAGGCCGGTGACGTTCCTGCTCAACCGTTGGATTGTCTTACCCGTGGCGAGAATGTTTTCACGCACCGCGTCACGCAATTTGGCGAGCAGCAGATCGATGCCGAGTTTGCGTTGCACGATTTGGTTGTCGTAGAGTGAGCGCTGCTCTGCACGGAGTGATTCGGGAGTCAGCATTTCATTGGCCACGAACCTCAACGCGCTGAAATTTGTCCGCAGCTGAAGAAGCAACTCTGAGTTCGAGATCATCGCCACGTTGGTGAACTGAGCTTCTAGGTTCTCTTCGAAGATACGGGCGTTCGTGTCGAACATGAGCCGCATGGCGGCTTTGTCATCGGTGCGTGAGCGCGCCAACGCGAAGTCCATCCGCGACAGCGCGACCATCATCTCCTGCGCCGCCGAGTCCGCGTGATAATTGCACGTTACAGTGTCGCCAACCGTGGTCGGCAGCTGGTTGGACAGTACCAGCGTGTAGGCACCCACGGCCACGATGATCAGGCTGAACAGGATCAGGCTGATGAAAATTCGCGCCCGGAGTTTGTATTGCAGTAAAAAGTTGATCACTTACAACCCCATTTTTCGTTTCCGCTCGTAAAGCGTGCCGCGTGAAATGCCAAGGATCTGAGAGGCTTCCGCCATCGTAGTCGTCTGTGCCAGGACCCGGCGGATGTGTTCGTTTTCGATCTGTTCGAGCGGGATTTTCATGCCGATGCGGGAATCGCTTATGACTTCAGCTGTTCCGCCGAACTGATCTGGCAAGTCGCCCAGCGCGATCTCGTTGCCCGACGCGAAGATGACAGCGTGCTCCACCACGTTCCGCAACTCACGCAGATTTCCCGGCCACGTGTAACGGTGCATCGCGTCCTGTGCGGCAGCCGAAAAACCCTTCATGCGCTTGCCACATTGGTTGCCAAAGAAAGTTAGATACCCCGCCGCCATCTGCCTGAGGTCGTGCGGACGCTCACGCAACGGCGGCACGCGGATGGTCACGACATTGAGGCGGTAAAACAAATCCTCCCGGAAAAGTTTTTCGTGCACGGCGACTTCGAGATTACGATTGGTCGCAGCAATCACGCGGACATTGGCGCGACGCGTCTTGGATTCGCCCACCCGTTCGTATTCCTTTTCCTGAAGCAACCGCAGCAGCTTCGGCTGGATGGCGAGAGGCAGCTCGCCGATCTCGTCGAGGAACAGCGTGCCGCCATCCGCCACTGCGACCTTGCCCCAGGAATCTGCGACGGCTCCGGTGTATGCACCTTTCACGCGTCCGAACAATTCGCTTTCCAATAATTCGCCAGAGAGGCTCGGGCAGCTGATCGTGACGAACGCCTTGTCACGTTGCGGACTGCGCTCATGGATGGCGCGAGCTAGAAGACTCTTGCCCGTGCCGCTCTCTCCCAGCAACAACACAGTGGCTGGCGACGCTGCGGCTTTGAACGCGAGATTGAATGCCCGCTCCATCGCAGGCTCAGTGGTCTCAACGCTCGCAGGCGGTGCATCGCTGGATAGACGCGCTTCCAACGTCGCCACGCGCCCCTCGAGTTGTCGGCGCTTGGTGAGGTTGCGCAAAACCTGGCGCACCTGCTCTGGAGTGAATGGTTTCGGAAGATAATCCGCTGCGCCTGCGCGCATCGCATCCACTGCATTTTCAATGGAAGCGAACGCCGTGAACACCACGACATCCAGCCTAGCGTTGTTGCGCAACAATTCCGGCAGCAGATCAAGTCCGTTCGTTTCGTCGAGTTTAATATCAAGGAACGCGAGATCAAATTGGGCTTTCTCTACCTCCTTGAGCGCGGTTGGCGCGCTGGCCGCTAACACAACGTCATGCTCCAGCCCTTGCAACATCACGGCTAGTGTGGTGCGGATGCTTTCTTGGTCGTCAATAATCAGGATTCGCATTGAGTAGTTCGCGCAGGGCTTTCCCCGTGCATCCCTGCGTCAATAGCAGTCCCGATGATTGAACGCGAGCCTGTTTGCGTTCGCTCCCCGGCTTGCGTCATTCTCAAAACAGTGTTTAATCTTGCCGACATGCCCGCGCAAACATCACCGAGCCAGAGCGCCGAAGATTATCTCGAACGCATCCATGAGCTGATCGAGGCCAAGGGTTATGCCCGCGTGGTGGACATCGCGTCGTCGCTCAAGGTGCGACAAGCTTCCGTGACTAGTATGGTGCAAAAGCTGGCTCGCGCGGGCTTCGTGAACTACGAAAAATATCGCGGGTTGATTCTCACTGACGAAGGCCGCGCTGTGGCCCGCACGATCCAAGACCGACACATTACGCTCTCGCGATTCTTCTCATTGTTCGGCCTGGATGCCGAGACGCAACGCGCGGACATCGAAGGCATAGAACATCATCTCAGCCCCGACACGCTGGCGATGCTCGCTGATCTGGCGACGTTCTTTGAGGGAACCCCCGACGCATTAAAAGCCTTCAAGCAAGGCCGTAAGCGCGGGAAAAAGAGTTGAACGGACGCCGTTGGGATGTGCGCAGACGTTTCGAAACTCCCTGCTATACAAGCCCAAGCCAGCACTTTGCCGGCCCAAAACTGTGAGCCT
>WBXK01000136.1 GCA_008933055.1 Verrucomicrobiota bacterium | reverse complement strand
CTCCGCGCTTCGTTTCCTAGCCTCCTAGCGTTCTTAGACAAATTCACCGCCTGCTGGCGGACATATCAAAACGATTATGACACGACGCTGTTTTCAATCCATAGCACTGGCTCTGACGCCGGTTCTCCTGCTGCTCAATGGCTGCAACAATCAGAACAATTCCAACAACGCAGATGCAACTACGATCAAGATCGGTGAATTTGCATCACTCACGGGAGGTGAGGCGGCGTTCGGGCGCAGCGCGCACAACGGCACAGCCATCGCCGTGGATGACATCAACGCCGCTGGTGGCGTGCTCGGCAAAAAACTCGAACTCATCACCGAGGACAATCAGTCCAAGGACGGCGAATCCGCTACCGCTGTTAAAAAAATGATTTCGCGCGACAAGGTCATCGCCATTCTCGGGGAAGTCGCATCGGGCCGCTCGCTCGAAGCCGCGCCGATCTGTCAGCAGTTCAAAGTTCCGCAGATCTCCCCTTCCTCCACCAACCCCAAAGTCACCCAAATGGGCGATTACATTTTCCGCGTGTGCTGGGAGGACAAGTTCCAAGGCAGCACTGTTCTGGCAAAGTTTGGGCTTGATGGGCTGAAGGCGAAACGCGTCGCGTTGCTCACAGATGTCGGCGCACCTTACAGCGTCGGACTGGCTACTTATTTCAAGCAGGGCTTCACGGCGGGCGGTGGCGAGATCGTCGTGGAACAGAAGTACACGAAGGACGACAAGGATTTCAAAGCGCAGCTCACCACGGTCAAGGCGTCGAACCCGGATGCGATCTTCATTCCCGGCTACTACGGCCAGGTTACCTTAATCGCGTTGCAGGCGCGCGAGCTTGGGATCAAAGTTCCAATCTTCGGAGGCGACGGTTGGGAAGCTCCTGAGTTGATCCAGGGAACTGGCGCCGCGGAAGCCTTAGAAGGCTGCTATTTTTCCACCCACTTCACGCCGGATCAGGAAGGTTCGATGGCGAAGCAATACGTCGCGAAGTATGAGAAGAAACATGGCGTGCGACCCGACGCGATGGGCGCTCTCGGTTACGATACGGTCTTGGTGTTGGTGGACGCCATCAAGCGTGCAGGTGGTACGGACAGCGCAAAGCTCCGGGACGCGCTCGCGCAAACAAAAGACGTGGAAGGTGTGACTGGTAAGATAACGATTGATTCCGAACGGAACGCGCGCAAGCCTGCTGTTATCATCGGTATTAAAGGTGGGAAGTTTGTTTATCATTCGACGATCAACCCGTGAGTGAGTTTCTTCAGCAGTTGATAAATGGATTGTCGCTCGGCTCGATGTACGCGCTGATCGCTCTCGGTTACACGCTGGTTTACGGCGTGCTGCGCTTCATCAACTTCGCGCACAGCGATGTCTTCATGGTCGGCGCTTTCATCGGCTTCTACGCCGGGCGTGGTGTTTCAAGCGCAAGCACAACGAGCGGGATTATCGTGATGCTCGTAGCGATGCTCGGCTGCGCTGCGCTCGGAATCATCATTGAGCTTCTCGCGTATCGCCCATTGCGCAACCGCTCAAAACTCACCGTGCTTATCACGGCCATCGGCGTTTCGTTACTCCTGGAAAACGTAGGCCAGATGATCTTCGGCGCGACACCGCAACCATTCCCTGAGGTTTTTCCCGCGCGCAAATTTGAGATCGGCCAACTCGTCGTCTCCAGCAAAGACCTCGTCGTTTTGATTGTCACGCTCGGCTTGCTCGGCGCGCTTCGATTCCTCGTGATGAAAACAAAAATCGGCACGGCGATGCGTGCAGTGTCGTTTAATCCCCAAGCTGCGTCACTCATGGGCATCAACGTGAACCATGTCATCAGCTTCACGTTCGGGCTCGGCTCGGCGTTCGCAGCAGCGGCAGGAATCCTCTGGGCTTACAAATTTCCAAAGATTGATCCGCTCATGGGAATCACGCCGGGACTCACGGCGTTCGTGGCCGCCGTGCTCGGCGGCATCGGCAACATTCCCGGTGCGGCACTCGGCGCCTTGCTGATCGGGGTGATTGAAACCTTTGTGCGTGGTAGTCGTTGGTCCACATGGACGGAAGCCATAGCCTTTGTACTATTGATTCTTATTTTGCTTTTCCGTCCGGCTGGGTTGCTCGGCAAATTGCAGCCGGAAAAAGTGTGATGTTTCTCGCGCGACCCAAAACTTTTCTGCTGCTTGCGCTCGCATTCAGTGCGGTGCTTGGTTTTTTTCAGTCGCGCATTGATCCTTACTTCGTGGACGTGTTGACGCGAATTGGCATCAACATCACGCTCGCGGTTAGCCTTAATCTCATCAATGGACACACGGGTCAGTTCTCTCTCGGTCACGCAGGATTCATGGCTGTGGGTGCGTACGCGGCGGCGGCGATGACCATGTTCGCCGGGCCGCACATTCTTTCTGCCAACGCGCCGATGGTGGTTCAACTGATTTGCTTTTTGCTCGCCCTCACGATGGGTGGGTTAATCGCCGCGCTCGCGGGAGTTTTCGTCGGCGCACCATCACTGCGGTTGAAAGGAGATTACCTAGCCATCGTCACGCTGGGTTTCGGGCAGATCATTGCTGTAGTTTTTCGTAACATCGAACCGCTTGGCGGCGCGTTGGGATTGAATGGCATTCCGCCCTACACGAATCTGTTCTGGGCGTTTGGTGCCGCTGCAGTGACGGTGTATGTCGTTACCACGATGGTGAACAGCACCTACGGTCGCGGCTTCCTCGCGACGCATGATGACGAAGTCGCCGCTGAATCAATGGGCATCGATACCACGCGCTACAAAATCGTGGCGTTCGTCATCGGGGCATTTTTCGCAGGCGTGGCTGGAGGATTGTTCGGGCACTTCAATCTCACAATCAATCCTAAGGGCTTTGACTTCAATCGCAGCATCGAGATCGTTGTCATGGTCATCGTGGGCGGAATGGGTCGCACCGGTGGAGTGATTCTCGCGGCGGTGTTGCTCACACTGCTACCCGAAGGACTGAGAACACTAGCTGGAATGTCGCCGTCATTACATTGGATCGGTGAAGTAAGGCCGCTGCTCTACGCGATTTTGCTGATTGGAATCATGCTCGCTCGACCTCAAGGATTGTTTGCGTTCGGTAAAAAACCGACTCCCAAACCATGAGTGCGACACTTCTCAATCTGGACAAAGTCACGATCCGCTTCGGCGGGTTGACGGCGGTTTCTGAGGTAGATTTGAAAGTCGGCGACCGCGAACTCGTCGGCGTCATCGGTCCGAACGGCGCAGGCAAGACCACGGTGTTCAATCTCATCACCGGCGTGTATCAACCCACGGGCGGAAACATCTCGTTCAGCGGCCAGTCGACGGCAGAGTTGAAGCCGTTTCAACTCACAAAGCTTGGCATTGCGCGGACGTTTCAGAACATCCGACTGTTCGGGAGCATGAGCGTGTTCGACAACGTGCGCGCTGCTGTTCAGGTGCATCGCGCTCATGGCGTCCGCAATGCGCTTTGGCGTGGTCGGGCGTTCCACGACGGCGAGGAGGAGGTGGCGACGCAGGTGATGGAGCTTCTCGATATCTTCAATCTCGGCAAACATCGCGATGACGACGCGAAGAGTCTGCCTTACGGAGATCAACGGCGGTTGGAAATCGTCCGCGCGCTCGCGACAAAACCAAAACTCCTCCTTCTTGATGAACCCGCCGCCGGAATGAATCCCACAGAGAAGGTAGAACTCACGAAGCTGATTCGTTTCATCAAAGACAAGTTTCAGATCGCAGTCTTGCTGGTCGAGCATGACATGCAAGTGGTTATGGGCATCTGCGAACGCATCGCCGTGCTGGATTACGGAGTCAAGATCGCAGAAGGAACGCCAGCGGAAGTGCGGGCAAATCCTAAAGTGATTGAAGCATATTTGGGTGAGGAGACAGTTAAGGATGCTTGAGGTTAAGAATCTCCATGTCAGCTACGGCGCCATAAAAGCGCTGCACGGAGTGTCATTGTCCGTTAAGGCTGGCAGCATCGTCACGCTTATCGGCTCGAATGGAGCGGGCAAGAGCACTACGCTCCGCGCGATCTCGGGTTTGGTGAAGCCGAGAGCTGGCGAGATTCTCTACGAGGGCCAGAATATCGCTGGTTTGCCCGCGCATCAGATCGTTGCTCGCGAACTCTTGCACGTGCCGGAAGGCCGGATGGTATTCGCGAACCTGACTGTTCAGGAAAATCTGATGATGGGTGCTTATCTTCAGCACGACAAAAACATCATCGCGGCCGAACTGGAACTCGTGTTCAAAACATTCCCCCGTTTGAAAGAGCGCGAGAAGCAAGCAGCGGGAACGCTAAGCGGCGGCGAACAACAGATGCTCGCCATAGGTCGAGCGCTGATGAGCAAACCGAAGTTCCTGATGATGGACGAACCCTCGCTCGGCATCGCGCCCCTGCTGGTGAAGACCATCTTCGAGAAGATCGTCGAGATCAACCGGACGCACGGCATCACCATCCTGCTCGTTGAACAAAACGCCAACCTGGCACTGGAGATTTCCCACTATGGTTACGTGCTGGAGACGGGGAAGATTATTTTGCAGAACGAATCCGCCGTACTACGTCAGGACCCGAAAGTGCGCAGCGCGTATTTGGGCGGGTAAATGCCTGATATGGGACGCTTGGGCTATTTTGAGAGCATCTTAACAACTTCGACTTTTGCCTAGCAGGCAGAATATTCATGTTGGCTCGGAGAATTAGAGACTATCATCACCAAATGTCCGCGGTTGGCAGTTTCAAAATAACCAAGACTTTAAACGCACTCCGTGACGCCTGAGTAAGCGCGAGATGCGTTGGTGGATTGTTATGCAAAAACAACCGGCCCAGTCAAATCCCAGCCTTGAATGGCAACCTCAATATCACATTTAACTCGCGTTTTTAATATTGGTAGATTTGTACCGAATTTTGAATGTGAGAGAGGGTACACGATCTTTGGTGAAGGAGGTAAATTCGACATCTTGCCGAACGGAGCGCAAACTCGTTTGTCCTCAGCCTCGCGGACGCGAGCGCCAATGGTATGGAGTAATAATCAGGCGTGGTCCAGGCTGTGTTTCGCGCGCAACCAGCGAGAAAACTTTTCGCCACTTTGAAACAGATAAAGTAATTCGTACGCATCGCTTGTAGCGAATTAAGCGATTAAAATTTAGGTTTTTAGAGAATTCATAACAGTTTTTTATTTCACGCCTCCCATTGCGTCAAACAGACTTTCGCACAGCCAGACCGCTTCAGACTTTCGCTCCAGGCGGGTTTCGCTAACCTCCCATGCATGCCTGAGACACCCTCGATCCGCCGCCACTTCGCCAGCGACAATTATTCCGGGATCTGTCCCGAGGCGTGGGCTGCCCTGCAGGAGGCCAATGCCGATCACGAGGTCAGCTACGGCAATGACACTTGGACGCAGCGTGCTTCTGACCTGCTTCGCGAAATCTTTGAGAAGGATTGCGAAGTATTCTTCGTCTTCAACGGCACGGCCGCCAACTCGCTCGCGCTCGCGTCGCTTTGCCAATCGTATCACAGCATTCTGTGTCACGAGATTGCACACGTTGAAACCTCAGAGTGTGGCGCGCCAGAATTCTTCTCCAATGGCAGCAAGATGCTTTTGCTGCGAGGCGAGAACGGGAAGATTGATCCCAAGGACATTGATCGCGCGGTGAACAAGCGAAAGGACATCCATTATCCCAAGCCGCGGGCGTTGAGCCTCACGCAGGCGACGGAAGTCGGCACGTTGTATTCGCTCGCGGAGTTACGTGCACTCACCGAGGAAACTCGGCGTTTTGGCCTCCGCGTTCATATGGACGGCGCGCGATTTGCCAACGCAGTTGCGTCGCTAAACGTCTCGCCCGCCGAGGTGACTTGGAAATCCGGCGTGGACGTCCTGTGCTTTGGCGGAACGAAGAACGGCATCGCCATCGGAGAAGCGGTCGTGTTCTTTGATCGCGAGCTGGCAAAGGAGTTTGATTACCGCTGCAAACAAAGCGGTCAGCTCGCGTCCAAGATGCGCTTCCTCTCCGCGCCGTGGACGGGAATGCTGCGCGATGGCGCGTGGCTCAAACACGCGCGACACGCCAACCAGATGGCGCGGCGACTCGAAGCAGGAGTGCGCGCGCTGCCAAAGGTCAGCGTCGCTTACTCTGTGGATTCTAACTCGGTGTTCGCCAAGATTCCCGAGCCGCTCGTGAAAGCCATGCAAGCGCGTGGTTGGAAGTTTTACACGAATGTCGGCGGATGGCAGGAAGCCCGATTGATGTGCAGTTGGGATACGACTGCGGGAGACGTGGACGCGTTCCTTGCCGACTTAAGCTGCGCGGTACAGGAGAAGACTGATTGACGCGGAATTGCTGGACAGAAAATTTCCCCAGCTCATCCAATGACTATACGAAGAGCTTTCGCAAAAAAGGTCTGATCTTTCATCGACCGTGTCACATCGGCGACGAATGGGCCGTGCCTGTAGGTGTTCCATCCATATTCGCGCCTTTTTTCCTCATGTACGACCGGCTGCGGCAGCTTCAGAAGAAAATCATTCTCGATATCGAAGGCGATACGGATGAATGGTTTATGAAGCTCATCCGCCATGAAGCCGCCCACTCCCACGCCTAGGCGTATCCGTTCCTACGCAAATGCAGATGGCAACAGACTTTCGGCAAATCTTCTAATGAAGAAATACCCTCGTTCTATCCTCCGCGCCCTTACAGCCTCAGCTTCGTTGTCTATCTCGATGACTGTTAAGCGTAGTCACATCCGGACGAGGATTTCGCGGAAACGTTTGCCGTGTGGCTGACGCCGAGACTTGACCGGCGCGCTACAAGGGTTGGAACGCTCGCCAAAGATATCGTGCAGCCATGCAAATGCATCTACCGCTCGCTGACAATTGACGGCTAAGCGCGCGTGGACTTGGGTGTCGCGGCGGCCAACGAGACTCATTTCATCAAAGCCAACCCGAATCCGATCCTTGCTGCTGATGAAGACTTCGCCCAATCCGCGCCCAAAGTGGGCGTGAGTTATGCGCAACTGTTCGAGTGCATCATGCGCACCGGGTTGAAGACGGTTCGGGAGTGAATCTTGCGGTCCGCAT
>WBXK01000135.1 GCA_008933055.1 Verrucomicrobiota bacterium | reverse complement strand
GGCTCCGCTGCCAAAACTTGATCCAAGTTCACCAAAACCAAAAAACAAATGTGTCAACCACTTTACCAAAAAGTTGGTCTCATAATTAAGTTGGGCCCACAACCAAATCAGTTGCGGACACTCATAATAGATTTGATCAGTTCGAAAAAGAGCACGCCATCCGGGCCTACCGAAGATTGAGAGCTAAAATCCTTTTCGAACTGGTGATTGATCGGGAAGTACACGTTCAACAATTACATGTGGTGAAAACCAAAATGGACGACTACAGCACGATCGGATTCAGCGGCCATGTGTCCGGAATGAAGTTCACCCCAGCTTTCGCGAACGATCCATATCCATATTGGGCCATGTTCTAACCGTTACAAGTGGACACAAAGCTGGATCTCCAATGATCTGTCTCCGGTAGTTTCAATACCGTCGAGGTGCAATGAATTCCTGATTAAATGTTTGTCAGCCGCACGGGGCTTTGTATCGTGTGCTCCGCTAAATTTTAACCGATAAAATCTATGGCTAGAACTGAACGTCACAAAATTCATAACCGCGAAGCGATCGCCGACATGCCCGATTGGATGAAGGAAAAGAATTGCCCCCACAAAAAGAAATACATGGAGGGCAAGCGCATCCAGCCGAAGAATCTCACGGGCAAAGAAAAGCTCACCTACATAATTGATGAGTGCTTCCTTGCTTACAATTCGGCACGGCTCAAGGAATCCTGCCAACTCTTCACCGACCGTATGTTGGATAACGACGTCACCGTTGGCATGAGCATCAGCGGCGCCTTGACACCCGCGGGGCTCGGCTGCTCCAGCATCATCCCCCTCATCAAGGCGGGTTTCGTGGACTGGATTGTTTCCACCGGCGCGAACCTTTACCACGATCTGCACTTTGCGCTGAATTACCCAGTTCACTCCGGCAGCTTCAAGTTCGATGACACTGATCTGCGAGACAATGACCTCGTCCGCATCTACGACGTCGTCATTCCCTACTCCGACGGCTTGATGGCCACGGACGAACTGCTCCGCGAAATCCTTTGCCGGCCCGAGTTCCAAAAGGAAATGGGAACCACCGAGCTGCATTACAAGATCGGCAAATACGCCGCCGAATGGGAACGCAAACACAAGCTCAAGGACGTTTCCGTGATGGCTGCCGCGTATCGCGCGGGCGTGCCGTGCTTCACCAGTTCGCCCGGCGACTCCACCATCGGCATGAACGTGGCGGGCGTGGAATTACGCGGCAACAAACTCCGCGTGAATCCCTCGATTGATGTGAACGAGTCCACCGCCATCGTCCTCGCGGCGAAACGCAACGGCGGTCGCAGCGGTGTCGTCCTCTGGGGCGGAGGCAGCCCGAAGAACTTCACTCTCCAAACCGAACCCCAGATTCAAGAAGTGCTGCGCATGAAGGAAGTCGGTCAGGATTTCTTCATCCAAGTCACCGATGCGCGCCCCGACACTGGCGGTCTTTCCGGCGCGACGCCCGGCGAAGCCGTGAGCTGGGGCAAGGTTGATCCCACGAAGCTGCCCGACGCCGTCGTGTGCTACACGGATACGACCATCGCAATGCCGTTGCTCACGCATTACGCCCTCGCGAAACGCAAGCCGCGCAAGTTGAAGCGCCTCTATGATCAATTGCCCAAGATGATGAAGGCGCTGACGAAGGAATACTTCGCGCACAACAAGGTGAAGATGCTGGACGGAAGCGAACCGAAGTTTTGATCGGCAGACAAACAATTGATTCAAGCGAAGGCGACCTCCAGGTCGCCTTCGTGTTTTAAGGGCAAAAATCATCAAAGACCATTACTCCCCACTCGACTTTTAGCCCTCTCAAGGCTATTTAATTGAAACAAATGAAAGTCGTGATTTTCTGTGGCGGTCTCGGCACGCGTCTGCGCGAGGAAACGGAATTCCGCCCAAAGCCCATGGTGCCCGTCGGCGAACGCCCAATCCTCTGGCACATCATGAAGACCTACGCTGCGTATGGTCATAAAGAATTCATCCTCTGCCTCGGTTACAAGGGGGAGGCGATCAAGGAGTATTTTCGCAACTACCATTGGAACACCAGCGATGTAACGCTCCAGCTCGGCGCAAAGCCTCACATCAAATATCACAGCCAACATTCCGAAGAAGACTGGACAGTGACGATGATAGATACCGGCCAGAACACGATGACCGGCGGTCGCCTGCGACGCGTGTTACCTTACATCAAAGACAAAACCTTCCTGCTCACCTACGGCGACGGAGTCACAGACAGCGACATCAATGCCTCGATCAAGTTTCATCAGAAACAGAAAAAGATCATTACCATGACCGCCGTTCAGCCGCCCGGTCGCTTCGGTGATCTGGAGATCAACGACGGCAAAGTCACCGCGTTCAAAGAAAAGCCCGAGCGCCAATCCGGGTTCATCAACGGCGGATTCTTTGTCGTTGATAGCCGCATCAAAACTTATCTAGGCGATGACACCTGCGTCTTCGAGAATGAACCGCTAAACACTCTGGCTGAAGAGAAACAACTTGTTGCCTACCAGCACTCCGGTTTTTGGCAGTGCATGGACACGTTCCGCGAGCAACAGTTGCTTACGAACATGTGGAACAGCGGCAAAGCCCCCTGGAAGGTCTGGTGATGTTCAGCGGCTATTATACCAACCGTCGCGTCCTCGTCACCGGACACACCGGCTTCAAGGGCGCGTGGCTCTCGCTCTGGCTCAAGAAGCTTGGGGCAAAGGTCACCGGCCTCGCGCTTCCTGCGCCGACGAATCCCAATCTTCACGCGATCATCCAGCCCGGCACGTTCGAACGTGAGATCATGTGCGACATCCGCGATGCAAAAGCCCTCGCTGCCGCCGTGAAGGAAGTTCAGCCGGAAATCATTTTCCACCTCGCCGCACAACCCATCGTCCGGCTTTCCTACACCGAACCACTGTCCACACTCGACACCAACGTCAACGGCACTGCGCATCTGCTGGAAGCCATCCGGCTCGCGACGATCAATTGCATCACCGTCTGCGTCACGAGCGACAAGTGTTACGAGAACCGCGAATGGGAGTTTGCCTATCGCGAAAATGATCCGATGGGCGGCCACGACATTTACTCGATGAGCAAGGGCGCGGCCGAACTCGTCGTGGCGGCGTGGAATCGATCGTTCTTCCTGCCGAACCCCGCTCTCGGCCCGGTGGTCACAGTCCGCGCGGGCAACGTCATCGGCGGCGGTGATTACGCGGCGGATCGCATCGTGCCCGATTGCATTCGCGCCTTGCAGGATGACAAATCCATTCTTGTGCGCAATCCCGTCGCGGTGCGCCCGTGGGAACATGTGCTCGAATGTCTGAGCGGTTATCTTTGGCTCGGCGCACAGCTCGCCAAGGAGGGCAAAACATCCCGCCTCGCGTCACCATTCAATTTCGGGCCTGAACCCAGCTCTCGCCAACCCGTGCGCCGCCTCGTCGAAGAAGTGTTGCGCCATTGGCCCGGGGAATGGACGGACGGCTCGACGCCTGGCGGCGTTCACGAAGCCACGCTGCTTTCGCTCTCCATCGAAAAAGCTGGCGCATGGCTCAAGTGGTATCCGAGTTGGACGTTCGACGAAACCGTGCAGCGCACCATCTCATGGTATCACGAATGGCACGCGCGCAAGAATTCCGACATGTTGAAATTCACCGGCGCGCAGATTGACGATTACGCCGCTGCCGCCCGCGCCAAAAATATTTCTTGGACGAAAAATACATGAGCATTAGTTTGAAATGCCGCTCCTGCGGCAGCACCGACGCATCTCACATACTCGACCTCGGCCAACAACCGCTGGCGAACAACCTCCTCACGCCCGCCGATCTCGCCAAACAAGAGCCTAAGTTTCCGCTGCGCCTTGCCGTCTGCAAATCCTGCTGGATGCTCCAGATCACTGATCTCGTGCCGCCGGTCGAGTTGTTCTCGGAGTATCTTTATTTCTCTTCGTTCTCGGATCTCATGCTCCGCCACTCTCGCGAAGCGTGCGATGGCTACATGAAAGAATTCGGCCTGAACGGCCAGAGCCTCGTCGTGGAGGTCGCCAGCAACGACGGGTATCTGCTGCAAAACTTCGTGAAGGCGAAAGTTCCATGCCTCGGCATCGAACCCGCCGCGAACATCGCCAAAATCGCCCGCGAAAAAGGAATCGAGACGCTAGTCGAATTCTTCGGGAAGAAAATCGCCAGCGACCTTGCTGCGAAAAATCGCCAGGCTGATTTGATTCTTGGCAACAACGTCTTCGCCCATGCGCCGGACACGAATGACTTCGTCGCGGGCCTGAAGACTTTGCTCAAACCGAAGGGCCGCATCGCGCTGGAGTTCCCCTACGGCGCAGACTTCATCGAGCACACCGAGTTCGACACGATCTATCACGAACACGTTTTCTATTTCACGCTTACCGCACTCAAGCCGTTGTTCGAGCGGCACGGCCTGACCCTATTCCGCGTGCAACGCCTGCCGATCCACGGCGGCTCGCTGCGCTTGTTCGCTGGGCACACCGGCGCGCACGCCGTCGAGAAATCCGTCACGGATTTGCTCGCCGAGGAAACCTGCAAAGGCGTCAATGCAATCGGTTACTACGAAGGTTTTGCCAATCAGGTCCGCGCCCTCAAAGACGACCTCGTTGCGCTGCTCGCCAAGCTCAAGAAGGAAGGCAAGAGCATCGCGGCATATGGTGCATCCGCCAAGGGTAGCACGTTGTTGAACTACTACGGCGTCGGAGCAGAGACGCTGGATTTCGTCGCCGACCGCAGCACTTACAAGCAAGGCCGCCTCACGCCCGGGACACACATTCCCATCGTGCCCCCCGAAGAATTGCTCAAGCGCAAACCTGATTACATGTTGCTTCTCACCTGGAATTTTGCGGATGAAATCCTCGCACAGCAAAAACTGTATCGCGACGCGGGCGGCAAATTCATCGTGCCGATTCCGAAGGTGAAGGTCGTCTGAGCCATGAAGTTCTCGCGCACCAAGCTGGACGGTCTCTGGCTCATCGAACTGGAGTTGCGCGAAGACGAGCGCGGGTTTCTGGCGCGGACGTATTGCGAGCAGGAGTTCGCCGCGCACGGCCTCAACACGCGTTGGCCGCAGTGTAACCTCACGCTCACCAAACAGCTCGGCATGATTCGGGGAATGCACTTCCAAGCCGACCCGAAGCCGGAGATCAAGCTCATCCGCTGCGCCGCTGGGGCGATCTACGACGTGCTCGTGGATGTGCGCCGCGACTCACCGACATTCGGACAGTGGCAAGGCTTTGAACTCACGGCACAGAATCATCGCTCGCTCTACGTCCCCGGCGGTTTCGCCCACGGCTTCCAATGCCTAGCCAATAACTGCGAAGTGTTTTACCAGATGTCGGAGTTCTATCAGGCCGATCTTGCGCGCGGCCTGCGCTTTAACGATTCCCAAGTCGGCATTGCTTGGCCAATTCCAAATCCAACACTTTCCGAACGCGATCTCAATCTGCCCTTGCTGGCTGATCTAAAATGAAAATTCTTGTCACGGGTGCAACTGGTTTCATCGGATCGGCTTTCGCAAAGCTGGCAGTGACTCGCGGACACGAGATTGGCGGCATGATGTTGCCGACCGAGAATCCTCCTGCGCATGTTCCTGTGAACGACAGGATGGTCTGGATCAAGGGCACTCTGGCAGACTTGCCGTGGCGCGATATCGAGGCGTTCAGGCCAGATGCGTGCATTCACTTCGCTTGGATCGCGACGCCGGGCGTTTATCTGGAGTCTCCAGAGAACGAAAAGCATCTGGAATGGGGCTTGAATCTCACGCGACGCTTGAAGGGGATTGGCATGGGCCAATTCGTCGGCGTCGGTACCTGCATCGAATACAAGATCACCAACGCGCCGCTGAACGAAGGCCGCACCCCGGTTGACCCCACCACACTTTACTCCCGCTGTAAAAACACACTGCGTGAAACTCTCGAAGCCGAGGCGCGCAAGGATGGTTCGCACTTCTGCTGGGGTCGCGTGTTTTATCCGTACGGCGTGGGCGAACATCCGGCACGTTTGTGCAGCTCACTCATTCAAAAATTCCGTCGCGGCGAAAAATTGGTGCTGAAAACCCCACACAGCACTAAGGACTACATCTACATCGACGATCTCGCGGCGGCGATTTTGCTGACGGTGGAAAAGAAGTTCCAAGGCACGATTAACTGGGGCACAGGTGTTGGTGTTTCGGTGCGCCAAATCGCCGATGCTGCTGCTGCACTCGTTGGACGACCTGAACTCGTTGAAGAAATTTCACCGCCAGAGATCGACCCACTTGGCTATGTGGTGGCGGACAACTCACGATTGCGGCAACTGGGTTGGCGGCAACAGGTTGAAATTTTACAGGGATTGAAGCAACTGGCCAACCAAGAGCTGTCTATAAGGAGCTCGTAAAGCTTCAAATGGATGTGGGGAAAACATTCTGTTTTCTTCTAGCTATTTCTGATTCCGCATTGGCATGAGTCCGTAATGCAACGCTAGCCAGATTGGGACCGCGAAGAGCCCAATCGCTGCCAGTCGATCCCATGTCCACGAGAGTTGATACGCTTGAATGGGGCTTTGCATGGGAAAGATGGCGATCATGAAATAATTCGAGAAACGCGTGTAGCCGAGGAAGCGGCCGTATCGTGGGAAACGTTTCATCAATCCGCTGACGAGGGCCATTAAACCGAACACGAGCACGAGCGAAGTCACTGCTAGGTTGATTGGCGACATAGAATTGAGTTTTACATCAGTGATGCCGTGGAATTTGTCGTAGGGATAAATCCATTGCGCGCCCGCCCAAAGAAAGCTGAAGCCGGTCTGAATGGCGGTGCGATAACTGGCTTTCGACGAAGTCATCTCACTGAGAAGCAGCCCTAAGTAAAGCGGCACGATGCCCCAAATCAGTTCCATGTGTTGGAACGGCGTGCGGATCAGTTCAGCAAAAACTGCCCATAAATTTTGAATCATCCTGGGAAGATTTTTGTTTTCAATGGGTGACTAACACGAGCATAAATTCGTGGGCAAATGCCGGAACTTCTCCTCGTTCTGATTCACTCTCCACGAATTCACTCAAATCTCAAGAATCAGATTGCAGAAACAGTGGCGACAGCCTTTAATCGTCT
>WBXK01000134.1 GCA_008933055.1 Verrucomicrobiota bacterium | reverse complement strand
TGATATACTCCCCACTGATTAGCGATCGCTCGACTCAGCACAAGGAAACAAGCCTCCGTTTTGTCCATTCACTTCCCCGCGGCTTCCGTATGAACTAAAGGCCGGACAACGGGTCCGGCCTTTACACAAAATGTTCTAGGGCTACTCAGGTCACTTCTTCGCGTCGTTTTTTTGACCAATAAGCCTTGAGCTTTGACGAAAGGATCTCGCCTCGGCAGCCGGACTCTACTTGCTTTTGGGTCGTCCCACCTTGACGGTAGTCGCCGCTTGCTTCGCAGCTTTCCGCTTGGCCCAGACCTCCTTCAACTTGGCCGATAAGTTGGCTTTCGCCGACGAACTCAACTTGCTCTTGGGTTGTGCAACCTCGAAGGTAGTCGCCGCTTGCTTCGCAGCTTTCCGCTTGGCCCAGACCTCCTTCAATTTGGCTGACAGCTTGGCTTTCGCCGCCGGACTCATCCCTTGTGGCTTCTGATTGGCCACAGGGGCTATGGTGGCTGTTCCTAGGATGCTATTCAGCTCCATTTGCAACTGCTCAATCCGTTCTTTGAGAGTGGCCGCTTGTCTTAGGTTGCTTGCCGATAGTTCAGATATATTCATCTACCAATACTATAGAACGCGCAGCTCCAAAGTCAAAGTCTTCTTACCAATGAAGCCATCGCAATCCTTGCCGCGTAGGGGGCGCTTTCCACTACAGCATCCTTGATGTGCAGCTCCAACCACTCTGGACCTTGCCCACTCAACCCTGTAGGACCATCTACGACCTTTACACTGAAACTCCTCTCCTAAAAAATAATCGCACCATCACCGCGTCGGAGGCCAAGGTCGTTGTGAGTTTCAAAAGCACCCAACCAAAGACCTGCTCCAAGGGCCACTCAAACGTCTGGAGTATCTTTACTCCGTCGCGGGTGATCCACGCCATTGTTCAATGTGCGGGTAAAAAATCTACCGTGTGAGGCAGAAAAAATGAAAGGCCGGACAACAGGTCCGGCCTTTACACACACACGGCACTGAGAACGCAGCGCCAAATCTGAGAACAACCTACTCTACACCTCACATCCCCATAGTCCCCATTGCGAGGGACATGGCTTTGACATCGGCTCGGAAACGCATCAGCATTTCGCCATGGCTTTCGACCGTGAACGGATGAAAGAAGAAGTCGCTCGGCTGGCGGCTCGAAATGTTTTTATCGGCACATCGAGTTGGAAATACGAAGGGTGGCTTGGTTCGTTGTATACGTCCGTACGCTACGAATATCGCGGCAAGGTTGCGGCGAAACGGTTCGAGCGTGAATGCTTGGTAGAATATGCGGAAGTCTTCAAAACCGTTTGCATTGATGCAGCCTACTATACCTTCCCTCGCATCGAGTATTTACAAGGATTGGCGGACCAAGTGCCCGATGACTTTCGCTTTGGTCTGAAGGTTACGGATGAAATCACGATCAAGAAATATCCCAACCATGCCCGACACGGCGCGAAGGCCGGACAGCTCAATCGTGACTTTCTGAATGCGGAATTATTCACGACCGCATTCCTCAAGCCGTGCGAGGAAATTCGATCTAAAACCGGTGTCCTCATGTTCGAGTTCTCCCGATTCTGGCCAAGCGATTATGAGCAAGGGCGCAATTTCGTCGCGGACCTCGACGTGTTCCTTGGCAAGTTGCCGAAAGGTTGGCCCTACGCGATCGAGATGCGGAACAAAAACTGGCTCGCCCCAGAATACTTCGCTTGCCTCGCCCGACACGGAGTCACGCATGTGTTTAATTCTTGGGACGCCATGCCACCAGTGGGCGAACAGATGGCGCTGCCTGACAGTCGCACCAATCCAAAACTTGTCGCTGCCCGCTTCCTTTTAAAACCGGGCCGCAAATACGAGCAAGCCGTATCAGCGTTCGCGCCTTACAAGTCTGTGAAAGAGCCCTACCCGGATGCGCGGGCGGCGGGGAAGGCGTTGATCGTGGAAAACAAGAAGTCTCCCGACCGAAAAACCTTCGTTTTCGTGAACAATCGGCTTGAGGGTAATGCGCTGGGGACAATCGAAGCGCTGATTGAGCCAGATGTAGATTGACAGGTGGACGCTTAACTACTACTCATACGAGTAGCTTATGACTGAGTTGACCAAGCGCCAACGGCAAGTGTTGGAATTCGTGCAATCACGACAACGGGCAGAAGGATTGATTCCGACATTGCGCGAGGTCGCGGCGCATTTCGGTTTCCAAAGTTCCCGCGCGGCTGCCGATCATCTCGATGCGTTGAAGCGAAAAGGTTTTCTTGAATCTGAACCCGGCAAGGCACGCTCGCTCCGCCTCATTTCCCCGTTCGCCAAGCTCCGCAGCCGCATTGTTGACATCCCGTTGTTCGGTTCAATCCCGGCAGGCGTTCCACAAGCGCGCGAGCAGGACGCGGAGGGCTGCGTCTCCGTAGATATAGAGAGCATAGGATTCAAATCCACGAAACCCCTGCGCAATGCCTTCGCCCTCCGGGTCTCGGGTGATTCCATGATCGGTAAAAATATCTGTGACGGCGACATCGTGATTTTGGAGTTTGGACACGAACCGCGCAGTGGTCAAATCGTCGCCGCCTACATTGATGGCGCAAGCACATTGAAAACATTCCTATTAAAAGGTGGCAAACCGTATTTGCGCGCTGAGAATCCGAAGTATCCCGATCTGATCCCGGCGCAGGAGTTGACCATTCAGGGCGTGTTCAAGGCGCTCATTCGCCGCGCTCCAAATTAGGGGGCGGACAGTTTTTCTCCCATGCCCTCTGACATGTCCCGGCGTATGCGCAAGATCGTTCATCTCGACGCCGACGCCTTCTTCGCCTCGGTGGAGCAATCGGCGGACGCACGACTGCGTGGCAAACCCATCGCGGTAGGCGGTGAGAGTCGGGGCATCATTGCTTCTGCGTCTTACGAAGCTCGCAAGTTCGGCATCTACACACCGATGCCGACCGCGCGCGCCCGGAAGCTTTGCCCCAAGCTCATCGTGTTACCCGGTGATTACGAGCGATACGAAGTCTTTTCAAAGCGGATGTTCAGCTTCGCTTACGATTTCACACCGAACGTAGAGCAGACTTCCATTGATGAAGGTTACTTCGACATCACTGCCAACCGGACTAAACCATCGCTTGAAATCGCGCAGATCATCAGCAGAGCCATCCGGCAATCGTTGAAGATCACCGTCAGCGAAGGCGTGGCTTCCAATAAGCTCATCAGCCAAATCGCTTCCAAGCTGAACAAACCTGCCGCATTTCAATCCGTGCCGACCGGCGAGGAAAAGCAATTCCTTCATACCTTACCCAATCGTTGGCTGCCAGGCATCGGGCCAAAAACCGCGGTACGGTTGAATGCGGCAGGTCTTGCCGCGATCGGCCAGATCGCCGCGACGCCGATAGATATGCTGGCGCTGATAATTGGAAATCAAGCGCCAGTATTGCGCCAGTTTGCCAATGGCATTGACGAGCGTCCCCTGATTCCGGCGAGCGAACCTCAGAAGTCTTACAGCAAACAGGAGACCTTCAACGCGGACGTGACCGATGAGGAATATGTCGAAGCCGTTCTTCGACGCATGGCCGACCAACTCTTTGCCGATGTGCGCGAGGAAGGCCGGAGCGTGCGGACATTGACGGTGAAGGTGCGTTACAACGACCGGGACGAAAACCAACGGGCCGAAAGTCTGCGCGAACCAACAGACTTGGAAACCGATGTCTATGGCCGCCTTCGCGGGCTGCTACGAGAAGCGTGGCAACGTCGTGTTAGTCTGCGCATGGTATCGCTTAAGTTGTCGAATGTGTATCAGGGCGTATTCCGTAGCGAGTTGCCACTGGAGGCTAACGCTCGCAATCACGAAGCGCACGAACGCTTGGCCGCCGTCTTGGACAACCTCCGCCGGGATAAGGGTTGGCCGGTGATCATGCGCGGCCATGACCTGCGCTTGCGCGATGCTCCTCGCGATATTGTCGCCGAGAAGCAGAAACCACCCGCTAAAATCCAGTTCTTGGTAAAGCGAACGATGCCACAACCGAGAGCAACGACTTATGTTCCGCTCCGTGTTCGCAGTCACTACACCTTCCTCGACTCAACGCTTTCGCCTTCCACCATCGTTAGCCTCGCGAAAATGAACGGCATGGCGTCAGTCGGCCTGACCGATCTTGGCAACTTGCATGGCGCGGTCGAGTTTGCGCAAACAGCGCAGCGTGCCGGCATCAAACCCATCTTCGGCACGGAACTCGTCCTTGCTGACGGCCACCAAGGACAACATCCGCTGTTGCTCTATGTCGAATCGGCTCGCGGCTATCACAACCTCAATCGACTGCTGTCGCAACGAGCGGAGCAGAATGACGATGAAGGTGCGGTTGCGACCCAGCAGCGAAAGGCTATGTTGTCGGTTCGTCTGGACGGATTCACGGATGGTTTGATTGCCGTGAGTTCCGACGTGCGACTCGCTGAGAAATTTTCAGGTCGTTTTTATCAATTAGCTACGAAGCATATCGCCCCCGGCAGCTTGCCGGTCGTCGCTTGTCCTGTGATCCACTACTCGCAACCTGACGACCGGATGAAATACGACATCGTGCAATCCATCCGTACGTTGACGCTGCTTCGGCAGGAACATCCGGCCAAGAAGTTGGATGGGAAACTTCATTTCCGCACTCCTTCGGAAATGGTGGCCGCCTGCAAAGGCCACCCGGAATGGCTAGCGCACTCTCAAGAAATCGCCGAGCGGTGTCACTTTGAAATCCCTTTCGGCAAACCGCAGTTCCCCGCGTTCGTGCCCCCGGAGGGTTCAACTCCGCGCGAGTTCCTGCACCAGCTCGTCATGGCCGGCGCCCGACGGCGCTACCCCGCCTCTCAACTCTCAACCATCAACCATCAACTCGCCACTGAGTTGCAGATGATCATTGCCGTCGGCTACGAAGAATACTTTCTCGTTGTCTGGAGCATTCTGCAAGATTGCCGCGCGCACGGCATCGAATGGATTACGCGTGGCAGCGCAGCGGATTCGCTCGTTTGTTACTGCCTCTGCATCTCCGATGTCTGCCCTATCCGGTTCGGCCTCTACTTCCGTCGGTTTCTGAACGAGGAGCGCATGGCGCTCAATAAACTGCCGGACATTGACATTGATTTCCCCCACGACCGCAAAGACGATGTGGTCGACCTCATCTTTGCCAAATACGGCAGGAAGCATTGCGCCGTGGTGGGTGGGTTCTCCACGTTCCAAGCCAAGAGCGCGTTTGCGGATGTTGCCAAAGTCCTCGGCATGGCAGAGCGCGAGGTGCGACGCTTCACCGCGCATTTTCCGTGGAGCTTTGGCAGCGGTTGGGTGGCAGACGAACACACGCCAATCAGCGGCCCAAAGTTACGCGACCTGCTCGCCGCGAGTCCCGAGAATCGCGACTTGCCCTTGAACGAAGAGCCTTTCAAGACTGCGCTCGACATGGCGGAATTTCTCGATGGGATGCCTCGCAACCCAAAGATGCACCCCTGCGGCGTCGTGCTCTCTCGCCAGTCGATTCATGAACTGACGCCGACGTTCATTTCCAACAAAGGTTATCCCACGACGCACTTTGACATGGACGCGGTGGAGGCCATTGGCTTGGTGAAGGTGGACGTGCTCGCTCAAGGCGGGCTGGCGGCGATGCGCGATGTGAAAATGTCACTGGCGAAGCGCGGTATCACTGTGGACTTGAATGCGCTTGAGCCGTGGCAAGACCCGCAGGTTTGGGAACTGATTTCCGGCGGCGCGCGAGCGGTGCATCACATTGAAAGCCCGGCAATGACGAGCCTGTGCCGCCAAACCAACGTGCGCGACATTGATACGCTCATCGCTATCGTCAGCGTCATCCGCCCCGGGGCCGCCAACGAGGGCAAGAAACTGGCGTTCACACGGCGCTATCAGGGGCTTGAGCCTATCACCTATCCCCACCCTTCCCTTGAACCCGTGTTGCGCGATGCGTTCGGATTGGTGGTTTACGAGGAGCATATCCTTCAAATCTGCGAGGCCTTTGCAGGCCTGCCACCGGGGAGAGCTGATGTTCTTCGCAGGGCGTTGAACAAACAGAAGCGTAAAGTGATCGAGGAAATCCGCTTGGAATTCTTCACGTCCGCCAAGTCGCGCGGGCACGTGGACGAGAAGATCGTCGAAGTGTGGGGGTTAGTGGCGGGCTTTGCGGGTTACGCATTTTGCAAAGCACACTCCACGGCTTACGGCGTCGAAGCCTACCAATCCGCGTGGCTTAAACGGAACTACCCGTCGGAGTTCATGGCCGCAGTACTGACCAACGGCAAAGGCTTTTACGACCCACTCGTGTACGTGCTCGAAAGCTATCGGCTCAGATTACATTTCCTTCCGCCTACGGTGAATGAACCTGGCCCGCAGTTTGTAGCGCACGGCAATGCCATCCGGGTGCCACTCACGCGAACCAAGGGACTCAGTGAGAGAATCATCAAACGATTGATCGCACAGCGCGAGCGCGGTGTATTCCTTTCGCTGGCTGACTTCCATCGCCGCGTGAATCCAGCAGCGGAGGAATTGGAGGCGATGATTCGGGCGGGTGGCTTTGATGAGTTTGGCGAGTCCCGGACCAGACAGTTTTGGGCGGCCCAACAACTCCGTAAAACCACCACGACCAGCACGAATCTGGAGTTTGATTTTGAGGCGGGAAATAATCCGGTTGCTGAGTTCTTTGTTGCGAACCCGGCGTTGCTCTGCGAGCCGACCCGCCGGGAACGCTTAGAGTCCGAGACGGAATTGTTCGGCTATCCGGTGAGCGGGCATCCGCTGGAACTGCATTCGGATGTCGCTTGGGATTCGTATTGTCCTGTTTCACGGCTTGGAGAATTCGTTGGCGAAACCGTAGTGGCATGCGGGTTGGTAGTGGAACAACGCACGCATCACCAGATCACGGGTGAACCGATGAAGTTCATGACGCTGGCGGACTGGACCGGCATCGTGGAGACCGAACTGTTTGCCCAGACCTACAAGAACTATGGACTGGCCACCGTGCGCTATCCCGTGCTGGAAGTCGAAGCAAAGGTGGAATCCTTTGAAAATGGACGCGGCTTCACGCTGAGGGTTTTACGTGCGGGCAAACCTAGAACTAAATAACTATGGTAACCGGTCAACTCTG